>NZ_JBQNBU010000043.1:0-18403 GCF_052169795.1 Catonella sp.
GTAACTGTAGAAAGCTTATCGAAAAATATACATTAAAATTGGTTAAAAAATTAAATATTTATTAAAAAATGCAAAAATATTGTAACCATGCAAAATTGATGTTATTATATATGTATACAATGCAGGGCTTTAGAGATGCTCTCTAAAACATTGATATTATAACAGTAAAAGGAGGATGTGTATGAGAAAAAGTTTCATTTTTAGGAGAATTTGTGTTATTGCTATGGTACTTGCAATATGTTTGGTATCTTGGCAGGGGCAGAGCTGGATTACAGCAGAGGCGGCTGATACCGGTGCAGAGGCACTTGTAAAACCGGACGATATAACAGCTAAAGTAACATTGGATGACCAAACTCCTGCAGAAGGTAAATTTACATTTGAACTGCTTGATGAAAATAATACTGTGCTTGAGGAAGTTAAAAATGATGCAAATGGAAATATAAAATTTACAAAAAAGTTTTTAGCGAAGTTAGATGGCAAATACCAAATAAGACAGAAGAAAGATGAGACTGTATCTGATATTGAATATGGAGAGGATTCAAAAGCTCTTAAAATAAAGGTTGAAGAAGAAACTGTACCGGGAGATGAAGGTAAGTTTGATAATGCAATAAAGTTTGTAGGTAATGCCGATGAACATGGTAGGATAACAGTAGACTATTGGATAAATGGAGAGGCAGAAAAACATCAGACAGGTGCATATTGTATAAATACAGACATTAAGTTAGAAGATAATACAAAATTTGAAGCTATAAAAGATCCGACTACAGAACAGCTTGCACAGTATATAGTGAAGAAATTTTATGATGCTGAAAGTGAAGTTATTAATAAGGGTAATATTTTTGTAAAACACTCTTATGAAAAGAATACAGACAGTGTTATTGATGAAATTCAATATATGTATGGCGAGGATCCTGCAAAGGTATTGAAAAAGACATTGTATTATTTAGAAAAGATTCCTCTTGATGCTGACTATACTCCATCTGGAATACATAATGGAAATGATTATAAGCAGAATGCCGTATGGGCAGCATGTGGAGGTACTTGGGGTACAAAACGCCAGTATGTTTATAAAAAGCATGGAGAAGATGGAGAGATAACATCTAATTCATTACCACAAAAAGCCTTTGATTATATTAAAAATGAAAATAAAATTTCTCAAATTAAAGATGAGAATATAAAAAATTATCATGTAATCATATTCGTTTCTGATGGAAATCAGAGCCAGCCTGTAGCCTTTGGTTATGAAACTGTATATAAC
The DNA here is from genome assembly GCF_052169795.1 of Catonella sp. Lineage (GTDB taxonomy): Bacteria > Bacillota > Clostridia > Lachnospirales > Lachnospiraceae > Catonella. The sequence continues at coordinate 1,259 of NZ_JBQNBU010000043.1, forward strand.
GCAGATAGAAAAGTAAAGAAAACAGTAATAGAGCCAATTGAGTTTAAGAATAAAACTAAGAATAAACAAGGTGTTCCTAATATAGTTCCTATACAGAGTAATGAAATACCTGAAGAACCTAAAGAAGTTCCTCAAAAGCCTGAAGAAGTAAAGGAAGAACCTAAGGAAACTCCAAAAAAGCCTGAAGAAGTAAAAGAAGAGCCTAAGGAAACTCCAGAAAAGCCTGAAGAAGTAAAAGAAGAGCCTAAGGAAACTCCAGAAAAGCCTGAAGAAGTAAAAGAAGAGCCTAAGGAAACTCCAAAAAAGCCTGAAGAAGTAAAAAAAGAGCCTAAGCAGACAGATAAGACAGTAGAGAAGGACTTTGAAGAGGAGTCAGAAGGAGAAAATGTTTCTGAAACAGATCCGAGGGAAACACCTGAACCGGAAGAAGTACCGGAAGTTACAGAGCCAAATAGAGAGAACAGCATTCCACAATATCCGGTAAATGCAATGCCGGATGCTAATGATCCTAACAGTCCGGATGAGTTTATAGCTGTAAATGCTGATGGAACTCCACAGGGAAAATATATAAAGAAAACATTGCCGGATGGAAGTAAGGAGTATGTACTTGTAGATGACGATGGAGTGCCTAGAGGTGTTGCAACTTTACCTAGAACAGGTGCAAGAGATAGTATGGCTTATTATATGGGAGGGACTGTTTTGTTAGTCCTTGCGGGTTTCGTAATAAGGAAAAAATATGATTAAAAATACTATAATGTGAGCCAATATGTAGTAACTGTAGAAAGCTTATCGAAAAATATACATTAATATAGTGAAAAATAGCTAAAAAAATCTTATAATTATAGAAAAAAATTCTATATATTAACTCAATGATTTTTGATATACTGAACGAGTGAATGATTGAGTCAAAGGACTCATAAAAAAGGAGGAAGTATAATCATGAAAAAGAGAGCATTATCACTTATGTTAGTTGCTGCTACAGCAATTTCATTATCAGCTTGCGGAGGCGGTGGCTCAAAGCCTGCTTCTGACACAAAGACATCAAGTGCAGCAAAGAGCAATACAGCAGCTTCTGCTTCTAAAACATCATCAGTAGCACAGACTACAGGTGAAGTAGAGAACGCAAAGAAGCCTTTAGTATGGTTTAACCGTCAGCCATCAAGCTCTGCTACAGGAGAACTTGATATGGCAGCCCTTAATTTTAATGAGAATACATATTATGTAGGTTTCAATGCTACACAGGGTGCTGAATTACAGGGTAAGATGATTAAAGATTATATCGAGAAGAATGCAGATAAGATTGACCGCAATGGTGATGGCGTTATCGGATATGTACTTGCTATCGGCGATGTTGGTCATAATGATTCTATCGCTCGTACAAGAGGTGTTCGTAGTGCACTTGGTACAGCAGTTGAGAAAGATGGCAATATTGTAAGTGATCCTGTTGGAACAAATACAGACGGTTCAGCTACAGTTGTTAAAGATGGTGAGCTTGAAGTTGGCGGAAAGAAATTTAAGGTTCGTGAGCTTGCTTCTCAGGAAATGAAGACAGCAGCAGGTGCTACCTGGGATGCTCCTACAGCAGGTAATGCAGTTGGTACATGGTCAGCTTCTTTCGGTGAGCAGATAGATGTTGTAGCTTCTAACAATGACGGTATGGGTATGGCTATGTTCAATGCTTGGTCAAAAGAGCAGAAGGTACCTACTTTCGGATATGATGCAAACAGCGATGCAGTTGCAGCTATCGGTGACGGCTACGGCGGAACTATCAGCCAGCATGCAGATGTTCAGGCTTACTTAACACTTCGTGTGCTTCGTAATGCACTTGACGGTGTAGATGTAAATACAGGTATTTCTACTGCTGATGAGGCAGGCAATGTACTTAAAGAGGGTGAGGACTATGAGTATAATGCAGAGCAGAGATCTTACTATGCATTAAACCTTGCTGTAACAGCTGATAACTATCAGAGCTTCCTTGATGCTACAGTTCCTTTCGAGCCTGTTGCAAAGCAGCTTGATGCAGCTAAGAGTCCTGAGAAGAAGGTATGGCTCAATATCTATAACTCAGCTGATAACTTCTTAGGTGCTACATATCAGCCACTTCTTCAGAAGTATGACAAGTTATTAAACCTCAATGTTGAGTATATCGCAGGTGATGGACAGACAGAGTCTAATATCACAAACAGACTTGGTAACCCTGGTGAGTACGATGCATTTGCTATCAACATGGTTAAGACAGACAATGCAGCTTCTTATACAGCTCTTCTTAAATAATTTTAAGAACAGATATAAAAGCTTTAAAGCATTAGGTGGCGGCTTATGCCGTCACCTTTTTTAACAGAAAGCATACACAAGGTATTTGAATAAGATATAGCAGGGGTATTAATTATGGAAGATAAAAACAATGAGACTATCTTATCGATACGCGGCATGAGTAAGTCTTTTGGCAGGAATAGAGTTTTACAGCATATTAATTTAGATGTAAAGCGTGGCACGGTTATGGGACTTATGGGTGAGAATGGCGCAGGCAAGTCCACTATGATGAAGTGCCTCTTCGGTACTTACCAAAAGGATGATGGAGTCATTATATTAGATGGGAAAGAAGTAAACTTTTCAGGTCCCAAAGATGCACTTGAAAATGGAATAGCAATGGTTCATCAGGAGCTCAATCAGTGTCTGGAAAGAAGTGTGGTAGACAATTTATTTTTAGGCAGATGCCCTGTAAATTCGTTAGGAATAGTAGATGAAGCAAGAATGAGAAAAGAGGCGTCAGAGCTTTTTCGCAAATTAGGTATGACTATAAACCTAACTCAGCCTATGGGTAAAATGTCAGTTTCACAGCGTCAGATGTGTGAGATTGCGAAGGCTATATCCTACAATTCAAAGGTAATTGTACTTGACGAGCCTACCTCTTCGCTGAATATTCAGGAAGTAAATAAATTATTTGAGATGATGAGGATGCTGAAAGAAAAAGGTATTTCTCTTATTTACATATCTCATAAGATGGATGAGATATTTGAAATTTGTGATGAAATTTCAGTTCTTAGAGATGGTAATTTGGTTATGACTAAGCCATCAGCCGAGACAAATATGAATGAACTTATTACAGCAATGGTAGGAAGAGTGCTTGAAAACCGTTTCCCTCCTGTAGATAATGAGCCGGGTGAGCCTGTGCTTTCTATTAAGAATCTTTCTACAAAGTTTAAGCCGCAGCTTCAGGATATAAGTTTTGATGTAAGAAAAGGAGAGATATTCGGACTTTATGGACTTGTAGGAGCAGGAAGAACAGAGCTTCTTGAAACTATTTTCGGTGTGAGAACCAGAGCTTCAGGCAGAGTTTATTTTAAGAATAAGCTGATGAACTTTGATAGTGCTATAGAAGCTATGGAAAGTGGTTTTGCTATGATTACTGAGGAAAGAAAGGCAAACGGACTGTTCTTAAAGGGAGATTTAACCTTTAATACAACCATAGCTAACCTTCACCAGTATATGTCAGGTGCCATCCTTTCAGACCAGAAGATGGTTAAGGCAACTGCTAAGGAAATTAAGATAATGCGCACTAAGTGTATGGGTCCATCGGACCTTATTTCCAGCCTTTCAGGAGGAAACCAGCAGAAGGTTATTTTTGGAAAATGGCTTGAACGTCAGCCACAGGTATTTATGATGGATGAGCCTACCAGAGGTATTGATGTTGGAGCAAAATATGAAATCTATGAGCTAATAATAAAGATGGCTAAAGAAGGAAAGACTGTAATAGTTGTATCTTCTGAAATGCCTGAAATCTTAGGTATTACTAACCGTATCGGAGTTATGAGTAATGGTAGGCTTTCGGGTATAGTAAATACTAAAGAGACTGATCAGGAAGAGCTGCTTAGATTGAGTGCAAAATACCTATAAATGAGGGAGATTAAGGTTATGAGTAAAATATTAACAGTGGAAGAAGAGAATAAGCTGTGTAAGCCTATAGATGATTTCGTAGGTAAGATTCAGGAAAAAATCGATGCACTGAGAGCCGATGGAACTGATAAGGTTATATCTCTCCAGAGCTTGATAGAAAGTGTAAAAAGAGATAAGACCCTTTCAGCAGATGAGAGAAATAAAGAGATTTCAGAGCTTCAGGCAGAGCTTAAAAAGGCTGAGTCAGTCGAAAATGCAAATAAAGACCAGATTGCAAAATATATAAGTGAAGCAGAGGCTTATATAGATGCACATTTTGACAAAGAATACTACAAGCCTTTAGTTGCAAGCTGTGAAGAGGCTAAAAAAGAGGCAAAGGCTGAGTATCAGTCAAAACTTGGTAAATTAGCCACAGAGCATAAGGAAAATCTATCAAAGCTTTCAGACCATCAGGAAATCAAAGATGAGAATTATGTTTATAAAAACCGTCTTTTTGATGCAAAACTTGAGTATGAAAAGCATATTCAGGACATAAAGGATAGAAAGATGGAGGCATTCAGCCATAAGTACCATCTTATTGATTTACTTAGAATGTCTAAGTTTACCTTTATGCAGAATCATAAGATTAAGGTAGAGAATTATAAGTACAGTTTCAGTATTAAGAAATATCTTTTGCAGAATGGTCTGTACATCGCAATTATCCTGATATTCATAGGACTTAGTATAATTACGCCTGTGTTAAAGGGACCACAGACACACCTGCTTACTTATAACAATGTACTTAACATTTTACAGCAGGCATCTCCTAAGATGTATCTTGCTCTTGGAGTTGCAGGTCTTATTCTCCTTACCGGTACCGACCTTTCTATCGGTCGTATGATAGGTATGGGTATGACGGTGGCAACCATTATCATGCATCAGGGTGCAAATACAGGTCAGGTATTTGGCCATGCATTCGATTTTACGGGACTTCCTGTTGGAGTGAGAGTAGTGCTTGCATTAGTGGTTTGTATAATACTTTGTACTTTCTTTACGGCAATAGCAGGTTTCTTTACGGCTAAGTTTAAAATGCATCCGTTCATTTCAACAATGGCGAATATGCTTGTTATCTTCGGTTTAGCTACTTACGCTACAAAGGGTGTGTCCTTTGGTGCTATTGAGTCAAATATTCCGGATATGATTATACCTAAGTTAAACGGTTTTCCAACCATCATTCTTTGGGCGGTTGCAGCTATAGCTGTAGTTTGGTTTATTTGGAACAAGACTCCTTTTGGAAAGAATCTTTATGCTGTAGGTGGTAACCCTGAGGCAGCCTCTGCATCCGGTATTTCGGTATTTGCAGTTACCCTCGGAGCATTCATCCTTGCAGGTATCCTTTATGGTTTCGGTGCTTGGCTTGAGTGTGCGAGAATGGTTGGTTCAGGCTCAGCAGCTTATGGACAGGGCTGGGAGATGGATGCTATTGCAGCCTGCGTAGTTGGTGGTATTTCCTTTACCGGTGGTATCGGTAAGATTTCAGGTGTAGTTGTGGGTGTACTTATCTTTACAGCACTTACCTACTCACTTACCATCCTTGGTATAGATACTAACTTACAGTTCGTATTTGAAGGTATCATCATACTTGTAGCTGTAACTCTTGACTGCTTAAAGTATGTACAGAAGAAATAAATAAAAAAATATTAGTTAAGCCTCCGATGTTTGATCGGGGGCTTTAGTATTTTTGATATGTGTAGTCACATGAAAGGAGTAAAAGTACAACTTAAAAAAACATAAATTTTATAAAAATCTGTTAATATATATTGAAATTTCTAAATAATCCTATTAATATAACTAATATATAAAACAATTTATAGTTTATATATTTAATTAGGAAAGGGAATTGATTAGAGATGGAAAAATATGCGATATATGCCATAGTAATAGCAGTATTTGTAATAAGGTTGGCATTTTTGAAAATATCGAAGAAAAATGAGAAAAATATTCTGGAAAATGGTGGCAGTGAATATGGAGTAAAGAACAGTAAGAGAATTACTATTTTGCATATAATTTTTTATTTTGGCAGTCTTATTGAGGCAATTATCAGTAATACAACTTTTGATAAGATAAGTTTTATAGGTTTGTGTCTTTTAATTTTTTCAATGATTATGCTTTATACTGTTGTCAAACTTCTGGATGGTATATGGACAGTGAAGCTTATGGTTGCAAAGAATCACAAATTCAAAGATCATTGGCTTTTTAGAACGGTGAAGCATCCTAATTATTTCCTGAATATAGTACCTGAACTTGTGGGAATTGCTCTGATTTGTCATAGTAAAATGGTTAGTATTGTTGTATTGCCTCTTTATGCAATAGTGCTTTACATAAGAATAAAAGAGGAAAATATGGTATTGGAAACTATAATAAGACCTAATGGAAGCTATAAATAGAGAACTAAGTATAAAATATCTCATTTCTCACACCATAATATTAAAATTGAAGATATATAATAAAATTTTGCACCTGTCGACGCAGGTGCTTTTTACATCTAGATTATTAACTTAAATTATGGTATTATTATAAGTTAGTAGTGAAAATGACAATATTTGTACAACTATAGATTAACCTCGGAGGACGACATGGGGAGAGTAATTGCGGTAGCAAACCAAAAGGGTGGTGTGGGTAAGACAACCACGGTAATTAACCTGTCAGCCTGCCTTGCAGAAAAAGGTAAAAAGGTTCTGGTAATAGACATAGATCCACAGGGAAATACTTCAAGCGGACTTGGAGTGGATAAAAATAATGCAGAGAATACAGTTTACGAGCTTTTGCTTGGAGAATGTGAGCTTAAGGATTGTATAGTGGAAAATGTATATGACGGGCTTTCGATAGTACCTGCCAATGTAAACCTTGCAGGTGCAGAGATAGAACTTATAGGAATACCTGACCAGCATTATATTCTTAAAAAGCATATTGAAATAGTGAGAGCAGAGTATGATTTTATTATCATAGACTGTCCGCCCTCATTAAACACACTTACAGTAAATGCCATGTCAGCGGCAGATTCGGTGCTTGTACCGATTCAGTGTGAGTATTATGCACTTGAAGGACTTAGTCAGCTCATACATACCATAGAGCTTGTAAAAGCAAGGATGAATGAAGGGCTTTATATAGAGGGAGTTGTATTTACTATGTATGATGCAAGAACCAATCTCTCACTTCAGGTAGTGGAAAATGTAAAGGATACTTTGAAACAGAATATATATAAGACAATAATTCCCAGAAATGTGAGGCTTGCAGAGTCGCCAAGCCATGGAGTGCCAATCAATATATATGACTCTAAGTCGGCAGGAGCAGAGGGCTATAGAGCCTTGGCAGAAGAAGTAATAGAAAGTGGCGAAGAGAGGTATTAGCTACGAGGAAAGAGGAAGGTTATGGCAATGAAAAAAGGTTTGGGAAAAGGTCTTGATTCGATGATTCCCGAAAATAAGACAAAGGCAGAGGTAAAAAATGCCGCAGACAATTCGTTTGTGGAAATTCCTGTTGCAGATATTGACCCTAATTTAGGACAGCCAAGAAAGAGTTTTGATGAAGACGGATTACTTGAACTGTCGGAGTCAATTAAGATACATGGAGTTATTCAGCCTCTAATACTCACCAAAAGAGGGAAGAGATATGAAATTATAGCAGGCGAGAGGCGATGGAGAGCTTCTAAGCTTGCAGGAATAAAAAAAGTTCCTGCGATAATAAGAGAATATACAGACAAAGAAATAATGGAAGTTTCACTTATTGAAAATATCCAGCGTCAGGACTTAAACCCTATAGAAGAGGCAGAGGCTTTCAAAAAATTAATAGATGAGTATAAGATGAAGCAGGATGATCTTGCTGAGAGAGTTTCAAAAAGCCGCTCAGCTATCACTAATGCATTAAGGCTTCTGAAGTTAGATGAAAAAGTCAAGATGATGTTAGCAGAAGGAATGATAACTACAGGTCATGCAAGGGCATTGCTTGGGTTGGAAGATAAATCTAAACAGCAGATGCTTGCTGTAAAGATTTTTGACGAAAAACTCAGTGTAAGGGAGACGGAGAAACTTGTAAGGCAGATGATGGAAGAAACAAAGCCTGAAAAAGAGGAGAAGTCTTCTGAAAAACTAATCTATAAGCAGCTTGAGGACAGCCTTAAAAGTATCTTAGGCAGTAAGGTAAGCATCAAAGGCAGGCAGGATGGTAAGGGAAAAATAGAAATAGAATATTATTCTGTAGATGAACTTGACAGAATAACGGAACTGTTTTCTACTATAAAAAAGTAAGCTGATGAGAGGTAAATGAGATGAATTTATTTGGATATGACTTTCAGGCAGAATATATAATCTGCGGTTTGGCAGGCATGGTTTTGCTTCTGCTTATTTTTGATATAATTCAGTTTGCAAAAATTTCTAATCTCAAAAAGAGGATAGCGGCTTTAACCGAGGGAAGTGAGGGAAGCTTAGAGGATAAGATAGCCGAGAAATTTGCACAGGTTACTAAGCTTAGGGAAGTGCAGGCCAAAAATACTGATGATATAGATAAAATTTTTAGAAAGCTAAAAAATGCTTATCAGAAATCATCTGTCCATAGGTATGATTCTTTGGCAGATATGGGAGGGCGTTTAAGTTCTGTTATAGTACTTTTAGATGAAAGAAATGACGGTTTTCTTATAAACTCAGTACATAGTACAACAGCAGGTACATATACTTATGTTAAAAAAATAACAAATGGTTTGGCTGATGTGGAACTGGCTGAAGAAGAAACACTGGCTCTTGCAGAAGCTATGGGAAAGAAGAATTAGGAGAAAGATATGCAACCATTATTTTTAAAACCGGTATTTAAAGAAATGATATGGGGCGGAACTGCCTTAAGAGAAGAGTTTAACTATGATATTCCAAGCGATAAGACAGGAGAATGCTGGGCTATAAGTGCTCATAAAAACGGAGACTGCACGGTAGAAACCAGGGAAGACTCGGAATATTCAGGTAAAACTCTTAGTGAACTTTGGTCAACTAACAAGGAACTTTGGGGAAGGGCAGGAGAGGCGGAAGTATTTCCTCTTTTAACCAAGTTGATTTCAGCAGAAACAGACCTATCAATTCAGGTTCACCCTGATGATGAGTATGCAAAAGCTCATGAAAATGGCTCTCTTGGCAAGACTGAATGCTGGTATATAGTTGATGCGAAGGAAGATGCCACCATAGTTATAGGGCATAATGCAAAGGATAAGGCGGAACTTCATAAATACATTGAGAACAAGGATTTTTTGGGGCTGATAAGGGAAATACCTGTAAAAAAAGGAGATTTTTTCTTTATTGAACCGGGAACTGTTCATGCTATAAAGGGTGGTACAATCATACTTGAAACGCAGCAAAACAGCGATATTACTTACAGGTTGTATGACTATGACAGATTACAAAACGGCAAACCTAGAGAACTTCATATTGATAAATGTTTGGATGTAATAGACTGCCCATTTGAAGCAAAAGAGCCTGAACATAGAAAGGCAATTGAGTTTGAGGACGGTTCTTTAGTAAGAAACATGGTTACCTGTTCGCTTTTTGAGGTGGACTATGTAAAAACCGAAACTACAGTGAGCTTATCACAGAATACAGATTTTACTTTAGTAAGTGTTCTTGAAGGAAGTGGAAAGCTTAAGAGTAAGGATAACTCCGAATGGAAAATAAAAAAGGGAGAACATTTCATCCTCCCTCATGGCTTTGGTGATTATGCATTAACCGGCAGTCTTGAGCTTATTATTTCAGGCAGCCGCTAAAATTAAGCAAAGAGTTTCTCAAGAATAGGAGTAAGGAGAGCTATCCCCTCCTTGTCAGATTCATTAAAACGCCCAAGACTTGGGCTGTCTATATCAAGGACGGCAACAACCCTGCCTGATGTATCATGGATGGGTAGAACGAGTTCAGAGTTGGAGGCGGAGTCACAGGCAATATGTCCTGCGAATTCATGCACATTTTTAACAAGTTGTATACTATCGGTAGATACGGCAGTACCGCACACACCCCGTCCTATAGGGATGGTTACACAGGCAGGCTTACCTTGAAAAGGACCCAGTACCAGATTGTCGCCCTCAACAAGGTAAAAGCCTACCCAGTTAATATCTGTAAGTTCCATATTTAAAAGAGCGGATACATTTGAAAGATTAGCAATGAGGTTATTGACATCGGAGGTGAGAGCCTCTGTTTCTTTTGAAATAAGTGAATAATTTATCATATTTTCTCCTTTTACATTTAAGATAAAAACATTTTTAGGATAGCATAAATATTTTAGGTAGACAAGCAGGAGTTTCTCGGTATTTTTAGATAATAAAAATGTAAGAAAACCTTAAAGTTAGTTTACTTGTAATTGAGGAGAGATATGGTATAAAATATAGAGTATGTTTTAATTAGGTAGTGAAAGAAGGTTTACAATGAATAAAGAAGATGAGTTTATGAAAGAAGTACGCAATTCGCTTGCAAAACAGGTAGGAGAAGAAATGGGAAAAAATACAAAGGCGCAGGAACACAGGCAGGGGCAGTCAGGAAAAAAAAGAAAAAAGAAGAAAGGTATGAATATCTTCTTAAAAATACTGATTTTTTTGATAGTGGTGTTGCTGGCAGGAGGTGCATTTCTCACACTTACAAAACCGGGTAGGAAGATAATGACAGGTCTTGCGGTGAAGTATGCTTACTGGAGGATGGAAAAGACAAACGAAAAACCTAACAAACCTGTTAAAGAAGTATCAGGCTCTGCTATAGATACAGAGAAAGAAGAGGAGCCGGAACTGAAGGTTGGTGAGATTACAGATAATATAGATATTTCTAAAATGTCCGACACATTTAAGAATGCTCTTCATGAGGACGGAGTCTATAACATACTTCTTTTAGGAGTGGAGGCTATAGGAAGTAACGGTGTTGCCTCAGGGCGTACTGACTCCATTATGATAGCTACTATAAATACCAAGCAGAAAACACTTGGACTTACTTCTATTATGAGGGACAGTTATGTTAATATCCCGGGATATTATAGTACAAAAATCAATGCCGCTTTTGGAAAGGGTGGAATCAATACTGTTTATGAGACCATAGCTGAAACTTATGGAATAAGGCTTGATGGTTCAGCAGTAGTAAGTTTTGAGACCTTCCAGAAGGTGATAGATGACCTTGGTGGAGTTGATATAGAGATTACCGCCGGTGAGGCACAGTATCTGAATACTAAAAATTATATTTCTAAGAAATCAAACCGTACCTTAAAACCGGGCGTAAACCATATGAATGGCAATCAGGCTCTCGGTTATGCAAGGGTAAGATATGAGGCTACACTGGATGGCTCGATTGACGATTTTGGTAGAACCTCAAGACATAGAAGGATTATGGGTGCTATATTTAAGGAAGTAAAGAAGAGCAATCCTATTACCTTAGTTAAAATGCTTGATACAATATTTTCTCAGATACAGACCGATATAAAGAAGGATAATGCAAGTTCTTATCTTGCAGAAGTATTGGAGCTTAGCATAGATGGAGTACCTCTTGATAATCTAAGAATTCCACTTGACGGTACCTGTCATGAGGAGAAACCAAATGGAATGTCAGTAGTAGTCTTTGACTTGCCTAAAAACAAGGAAGCCCTTACGAATTTTATTTTTGCCAGCCATAAGGAACCTGCCTCAGGTTCGGCTATAAAAGGTGAAAGCGCTACAAAGAATAAGTAGAAGTTGATTTTAACCGATATGGGCTGAGCCTGTGTCGGTTTTAATAAATATAGGAAAGGAGGAGCTATGGTAAATTTTTTAATGCTGGTTTCAATAGTTATTTTTGCCTGTGTAATGCTAAATAAGGTATCGGCAAAACTGGGCATGCCCATGCTCCTTGCCTTTATTTTTCTTGGAATGCTTTTTGGCTCGGACGGACTCTTCAGGATTGATTTTGAAAACTATGCATTTGCAGAGAACATATGTTCGATAGCTCTTATATTTATTATATTTTATGGTGGTTTTGGTACAGACTGGGAACAGGCGAGGCCTGTAGCTGTGAAGGCGGGACTTTTATCCACACTCGGAGTAGTGCTTACTGCTTTTATAACAGGTATTTTTTGTCATTATGTGTTTGACATGAGCTGGATAGCAGGACTTGCAATAGGCTCAATCATAGGCTCAACAGATGCGGCATCAGTATTCTCCATACTTCGTTCCAGAAAACTTAACTTAAAATATAATACTGCTTCAATGCTTGAATTAGAGAGTGGAAGTAACGATCCGATAGCCTATATGCTCACCATCATATTTATACAGATGCTCCAAGATGGAGGAGATGGTGAAAATCCAATACTCATGGTACTTAGCCAACTTGGTTTCGGCATAGTGGTAGGGATTGTAGTTGCCATTATAGCTATATGGTTTCTGCATAATATTCTTGTAGAAGCAGATGGATTTGATACAATCTTTGTATTTGGAGTGGCGGTACTCTCTTATGCAGGGGCAGGCTTCATTGGCGGCAATGGTTATCTGAGTGCTTATATTACAGGAATAATAATGGGAAACAGCCGTATAAGGGATAAGAAGAATCTGGTGCATTTCTTCGACGGAACTACAAGTCTGATGCAGATGGTAATCTTTTTCCTTTTGGGACTTTTATCAAGTCCGTCAAAGCTTCCGGGAGTGGCAATCCCTGCAGTACTGATATTCTTGTTTATGACCTTGGTATCAAGACCGACAGCCGTATTTACTATACTTGCACCGTTTAAGAGCAGCGTAAAACAGATGATGTTGGTGTCTTTTGCGGGACTTAGAGGAGCAGCTTCCATAGTTTTTGCAATTATGGCAGTACAGGGAGCAGACCTTGATGAGAACCTCTTCCATATAACCTTTTTCATAGTTCTCCTGTCAATTTTGTTTCAGGGAGCATTTTTGCCTAAAGTTGCTAAATCGCTAGACATGATAGATAGTGGAGGGGATGTTATGAAGACCTTTACCGACTATACGGAAGAAGTCCCGGTGCAATTTATTCAGTTCACAATTCCTGAAGGACATTCTTGGGTAGGAAAGACTCTGATGGAGATTATCACACCTCCGGAAACAATAATGGTTTCGGTACAAAATGAGGTGGGTACGAGAGTTCCGAACGGACAGACAATTTTAAATGTGGGTGATAAGGTAGTACTTTCTGCGGCTACTCCTGAACAGATGACAGGCACCATGCTCAGCGAAATATATATCAATAACAAGAGCAGTTATATAGGAAAGGCTATTTCAGAAATACCGACAGATGATGATACATTAATCATCCTTATAAAAAGAGGAGATGATATTATAATTCCTAATGGAAATATAGTATTAAATGAGGGAGACATGCTTGTAATGAACAGCTTGGTAAGGTAGGATGAGTGTTTTAAGCTTAAAATAAAGAGAAAGGAAGAGCTATGTTTAAGACAGGTTTTGATAATGACAAGTATCTGAAAATGCAATCTGAGAAAATAATGGAGAGAATTGAGGGCTTTGGCGGTAAGCTATATATGGAATTTGGCGGTAAGCTCTTTGATGATTACCATGCTTCAAGAGTGCTTCCCGGATTTAAACCGGACAGTAAAATCAGGATGCTTGCAAAGATAAGGGAAGATGTAGAAGTGGTTGTAGTCATAAATTCAGCTGATATAGAGAAGAATAAGGTAAGGGGCGACCTTGGAATAACCTACGACCTGGATGTGCTGAGGCTGATTGATGCTTTTAGAAGCTACGGGCTTTATGTAGGGAGTGTAGTGCTTACAAGGTTTGAAGGTCAGGAATGTGCAATCCAGTATCAGAAGAAACTTGAAGCTCTGGGAATTAAGGTTTACAGGCACTATCCTATAGCAGGCTATCCAAATGACATACCTGCAATTATAAGTGATGAAGGATATGGTAAAAATGATTACATAGAAACCAAACATTCCCTTGTAGTTGTAACTGCACCGGGACCGGGTAGCGGAAAGATGGCAGTATGTCTTTCGCAGCTATACCATGATCATAAACATGGTATAAAGGCAGGCTATGCTAAGTTTGAAACCTTTCCTATATGGAATCTTCCGCTCTCACATCCTGTCAATCTTGCCTATGAAGCGGCTACAGCAGACCTTAATGATGTAAATATGATAGATCCTTACCACTTAGAGGCTTATGGACTTACTACCGTAAATTATAATAGGGATGTGGCTGTTTTTCCTGTATTAAATGCGATGTTTGAAAAAATATATGGCTCTTCTCCATACAAATCTCCTACGGATATGGGAGTAAATATGGTGGGTAACTGTATCTTTGATGATGAAGCTGTAAAAGATGCTGCAAAACAGGAGATAATCAGGAGATATTTTAAGGAGAGATGTGAGTTAAGAAAGGGTAACAGCAGGGCAGAGGTGGTAGAAAAGTTGGAGCTGCTTATGAAAAAGGCAGGAACCGGTGTTCAAGACAGAAAGACAGTGGCGGCAGCAAATACCAAGTCGGAAGTTACCGGAGAACCGGCAAGTGCTATAGAGCTTGAAGACGGCACTATAATTACAGGCAAGACTTCAGAACTGATGGGGGCTACCTCAGCAATGCTCCTTAATGCTTTAAAAAAGCTTGCAGGTCTTTCGGATAGTTTGAGGCTTATTTCGCCAAGTGTAATAGAGCCGATTCAACAGCTTAAGATTAACCATCTTGGAAATCATAACCCGAACCTGCATATAGCAGAGATGTTGATTGCCCTTACCATCTGCGCAGGGACAGATGAAAATGCTGCAAAGGTGGTGGCGATGCTTGACAGATTAAAGGGGTGTGAGGCTCATTCGTCTGTCATCCTCTCTAGGGAAGACCAGCGTACTTTAGCAAGACTGGGTATCAATATGACCTGTGAGCCTAAGTATCAGACAAAAAAATTATTTCATAATTAAATTTAACTTGTAATATCTTTGACATAAGTGTATGCTAATATAGTACTATTAAACAAAATTTAGGAGGATATGAGTTATGGCTACAGAATTAGGAGCAGAAAGCTTTGCATTGGATCTTGAGGGGCTTATAGGAGAATATGAAAAGAAGCTTGCAGAGGCAGATACAGAGGAAGTTAAAAAAAGAGTTTCTGAACTTTTAGAGGCTTGCAAAGCTATGAATGGTAAGAGTCTTGCAGAATTACTTACAATTGTAGATACAGGAGCATTCAACAATATTATTTCAGCATATTGCATGAAGGCTATGCAGGATCTTGATAAGTCAGAGGAAGAGTGTGAAAAAGTGCTTGAGAAATTAAATGAGCTGTATAACTATGATGCGGATAGTGTTGTGGTTCCTATGCTTACAGTAGAAACTGAAGAAGATGGCGAATAATTTCTTATAATGTGAGGGTTAAAATGTTTATTAACCAGTTGATAGAAGGCTGTGGGCTTAGGCTCACAGCAGTTTTTGAATCCAATACAGCAGATTTTCATTCAAAAGTGGCAGGAATATATCATCCTGCTGATAAAAGAGAAATATCAGATTTTTTAGAAAAGAATAAAATGAGGTTTTCAAAATATATTGTGGCGGAGATGTTTACCTTTAACGGGAGACCGCTCAGTTTTGACAATGATGAGATAGAATGCTCTGTAATGGGGATTTTTGAATCTAAGCCTTATGAATGGATGAAGGTCAAGGTATATAGGATTAATCTCGGCAAATACGGTGCTGCCCACCTCATACTGGCAGATGGAGATGTACAACCTTTCAATAGGAGAAACAGTTTCAGGGTATCTGTGACGAGTGAATGTTATGTGAAGCTTAGAAATGAGGAATCGCTTAGTAAGGCGGCAGTTAAGGATATAAGTTCGGTGGGTATAGGCTTGGTCATACCTAAGTACCTACAGATAGAGCCGGGAGATAATATTCTAATAACATTTTCAGATTATTTAAAAATATTTAAAACAAAGCAGACAAACAGCCTGCCTATGACTAGGGCTGAAAAGGATCTAGCTCGATTTAAAAAGCAGATTTCCCTTATTGAAGCCATGAATGGTGGTGGTAGTGAAGAAAAGGGAGAGAAAGTAAAACAAAAAGTGGAATTTATTATAAAAGCCGTAGTTGTAAGAGTGGTAGATACCATACAGAAAAGAACCGTAGGCTGTAAATTCCTTGCTATTAACGAAGAACTCAGTAAGTATGTGAATGAAAAACAGATGGAAAAACGCAGGGTGAAGAGCAGACCCTTAAAGAATTGAATATGGAAGTATTATTAAAGTCGGTGAACTCTATGTTGACCGGCTTTTTGCATGAATAAAAATTGTACACTTTGTACAGAAAATGCTTAGAAATTCATACAAATTGACGATGACAATATGGCTGAAGTATATTACAATGTAGATGATGAAACGGGAAAATCATTTGTTCTAATATTTTTATCTATCGGATTAAATAATTCTTGTGACAATTAATCATGATTTCTCAACTATTAAAAAATGCATTGTTGTTTATTAACAGGAAAAGGAGTACAATGAGAGAAAAAGATATTGCAGAAAAAATACTTTTAAGCTTTAATGATGTCTTTGCAGATGTTGTGAATGGAACAATATTTGATGGAAGGGATGTAGTAAAGAGTGAGGACTTAGAGGAGGCCGGCACTGTTACACAGTTTAAGGATGATGAGAATGTACATCACGAACAGTTAAGAGATGTAGCTAAGTTCTGGAAGAAAAATGGAGTAATCTTCTCATTTATAGGAGTTGAGAACCAGTCAGTACCGGATGAGGATCTAATACTAAGGGTATGTGCGTATGATGGAGTCACTTACAAAAATCAGCAAGGAAGGGCGGAGATTTATCCGGTATTTACAATAGTTATTTATTGGGGAAAGGCTAAGTGGAAGGCACCTATAAGTCTAAAGGAAAGAATAACTTGTCCGCCTGAACTTGAGGGGCTGATTTCAGATCATAAGTTTAAACTCGTTGAAATGACCAGGCTTACTGATGAAGAAATAGAAAGGTATAAGGGTGATTTTAATTTTATTGCAGGTATCATGGCAAAAGAAGAAAATTATGAGCCAAAGCAGGAAGAAATAGCACATCCTGATGAGGTGTTAGATTTGCTTAGCCTGCTGACAAATGATGAAAGATTTTCTGAGGCAAAAAGTGAAGTTAAATCAATGAAGAAAGAAGGAGGTACAGTCGACATGTGTGGATTTTTAGATAAAATTGAAAATAAGGGCATAGAGAAAGGCATAGAGAAAGGCATAGAGAAAGGCATAGAGAAAGGCATAGAGAAAGGCATAG
>NZ_JBQNBU010000044.1:0-18113 GCF_052169795.1 Catonella sp.
ACTCGTACAGCTTGGTGGAATATGCTTCAGAAGGTTGGAGCAGGAGATGATATAAAGACTGTTGTAACCGAGTGTAATAAAGAAGCTAACACAGCTGCTTCTAAATAAGGTAAGAAAATAATCTTTAGATAAAAAATGTGCCATAGACCGCGGAATACTCAGATTAGAGAGCAAACTAACTTATGCTGCAGTCTGAACCGCGGCTATGGTTCTTTTTATAGGAATGTAAAGAATAATTTGGAGTAAATATTATATTAGAAAGTGAGGAAACTGTTTTGAGAACAAATGCAGTTTCGGTAAGAAGCAAAGTTCTTGCCGCAAGAGAAACAAGAAATGCTTATCTTTTCTTACTTCCAAGTCTTATTTTCTTTGTAGGATTCGTAATAATACCTATGATTTTATGTATATATACGAGTTTCTTTGATTCTACAATGGGCAAGGATGTAAAAGATGTATTTATAGGATTTGACAATTATATTAATCTTTTTAGTGATAAGGTATTCTTAAAGGCACTTGCCAATACCTTTTTAATAGTGGTTGTCTCAGTTCCGGTAGTAGCTATATTTTCACTTTGGGTATCAGCAGCTATTTATCAAATGAACGGGAAGTTGCTTTCCATATTCAGGGTTATATTTTATCTTCCTGTTGTTACAGGTTCAGTTGCTGTTACAGTAGTTTGGAAGTGGATATTTAATAACTATTATGGTGTAGCTAATTATTTAGGAAAGGCTACAGGAATTCTTGATAAAAATATCAACTGGCTTGGAGATGAGAGATTTGCGCTTTGGTGTATTATCCTTATACTTTTTACTACCTCTGTAGGTCAGCCTATAGTACTTTATGTTGCTGCACTTGGAAATGTGGATATGTCTTTTATAGAGGCGGCACAGGTAGATGGTGCAACACCTTTCCAGATATTTTGGAGAATTAAATGGGCAAATATTATGCCTACTACTCTTTATATCTTAGTTATTACTACTATTAACAGTTTCCAGTGTTTTGCACTTATCCAGTTGCTTACATCAGGTGGTCCTAACCACAGTACGGATACTGTTATGTACTATATCTATTATACAGCATTTAAGCTTTATAAGTATGGATATGGTAATGCTATGGGAGTAGTACTTGCAATATTTATTGGAGTGATTTCTGCAGTTCAGTTCTTTGCAGCTAGAAAGAGGTAGAAGATGAAGAAGAATAAAAATGTAGAATTTGGCGGTTCAGGTATTAAAAGGATGACACCTTACAGAATATTCTGCTTGGTGGTACTTATAATTCTTGCCATACTTTTTACTTTTCCATTGTATTGGATAATCACGGGAGCATTTAAGACTCCTGCTGAAATAAATGCAACATCTCCGGTTTGGTTTCCGAGTGAATGGGTAATGACAAACTTTACCAAACTTTTTACTAAACAAAAGTTTCCTCTTTATAAGATTGGAGAACTAAAGGGACCGGAAATTGCGGGTGCGGTAAAGTGGCTCCTAAATACTGTATTTATGGCAGTAGCAGCTATGGCACTTACTTGTCTTACAGCAGCTATGGCAGGCTATGCTCTTGCTAAGAAGCGTTTTCGTGGAAGAATATTACTCTTTTCACTTATAGTAGCAGCTATGGCACTTCCAAAGCAGGTTATTCTTATTCCGCTGCTTCGTGAAATGTCAGCTCTTAAACTTTATAATACTATATGGGCAGTAATTTTTCCTACAGTGGGCTGGCCATTTGGTGTATTTCTTATGAAACAGTTCTCAGAGGGTGTGCCTAATGAAATGCTTGAAGCAGCCAGAATAGATGGGGCAAATGAGGCTAAGACATTTATTCAGATAGTACTGCCTATGGTTAAGCCGGGTATAGGTGCACTTGCAATCTTTACTTTTATAAATAGCTGGAATGATTATTTTATGCAGTTAATTATGCTTAGTGCAAAAGAAAATTTAACCATATCACTTGGTATAGCAAAGCTTCAGGTAGAAAATGCTACAGACTTCGGACTTATTATGTCAGGTGCATCTCTTGCATCTATTCCAATTCTTATAGTATTCCTGTTGTTCCAGAAGTATTTTACAAGAGGAATAGCAATGGGTGCAGTTAAGGGTTGATGAACTAATATACGATTTTATAAACTAGCGTGATTAGCTTATATGTAGGCTGTTACGCTAGTTATAAACATTTTATTTTAAGAAAGAAGGTAGGAAAAATGAGAAATTTGGACAAGTACAAAGGTATAATACCTGCATTTTACGCTTGTTATGATGAAAAGGGTGAAATAAGCCCTGACAGGGTAAAGGCTCTTACAGAGTATTTTATTAAAAAGGGTGTTAAGGGAATTTACACAAACGGTTCTTCAGGGGAGTGTATTTACCAGAGTGTTGCTGACAGAAAACTTGTAATTGAGAGTGTAATGGAAGTAGCAAAGGGCAAGCTTACAGTTATAAATCATGTGGCTTGCAATAACACAAAGGATTCTATGGAACTTGCAGCACATTCTGAGAAGGTAGGAGTTGATGCGATTGCGGCAATTCCTCCTATTTATTTCAGACTGCCTGAATATGCTATAGCTAAGTATTGGAATGATATAAGCAGTGCTGCACCAAATACGGATTTTGTTATTTACAATATTCCACAGCTTGCCGGTGTTGCTCTTACAGGAAAATTGTTTGAAACTATGCGTAATAATAAAAATGTAATCGGTGTTAAGAATTCTTCAATGCCTGTACAGGATATTCAGATGTTTAAGGCTGGTGCAGGAGAGGATTATATCATTTTCAACGGCCCTGATGAACAGTTTATAAGTGGAAGAGCTATAGGAGCAGAAGGCGGAATTGGCGGTACTTACGGTGCTATGCCTGAGCTTTTCTTAAAAATGGATGAACTGGTTAAAAAAGGTGAATTTGATAAGGCAAGAGAAGTTCAGTATGCAGCCAATGAAATTATTTACAAGATGTGTTCCGCAACCGGTAATATGTACGGTGTAATCAAAGAAATTCTTAGAATAAATGAGAAACTCAATATCGGAAGCGTAAGAGCACCTCTTTATGAACTTAATAAAGAAGATATGCCTATAGTAGAAGAGGCTGCTAAAATGATCAGAGATGCAGTAGCAAAATACTGTTAAAAGGAGAGCAGTTATGGTATTTGGAAATATAAAATATCCTGAACAGTATGAGTTTCTACAGGAGAAGTTTAAAAAGTGCTTTGAATTTGTAAAGAATAATGACCTGTTGACTATGGAACTTAAAAGATATGATATAGATGGGGATGATGTCTTTGTAAATCTTATGGAATTTACAACGGCTCCGGTAGAGGAAAGGGCATTTGAAGCACATAAAGATTATTGCGATATACATTATATTGTTCGTGGGAGTGAGCGTATAGATATTTGCATTACAGCCAATATGGAAGCAGGAGAGTATAAGCCGGATATTATGACTCTTTATGGAGAGCCTGTAGGTACCGTAAATTTATATGCAGGAGATTTTCTTGTATGTATGCCTCAGGATGGTCATAGACCGGGGATCATGACTGATAAGCCTGAGCTTATACGAAAGGCAACTTTTAAAGTTCGATTCAAATAAATATCATTTTATCAAAACATCTGCGTATATTGTGGCAATGGGAGTCATGATTAAATATTTTAGCAGATGTTTTGTAATATACAATAATATTTAGGAGGCATTTATGCGGGAAAAGCGAATAGTTTGCTTTGGAGATTCCAATACTTGGGGATATGATGTGGTTACTAATGGGAGATTTGGTAAAGATATAAGATATACGGGAGTATTACAGAGCCTTTTAGAGGAATTTATAGTAGTTGAAGAGGGACTTTGTGGAAGGACAGCAGTTTTTGAAGATCCGTTAAATGAAGGAATGAATGGACTTAAATACCTGGTACCCTGTCTTCAAAGTCACTCACAAATTGAATGGCTTACTATAATGCTTGGTACAAATGATTGTAAAGAGAGATTCAGTGCTGCTCCACAAAATATAGCTGATGGAGTGAGGAGACTGATTCGAACAGCAAAATTACTTGATGTATGGTTAGATGAGCCACATATTTTAGTAATAACACCTCCACCAATAGAAAAGGGATGTGAAACTTCTGCAGTAGCCGGTGAGATGGGAGCTTGCAGTGAGAAATCCTCAAAACTTGCTAAGTTATACGAAATGCATGCAAAAAATGAAGGCTGTTATTATATCAATGCAGGTGAATTTTGTAAAATGAATGATATTGATTATATGCATTTAGATGCAGAAAGTCATAAAAAACTTGCAATGCAAATATTTCAGACTATAAAAAATGCAGAATAATTTGAAATATATTTAGGAAGGAGTTGTTATATGGCTTTATATTCCAAGTCTTTGCTTCCGGTGATAGAATCCAGATATAATGCGTTTACACAGGCAGAGAAGGTAATTGCAGATTTCTTCCTGAGCAATACTGAGCATATTGATTTATCAGCAAAACATATGACCGAAACCTTATTCGTATCCAATGCCTCTCTTTCCAGATTCGCCAAAAAATGTGGTTTTCATGGTTATAGGGAATTTGTATATGAGTATAAAGAAGCCTTTGTAGAAAAGAAGGAAACAAAGACAGCTAAAACAGTTTATGAGAGTTATCAGGAACTGCTCAATAAGACTTATAATTTAATGGATGAGACGCAGATTGCAAGACTGACAAATTTTTTATACGAAAAGAAGAGAGTGATTGCGTTTGGATTAGGTAGTAACGGTTATGTTTCAAAAGAAATGGAAAGCCGTTTTATGCGTATAGGAGTAGATATTGACAGTATTGATAATCCGGATAGAATAAAAATGCAGGCACCATTTTTGACACCAAAGCATTTGGTTATAGGTTTTTCGCTCAGTGGTGAAACTGAGGCGGTTATGTATTTATTAAAAAAGGCTAAGGAGAAGAAGGCAACAGCAGTATTATTTACTTCTTCAGCTAATGGAGAGTTTAAAAAATATTGTGATGAGGTAGTACTGGTAGCGTCATTAAAACATCTTAATTCCGGTAATACCATTTCACCGCAATTTCCTATGCTTTTATTAATTGATGTATTGTATAATGAATATGTGGGACGGAACAGATTAGAAAAAGATGCTCTGCACAATCAATCTGTAGAGGCGCTTAAGGGTGTTGGAGGCTGAAAATAATTATATTTATCACTTATAATTTTATTATTTTTGTGTTATACTTTGTCAAGATGGTTAGTTTATGTTGCCTATATGAAAGTTCACTTTCAATATAGGCAAATACAGCTAACCATCAAGATGATATGAAAGACAGGCAGAGCGAATGAAGATAATAGATATCAAGAATCTTGTATTTGAATATATAAGGCGTGATGAGGAAGGTAATACAGAAGAGATAGAAAGAGCCATAGATGGAGTGAAGCTTGAAGTCAATGAGGGGGATTTCATAGCTATATTAGGACATAACGGTTCCGGTAAATCCACTTTGGCAAAACACCTCAATGCCCTTTTAGTACCGACAGAGGGAACGGTGTGGATAAATGGATTTGATACAAGGGATACAGCTAATTTGTTAAAAATAAGACAAAGTGCAGGAATGGTATTTCAGAATCCTGACAATCAAATAATTGCCTCAGTTGTAGAAGAAGATGTGGGCTTTGGTCCTGAAAATATAGGAGTTCCAACAGAAGAGATACTGGAGAGAGTTAAGGAAAGTTTAGAAGCGGTAGGAATGTCAGGCTATGCCAAGCATTCACCTAATAAACTGTCAGGAGGACAGAAACAGAGAGTAGCCATTGCAGGAATCATGGCTATGAAGCCTAAATGCATAGTGTTAGACGAGCCAACAGCAATGCTTGATCCGATAGGAAGGAAGGAAGTGCTTAAGACCGTACACAGGCTAAATAAAAATGAAGGAATAACCATAATTTTGATTACGCACTACATGGATGAAGTCATAAATGCAGACAAAGTATTTGTAATGGAGGGCGGAAAAGTTGTTTTACAGGGAACTCCAAGGGAAGTATTTGCTGAGGTTGATGAACTGGAAAATTACAGGCTTGATGTGCCTCAGGTTACAAAACTTGCATAT
Organism: Catonella sp.; assembly: GCF_052169795.1. Classification (GTDB taxonomy): domain Bacteria; phylum Bacillota; class Clostridia; order Lachnospirales; family Lachnospiraceae; genus Catonella. The sequence continues at coordinate 6,071 of NZ_JBQNBU010000044.1, forward strand.
GAGCTAAAAAAGAGTGGCATTCCGATAAGTGAAACTGTCCTTACAGTTGATGAATTTAAGGAGGCTATTAGAAGATGTTACTCATAGCAGATCATATAAATTATGTGTATAGCCAAGGTACAGCCTATGAAAAAAAAGCTCTTAACGATGTAAGCCTTACGATAAATAAAGGTGAATTTATCGGTATCATAGGGCATACAGGCTCAGGAAAATCTACACTTATACAGCATTTTAACGGACTTGAAAAGGCAACTAGCGGAACTATATATTTTAACGGACGGGATATTTATGATAAAGATTTTGAGATGAAGAGCCTTAGAAGTAAGGTAGGATTGGTATTTCAGTATCCGGAGCACCAGCTTTTTGAAACCACTGTACTCGAAGATGTTAAGTTCGGACCTAAAAATTTAGGTTTAGATAAACTTGAAGTGGATATGAGAGCTTTTGAGGCTATAAGACAGGTAGGATTATCTGAAAAATACTATGATGTATCTCCGTTTGAACTTTCAGGAGGGCAGAAGAGAAGGGTGGCTATTGCAGGGGTGCTTGCAATGAAGCCTGAAATACTGATTTTAGATGAGCCTACAGCAGGGCTTGATCCAAGGGGTAGGGATGAAATTTTAGATCAGATAGCAAAACTTCATAAGGAAGGTTTGACGGTAATACTTGTATCCCACAGCATGGAAGATGTGGCTAAGTATGCAGATAGGATAATTGCAATGAACGCAGGACGGGTTGCATTTGATGGCACACCTAAGGGAGTTTTCAGACATTTTAGAGAACTTGAAAGAATGGGGCTGTCTGCACCTCAAGTTACTTATGTAATGCAGGAAATGAAAGAATTAGGTTTGTCTGTTAATACGGATGTTTCCACTGTGGAAGAGGCAAAGGAAGAAATACTAAAAGCTTTAAGTTTGTGAATGTTTTAACATAGATAGGATGTGAAATGGTTAGAGATATAACAATAGGGCAGTATTATCCGGCGGAATCAGTGATACATAAGCTTGATCCGAGAGTAAAGCTTGCAGGGACTCTGATTTTTATAGTATCACTGTTTTTGTTCAGCAGTTTTTTGGGATATGCAGCGGTCATTTTATTTTTGGGAATGGTAATCAAACTTTCAAAAGTACCATTTAAGTTTATAATAAAGGGGCTTCGTGCCATCTTTATTCTGCTATTATTTACAGTTGTTTTCAATATGTTTCTTACGCCGGGAAAGGAACTTGTCCATATTTTTGGAAGTGTGAGGATAACTGAAGAGGGACTTAGAACCGCAATTTTTATGGGAATAAGACTTATTTTACTCATCATAGGCTCATCGATGCTTACACTTACAACAAGTCCGAACCAGCTTACAGATGGAATGGAAAAAGGACTTTCGGTATTTAAAAAGATAGGACTTCCGGTACATGAAATAGCTATGATGATGTCAATAGCTCTTAGGTTCATCCCTATTTTATTAGAAGAAACCGATAAGATAATGAAGGCGCAGTCGGCCAGAGGAGCAGATTTTGAAACAGGAGGCTTTATAAAGAAGGTAAAGGCACTTATCCCTATATTGGTTCCACTGTTTGTTTCTGCATTTAGAAGAGCAATAGACCTTGCTATGGCAATGGAAGCAAGGTGTTATCATGGAGGTGAGGGCAGGACAAAGATGAAACCGCTTCAATATAAGAGTAGAGATAGGATGGCTTATATAACCTGCTTTGCATATGTTTTCATATTAATAGTCATCAATATTGTAGCTAATAAATTTATCGGAGTTTAAATATATGAAGAGATTTAAACTAATAGTTGCTTATGACGGACTGGCTTATTGTGGGTATCAGTATCAGCCTGAACTTCCTACGGTTGAAGGATTATTAAATGATGTACTTTCAGAACTCTTAGGAGAAAAAATAGTGACTGTTGGGGCAAGCAGGACAGATACGGGAGTACATGCTTATGGCAATGTAGCCGTATTTGACTCTAATACGAAGATTCCTGCAGAAAAGTTAGCATTAGCCATAAATGCCAATATAATAAAAAGCATAAGGGTAATGGAGAGTTCAGAGGTAGCAGCAAACTTTCACCCAAGAAGAAATGTACTCGACAAGACTTATGAATATCATATCGATATGAACAAAATTATATTTCCAACAGATAGAATGTACAGGTATAATGTAAATCATGCTCTGGATATTGAGGCAATGAGAGAGGCAGCGAAGTTTATAGAAGGGAGACATGATTTTACATCGTTTTGTTCAGCTAAAACTGATAAAGAGGATAAGGTAAGGACAGTATTTCAAATTGATATAGAAGAGGCACCTAGAAATGGTCTTGTTATCAGGGTTAGAGGAGATGGTTTTCTATATAACATGGTGAGAATAATAGCAGGGACTTTAGTAAAAGTAGGGGAAGGTAAGATAAAACCTGAAGAGATTCCTGATATTATTGAGAAAAAAGATAGGAAACATCTTGGAACTACTTTACCTGCGAACGGATTATTTTTGATGGGAATAAGGTATAAAGAGGATAATGTTTGAAAGGGGAACGAAATGTCAGATAAAATTTATTTGGGAGTAGACATAGGGGGAACAGCGGCGAAGCTTGGACTTGTAAGTGGTGAAGGAAGCTTGGCCAGTGAAGTTTTTGAGTATCCTGTAAAATTTGATGATTATGAAACTCCTATTATAGAAACTGTAGTTAAGGGTGTTAAAGACTTTATGGAAAAGAATAGTAAAGAATTTTCCGAACTTGAGGGAATAGGTGTGTCTGCTACGGGAGGAATTAATTCTAAGCTTGGGATAGTAGAAGGCTCTGCAGGACATATCAAGAACTGGAAAGGTACCAATATAAAGGAGAGGTTTGAACAGGAGTTTGGTGTTAAAACGGCTGTTTTAAATGATGCTAATGCAGCTGCCCTTGGAGAGATGTGGAAGGGGGCCGCAAAAGGCAAAGAGAATGTGGTAGTAATGACTGTCGGTACAGGAGTAGGTGGTGGAATTATAGTTGATTCAAAAATTTTACTTGGCAGGAAAGGATTTGCCGGAGAGATAGGGCATATACCGGTAAATGTAGAGGGAGAAGGATGTTCCTGTGGAAATACAGGGTGCATAGAACACTATGGTTCTACAAGTGCACTTGTAAGAAATGTAAAAAAAGCGGTTATTTCAGGTGAAATTACGGGAATAAAGGAAGAAGAGGTAGACGGAAGGCTTATATTTAAGGAAGTGGAAGCAGGAAATAAGGCTGTTATAAAATATGTGGATGAATGGATAAACTATATTTCGGCTGCACTTGTAGGACTTGTTCATACTTTCAATCCTGAAATGGTTATCTTAGGTGGTGGAGTATCTAAGCAGAAGAAGCTTTTTGTGGATAAGGTTCGTGATAAGGTACTTAACGGTGTAATGGATAATTTTGCACAGGACTTAAGAGTAGAGGCGGCAGAGCTTAGAAATGATGCAGGAATCATAGGTGCAGTAAAATTTGTAATTGATGCTTGACATTTAACTTAAAATTTAGTAAAATGTTTGAGGTTACTTATGAAAGTAATCTTGTTGCTGGCGTGGCTCAGGTGGTAGAGCGTCGCATTGGTAGTGCGGAGGTCACGGGTCCGACTCCCGTCGCCAGCTTATACAAATTGGGAATAAAAAGGTCGGTCAAATTTTGACGGGTCTTTTTTACATTAATGCTTGACAATATATCACAACTATGTTATAAATAGTATCGTTCGTTAAGAACAGCTGCCGAAGACAGCAGGTACATCTAAGATGTGTAAGTTAAAACGCCTGCCGAGGGATGTAATTATTTTTAAGAATATTACGGTCTGAACTCTAGCAGTTTCAGGTCTTTTTTATTGTAATACATCTGACTTCAAGCAGTAAGGGGATATTACTAGAAACGCTCTATCCCAATCAGTTAACTGATTAAAGGTGTTTCGGAATGGAGGAAGATTATGCCTAAAGTTGAAATCAAACAGCCAATAGTTGACGAAATTAAGGGACATGTTGAAAAAGCAAGTTCTGCAGTTTTAGTAGACTATCGTGGACTCACTGTTGAGCAGGACACAAAACTCCGTAAGGAGTTAAGAGAGGCAGGAGTAGTATACAAAGTATACAAGAACACTCTCTTAAAGCGTGCGTTTGAAGGAACTGATTTTTCACAGTTAGATGTGGACTTAGAAGGACCTTCATCTGTTGCATTTTCTTATGAGGATGCTACTGCTGCAGCAAGAATTATCGCTAATTTTGCAAAGCAGGCAAAAGCACTTGAAATTAAGTCCGGCGTTGTAGAAGGAACTTACTACGATGCAAAGGGAATGACAGTTATTGCAACTATCCCTTCAAGAGAGGAGCTTATTTCCAAACTCCTTGGCAGCTTACAGTCACCTATTACCAACTTTGCTCGTGTGCTTAAGCAGATTGCAGAGAAGCAGGGTAATGGAGCTGAAGCGTAAAACTGTTTATCAGATGGTCAAAAGAATTGACCAAAATATTATTTAATTATTATGGAGGTATTAAAAATGACAACTCAGGAATTTATTGATGTTATCAAAGGTATGAGCGTACTTGAATTAAACGATCTCGTAAAGGCTTGCGAGGAAGAATTTGGTGTATCTGCAGCAGCAGGTGTTGTAGTTGCAGCAGCAGGCGCTGGCGCAGCAGCAGCTGAAGAGAAGACAGAATTTGATGTAGAGCTTACAGAAGTAGGCGCAGAGAAGATTAAGGTTATCAAAGTTGTTCGTGAGCTTACAGGCCTTGGTCTTAAGGAAGCTAAGGAAGCAGTTGAGGCTGCTCCAAAGGTTATCAAAGAAGCTACAACTAAGGAAGATGCTGAGTCTATCAAGGCTAAGCTTGAAGAGGCTGGAGCTAAGGTTACACTTAAATAATAAAGTGGAAGATTTATTAAAGCAGGTATTGCGTATTGTAATATCTGCTTTTTTTATTTAATAGGAAATTTCTCCGAAATTCCCTATTAAATAAAAATCTCTCCGAGGGATCGCACTGCGGCGGATATGTAGATGTCGCTTGTGCGACCCGCCGCAGGCGGTGAATCCTGCAAAGCAGGATTCTTTCTTATTAATAGTAAATTTTAAACTACTTATTAAAGAACCGGTAATGTACAGTGTTTTTAATATTATTGAAACTTTTTTCAGTTTAGCATACAAATCGAACAAAAAATAAGCAAAGAATATGGAGGAAATATCTAATTATTGCAAAAAAATGAAAATACTTTCATTTTGCTTTATTATATTGAAAATGATTTTAGGTCAAGTATAATTAAAGAGACTTATATTTGGAGGAATACTTTAGAAGGAAGTGGAAAGTATGAAAAAAGTATTAAGAACTCACTTTGCGTTTTGTTTGTAGTGAGTCTGTTTATTAATATGCTAGGTTGTGCTAAAAATGATACTGATATTGTGGTAGACTCAATAAGTTCAAGTAGTGGGACTATATCTTCACTCTTACAACAGTATGAAATGAATGATTCATTAACATTACAAGAATCGGGGAAAGTAATCCGTTCCAATGGAGGACCTGAAGAGTTTTTTGAAACTCCATGGTTAAATCCGGGTACCTGCATATATAATAAAGCATTGTACAGCCATTTAATAGTAGCTGATGACAAGCTGAAGCCTATACCTAATCATCCTGATGCTCTTGCGACATATGAGGTAAGCAGTAATGGGAAAAAAATCATTTTTACTTTGAAAGATAATATTTTTTGGCATAATGGGGTTCCTGATTTTAAGATTCAGCTTCTTCCGAGTCCCGGTGATACAGATTCAAAATTTGTCACTAGGGTAAAATCGGGTAATCTGGATTATGGATATACTAAGTCAATATCTGACTTACAGGAAATTGAAGGGACACCGGGAATTACAGTGACTTATATAGAGGGGCGCTACACAAGATTGTTTTATGTGTACAAATTTGCAAGGAAAGATGGTTCTCCATCACCTTTATCTAATAAAAAAGTTAGGCAGGCTTTGCGTTATGCAGTTGATATGAAAACTATCTGTGAGAATATTATGCAAGGTTACGTGATTCCTGCAGATGTTCTTATACAGGAAACAAATGCTAAGGCAGCTAATCTTAATAAGTATGATTACAATCCAAAACTGGCTAAAAAGCTTTTGGCTGAGGCAAAATGGAATTCAAACACAGTACTTAAAACGGTTTATTATTATAAAGATAAAGCTACAGTTGATTTTATGAAGACTATACAGGAATATTTGGCAGCTGTGGGAGTTAAAATGGAGTATAAGCTGGTAGAAGGCGATTTGGCTAAAATTCTTTGGACAGCTCCTACTGATAAGGTTAATGGTCCCAGAGCTGTTGACTGGGATCTTTGTTATGGAGCAAATTTAGCATCATCCCTGCATGAGTACTATGACCGCTATCTGCTATTTGTCCGTAAAGGTACTCCGCAATATTGTATAAACTGGGAGATTCAGGACTGGAAGGTCAAGTGAAGGAGGATTATTAATTTTTGAGGGTTAATAATTACCTGTTATAAAGAGATAAGAATTTGTATTGCTATTAATCATAAAAATAGTTATAATAAATATACAAATATTAACTTTTGGTGAGGAAAAGATATGTTATTGAAGAGATGTGGGGAATTGCAGCCTGGAATGGTAATAGCTAAAGATGTTCATACAAAGGCAGGGCTTCTGCTTCTTAATTCTGGTGAAGAAGTTACCGCAGATAGCATAGAAAAACTTAAGAATAACAGTGTTTCCTTTGTATTTATTAAGGCGAAAAAGGATTTTGAGAAAGAAGAGAAGCCGGTTGTTTCTTATTCTGATGAAAGATATTCTTACTATGAGAGAGTTCAGCAGAGTCCTGATTATAAACTTTTTAGGGGGAAATTCTCATCAGGAGTAGTTAAGTTAAGAGGAGCGTTGAACCGCATTGTGGACGGTAATCCGGACGCAGATCTTGAAACTACGGCAAGGAAGATAATGGGTGATTTGATTATGCCGGAAGGAAGTCTTCCTACCTTTGATTTGCTTGCGAACTTACGGCGTTTTGATGATGTATGTTTTGTGCATAGTCTTAATGTGGCAATGCTTGCAGGATTGCTTGCACAGTGGCTTGGTTGTTCTCCTAAGGAGATTGCAATTGCACAGGAATGTGGACTTTATCATGATATAGGAAAGCTTACTATTCCGAGTGAGATTATTTCGAAGCCGGGCAAACTTACGGATGAAGAGTTTGATATAATGAGAAATCATCCTATGGCAGGTTATGAGATTCTTAAAGAAATGAATGCCAATCCTCATGTTATAAATGCAGCACTCCAACATCATCAGAAATTGGATGGAACAGGTTATCCGGTTCCGTTTAATCCAAAGAGAATTGATCCTTATGCAAGACTTATTGCTTTAGTTGATATTTATGATGCAATCACTTCTGCGAGGTCTTATAGAGGGATGGTGTGTCCGTTTAAGGTTATTAAGATGTTTGAGGATGACGGTATACAAAAATATGATGCAGGAATGTATACGGTATTCTTGGAGCATATAGCAGATAATTTTATAGGAACAAGGGTTATGTTAAATGATGGAAGAGAAGCCAAAGTGCTTATGACAAATAAAGTTTATCTGTCTAAGCCTATGGTAGTTTCAGGAAATGAATTTATAGATCTTTCAAAAAGGAAGGATTTGTATATTGATGAAGTGATTTAACAAAAGACTTGTAAAATAGCTGAATTTGGGTTATAATGAAAATGTAAGAAATCAATAATATGCATTTGACACCAAAACCCCCAAGGTGTGCTGACCTTGGGGGTTCTTCATGCTTACAGGCTAGTTGTCGTTATTTTTACTGTCTAGCCATTTGCAAATGATGTAGCTGAATACACTTGCCGTAACAGTAAAAAGAAACTCAATAATATACATTTTGGCATCTCCCTTCTGTTGCCAGAATAGGTGCGACAACAATAAAATTATAACATATCAATTGTCGAATTAATATAGTATCTCATAAAAAGGTGGGATACTTTTTTACATTTTAAATCGAAAAATATATAATGTCATACAGAAAAAACATACGGTCTTCATATGAAATTCATATGACTATGCTAAGATATATACATAAAGAAAGAGGAGATACGAGATGGCAGAAATATTATTTTTAGAAGATGAAGTTACTATAAGAGAAGTAATTGTTGAATATATGAATGTAGCAGGACACAAGGTTACTGAGTGCGGGAACGGAGACGAGGCGGTAGAAAGACTTAAAGAGAAAAATTTTGATCTGGCAGTGCTTGATATAAGAGTACCGGGAATAAGCGGACTGAAGGTGCTTGAACATATCAGAACAGAACTTAAATCAGACATGGGAGTGATAATGCTAACTGCATACGAAGATATAAATACACAGGTTGAAGCATTTAATTTCTTTGCGGATGACTACATAACCAAACCTGCCTCACCTATTATTCTTCTTAAAAGAATAGAGGTATTGCTTAGAAGAATAAGTGATGATGTGAAGATGAAAGACAGTTCATTGGTTATAGATGATAAAGCATACAGGGCATATTATGAGGGAAAAGACTTAAATCTTACAGTAAGCGAGTTTTTACTGATAAAAACACTTCACGATTCACCTAATCAGGTGCTGTCAAGAGAACAGCTTATTCTTAGTATATTTAATGAAGATTATATAGGAAATGACAGGATAATAGATGCGCATATAAAGAACCTGAGAAAAAAACTGCCTGTAAATGTAATTGATACAGTTATAGGCATAGGATACAGATGGAAGGAGGATTAAATGAAACTGGCAAATAAAAACTTGTTATACAGTATAATCTTAGCCGGAGTTGTAGGAATATTTATAATAGGCTATCTTCTTTTAATGTTGCCATCACTTTATACAGCTTATAGAAAAGAGGTAAATTACAATGATTTCAAGACATCATTTACAGGTTTTATAGAAAGCGAAGGAAATTCTGCAGAGAGTATTCCAACTAAAAGTTTTGGAATAAAGATTCCGTTAGATGGTTACAAAATAGAGATTTCCAACAATTCTATGAAGGGTAACATAGAAATTAAAGATAAAGACTTAAGAGATATACTGGATAAATTGAGAGGAGCTTTTAAGAATAATAAAGATTTAGGAAAAAATAAAAATGAGTTAAAAGATTTAAGAAAAGAATTTGAAAAGATTTTTGAAAAATTTAAGGGAAAATTTGGTGACAACAACCTCTCCAATAATAATATGGTTTCAGTGGATATCAAGTTGAATGACAATGTCACAGACTTCTCTGAAGAAAATACAAAGTTTTACAGTCTCAGCGAGAAATCTTTTATAATGGAAATGAGTGTTAAGGACACAATCGGAAATACAGATTATACTACATTTTTCGGAGTAAACAGAGGAGAAAATACATATCTGATTGAAGTAGCCGGAGTGGTTGATCCTTCTGTAACAGACATAATTCCCGTAATATTGAGTGTGCTCCCTGTTATAATTCCGGTTATCATACTGCTTATTTTCATAACATCAGGACTTTATTCTAAAAACATAGTTAAGCCTATCACCTTACTTTTGCAGGATGCAGACAACAGGAGGGGAGGAAGAGGCTATATAGAGCCTATAACAGTAAAGGGAAATGATGAGATAGCAGGGCTTGCCAAGTCTCTAAACCTCTTGTATAAGGCACAGGAGGAAGCTTATGAGAAGTTAAATAAGGAAAGTGAAAGAAAAGAGATATTTATGAGGTCTTTTTCACATCAGCTAAAAACTCCTGTGGCAGCAGCTTCCCTTCTTACAGACGGAATGATATCCAATATAGGAAAATTTTCAGACAGAGATAAATATTTGCCGGAAGTTAAGAAACAACTTATGTCGGTGAAGCAGATGACGGATGAGATACTGAGGATTAATCATATAGCAGATAATATCAGTCCTATAAATGTGGATGTAAGAGAGCTTGCGGAGCATGCACTTAATTCTACGGGAGTAGAGGGGGAAGTTAAAAATTTAACAATATCCTGTGATGGAGAAGCTGTATGGTACTGTGACCCTAATATGTTTGAACAGATTATTTTCAATCTAATAGGAAATGCAGTGAGATATACAGGAGCCGGAGGACAAATTAAGATTGAGATTTCAAATGAAAGTATAGCTGTAATAAATTATCCTGCTCATATAGATGAGAGTATAAAAGAATCATTATTTGAAGCTTTTGTAACAGGTGGAGAAAGCGGAGGAGGACATGGTCTCGGACTATATGTAGCAAAATATTTTGCAGAACTTTTAGGTTTAGAATTAGGATGTGAGAGTTTAGATGATAAAGTAAGATTTACACTACAAAGAAAGGAATAACATTATGTTAACATTAGACAGAGTGACAGTTAAATTTAAGGATAAGGTAGCTCTTGATTTGGGGCGAACCATAGAAATAGGAGACAATGACAGGGTAGGTGTCATAGGTAGTAACGGAGCGGGTAAAACTACTCTTATAAAAAGTGTACTCGGTGTAGTTAATTACCAGGGAAATATCAAAAGAGGAATAGATATAGAAAAAATTGCAGTTCATATGCAGCAAAATGACTATATAGACACTGTTCCTATAAGAATAATTCTTGAAATGCTGATAGGCGGGCCTATAAAGGAGAATAAACAGGTTCAGGAAATGATAGAATTCTTTGAATTTGAACCTTGTCTGAAAAGGCGTTGGAAACATCTTTCGGGCGGACAGAAGCAGAGACTTACACTCATTCTTGTTATGTGTGCCGAAAGTCCGCTTACACTTCTTGATGAGGTAACATCGGGACTTGACTTTGAAACCAGGCAGAAGCTTATGAAGAAGTTAGTTGAATGGTATAAGGAGAGAAATACTACTTTGCTTGTAACCTCACACTATTACGAGGAGCTTGAACATCTGGTAAATAAAATTCTTTATCTTGACAACGGAAAAGTAATTGATTTTGGAAATAAAGATGAGCTGTTTAAGAAGTATTGTGGAAAGGCAGTAATTCTTTGTGAAGAAAATGACAATACTAAAAATATAGCCAAGAATCACAAGCAGATAGCAGCGCCTGATGGTATGATAGCTCTCAGATGTGATGAGCCTGAAGATGAGATAGCTATATCCGAGGCTTTAAGTAACGTAAATGTAAACTACAGAAGAAGCAATAATGACATAGAACTTATGACAATCAATGCTAAGGCTGTGTATTATAAAGGAGGCAAACAATGAAAAAATCAATGTTTTATCTTGTGAAATATGAATTATTAAATAATCTGTACAATGGATATTCATTCTTCTTTGGAGCAGTATTTCCTATCTTTCTTATGGTAATGATATCAAAGGGAGCTTTGAATGATGTTCCGGCAGATGCAAAACTGGAGGCAACTGCAAGTATTTTAATCGGTATGTCAATGATAATCCCGCTGTCCACTATGTTTTTAGGCTATGCGGCATCTTTTTCAAATGAACTTGAAAAGGATGTACCTACAAGATTAAGCCTTTTTGGATTATCTGGAAGCAGGCTTTTTATAGGAAAATTGATTGCTAATTTTATATTTTTAACTTTCTGTTTTGCATTATATCTTATAGGAACACTTAGTTTTATAGAAGTTGCCACACCAAAGCCGGTTGCGGCAGTTGTATGGATAGTATCAATGTATCTGATTTCTGCTTTATGCCTTGCGCTTGCACATGGAATAGCCAATATGATAAGAAGATTCGGAATAACTTATGGTATAGTTATGGCAATATACTTCACCATAATGGCACTTGGCGGCATGATGGGAGTAAGACTTAAAGACCTGCCTGTAGGACTTCAGACAGTAAGTAAGCTCTTTCCGTTCACACATTTTGGAAATGGTTATATAGATTTCTGGATGGGAAAATCCTATAATTTTGCTCCGTTTGTACAATCACTTATATTTTTTGCTGCAGTAAGCATAGGAGTTATGATGATTTCATTTAAGGTAAGGGGAAGACGGTAGTAGTTTGCGGTAATTGGGGAAAGTTATGTAAAAATATAGTTAAAATAAATAAGCTTATTTATAATATAAATACTATAAATAAAAAA
>NZ_JBQNBU010000045.1:0-17543 GCF_052169795.1 Catonella sp.
CTTATGGAAATGATGGCTATGAAATGATAATGCAACGAATTAATACCGGCTCTGAGGCTGAAAAATAATATCGCCCAATAGTCACAGACCGAAAACATTTTATCCTACTTTACTATGTGAAATAAGAGGTCTGTGACCTATGGCGTGAATAATTGGGGTATAATGATACAAGTGTCAAAAGAATTTATTATCTTTTGACACGCAAAAAATATGAGTAAGTAGCCATTTTTGCAAGGATTGCAAGAAGCAAAGCTGTAGTAATCCTGAATTAGATTAACAAAAATGACTGTCAAATCAACTGTTATATACAGTTATTTGCAGCCATTTTTAATTATGATGTAAAATCATAAGGTGTGTTCTGATAAATATAATAATTTACCCAATTCGTGTAAAGCGTATTAGCATGTGCTCTCCAAGAAAGAACAGGTCTGTTCTCAGGATTATTTTCAGGATAATAATTATTAGGAATTTCTATAGGCAAGCCCTTGCCTTTATCCCTTTTATACTCAGTATCAAGTGTAACCCTGTCATACTCAGGATGTCCCATTACAAAAATCTTGCTTCCGTCCTTCGTCATAAAAAGAAATACTCCTGCATCTTCTGATTCTGCAAGTATAATCAAATCCTCGTTGTTTGCAATATCTTCTCTTCTTACACCTGTATGCCTAGAATGAGGTGCATAAAAATAATCATCAAATCCTCTTATTAAAGGCTCCCTTTTGTTGTATACCTTATGCGGATATATTCCAAATAGCTTTTCATCAAACTGGTACTTATCCGCACCATAATAATAATACATGCCTGCCATAGCCGCCCAGCACAGATGTAAAGTAGAAGTTACATGTGTTTTAGCCCACTCCATAATCTCACAAAGCTCTTTCCAGTAAGCAACTTCTTCATATTCTAAAGTTTCTACCGGAGCACCCGTAATTATAAGCCCATCATACCTTTTCTTTTCGACATCGGAAAATGTAAGATAAAAATCATTCAAATGGCTTGTCGGTGTATTTTTACCCACATAACTTTCTGTTGTCAAAAATGTAATATTTACCTGAAGAGGAGTATTGGAAAGAGCTCTCATAAGTTGTACTTCCGTATCTTCTTTAAGCGGCATTAGATTAAGAATAAGTATTTCAAGAGGACGAATATCCTGTGTCATAGCCCTGTTTTCGTCCATTATAAATATGTTTTCATCTTCCAGTATTTTTTTAGCCGGAAAATTATTTTTTACCTTAATTGGCATTATTACCTCCTACAAGTTCCAAAAATTCAGTCTCACTTATTATTTTAACCCCAAGTTCCTTAGCCTTCTTATTCTTTCCCGAATTAGAAGTTACATCATTATTTATCAGATAATTTGTCTTTCCGGTTACAGAGCCTGTTACCTTACCACCCTTGCTCTCTATAAATTCTGAAAGCTCTCTACGGTTCTTAAACTTCTCCACATCACCTGTAATTACAAAGGTTAAACCGGCTATGGAATTATTTCCTTCATCATTACCATATGTATTTTGGTCATTTTCAGCACTTTTCTCAATATGTACCTCAGCCAGTAAATGCTCCAGAGTTTGAAGATTTTCATCTTTGCTAAAATATTCCACAAAGACTTTTGCCATAACCTCACCTATACCATCTATCTGGATAAGCTCCTCTTCTTTAGCCTTTGTAATCTTGTCAAATTCATTGTTAAAAAATCTACAAATAAGCTTTGCTGTTGCAAGTCCGATATTCGCTATTCCCAAGCTGTACAGTACCCTTACTGCTGTGGTTTCTCTTGCCTTATCAAGGCTTTCTATAAGATTGTTATATGACCTCTCCCCAAAGCCTTCCATTGTAACTATCTTTTCTTTATGACTTGCAAGCTTAAATACATCGCTAAGCTCATGTATCATATTTTCGCCCACAAATTTTTCCAAAGTCATTTCTGAAAGCCCTGCGATATTCATCGCATCCCTGCTTACAAAATGTGTAAGAAGCTTAATTCTCTTAGCCATACAATAAGGATTGGTACAGTAAAGTGTCTGTACCCCTTCCTCATCTTTAAGTTCAGTTTCACCTCCACATACAGGGCAGGAATCCGGAACCTGCTCTGCATTACTCTCGGTAATATTTTCAAGTATCTGCGGAATTATCATATTTGCCTTATATACCTTTATTCTATCTCCCACTCCAAGCTTAAGGCTTCTCATTATACTGACATTGTGTACACTGGCTCTTGTAACAGTTGTTCCTTCAAGCTCTACAGCATCAAATATTGCTACAGGATTGATAAGTCCTGTCCTTGAAGCTGACCATTCTATTTCACGTAAGGTTGTTTCCGCTGTTTCGTCTTTCCACTTAAAAGCTATGGAATGGCGCGGAAATTTAGAAGTCCTTCCAAGGCTGTTACCATAGGCTATATCGTTAAACTGAAGTACCAGTCCGTCTGAAGGAAGGTCGGATGATTTTATTCTATTTTCATATTCTCTTACTTCATTTTCAAGATTATCCCTGTTTACTAAAGGATGGTCAACTACCGTAAATCCAAGACTTTCAAGATAGTTTAATTCCTCTTCCCTTGTCTTAAATTTTTCTCCACCGGAGAGATCCTCATACACTATAAAATTCACATTTCTTTTAGCCGTAACCTCTGTAGAAAGCTGTCTTACAGAGCCGCTGCAAAGATTTCTCGGATTCTTATATTTCTCGGCTATATCAGTGATTTCATCATTTATTCTATTAAAATCAGAGTATTTTATTATAGCCTCTCCACGCACCATCAGACTTCCTTTATATGGAATTACCAGAGGGATATTTTCAAAAAATCTCGCATTTTCAGTAACAACCTCACCTATTTCACCATTTCCGCGGGTTAAAGCTTCAACAAGTTCTCCATTTTCATATGTAAGCACAATGGTAAGCCCATCAAGCTTCCACATAAGTATTCCATCTTTGTCACCTAAAAATGAAGCAAGTTCTCCAACATCTTTAGTCTTACTAAGTGAAAGTCTCGGTTCTTTATGGGCTTTTTTAGGAAGTGAGCTTAATACCTCATAGCCAACCTTTTTAGTCAGGCTTCCTGCAAGCACTATCCCTGTTTCATTTTCAAGTGCTTCAAGCTCGTCATAGAGCTTATCGTATTCTGCATTACTCATAATCTCAGTACTTTCAGCATAATAAGCCTTGGCTGCCTTATCAAGTACATCTATAAGCTCCTTCATCCTCTGCTTCTTTGCATTTATGTCCATATCTACCTCAATCCCTTTGTAAGTTCTGCATACTCTTTATCTGTTATATTCCTATAAGTACCCGACTTTAGATTTCCAAGCTTTATATTCATTATTCTTATTCTTCTAAGCCTTACCACCTTGTATCCAAAGTACTCACACATTCTTCTAATCTGCCTGTTTAGCCCCTGAGTAAGAATAATATTAAATGAATTTTTACCTGTACGCTTTAATGTACATTTCCTGGTTATTGTATCTAATATAGGCACACCCTCAGACATTCTCTTAAGAAAGTCATCATCAAAAGGCCTATCTACCTCAACCTCATACTCTTTCTCATGGAAATTTCTTGCCTTCATTATCTTATTCGACAAATCTCCATCATTACTTAGCAGAATAAGTCCCTCCGAATCCTTATCAAGCCTGCCCACAGGGAATATCCTCTCAGGATAATTTATATACTCTATTATATTCACATCTTTTGACTTAGGATCAGCTGTTGTACACACTATTCCCCTTGGCTTATTAAAGGCTATGAGTACTTTTTTAGTAACAGACTTTACTAGATTTCCGTCCACTCTTACTTCATCTCCGACATTTACCACCGAACCTAAAAAGGCATGGTTTCCATTTACAGATACCCTGCCCTCTTCTATAAGCCTGTCTGCCCCACGTCTGGAGCAGACTCCGGCTTCACTTAAATATTTATTTATCCTTACCGCTTCCATAACCACCTATGCTTCTTATAATCCTATATAGGCTATATTTTAATTATCTGTTTTTATTTTTTTCTTTTTCTTCTTTTTAGAAGAACTGTTTTTAGCTGATTTTTTGTCCTTATCATCCTTGTCATTATCTTTAATTTCAGATATGTCTATATTCTCATCACTGCCTGCTTTCCTATTCTTAAGCCTGTCAAAAAACTGTGCAAGTTTTTTATCACTTTTTATTTCGTGTGCAAATTTTGTATTTACATCTGAAAGCAGTGCTGCAACATCATCTCTCTTAGTATCTTCATCAATTATTTTTTGAATTTCATTCGCTATCGGTGCCAGAACTATCTTTAGTTCCCCATTACTATCAGGCCTGACATAAAATCCATCCACACCCGAAGCTGCTGTATCTATTCCTTTTATTTTAGTTTCTGTCCTTGCATAAACCATCATAGCCTTATCTTCAGGTCCATCTATGGTATAGCAGTCAGTAAGCTTTATACTTTCTACATTTTTCATCATCATGGACAGTTCTTCAATACCTGCATAACTCACATTGTCAACCAGTGTTGTTATCTTCTCCTTATCAACAGCTACTTTCGCATTTAAATATTCCGCCACAAGCTTGTTTACTTCAGGATAAGCATTTTTCATCAAAAGACTTATTCCCCTTGCATTATCAGCACTTTCACTCTCTGCCGCTCCATCTGCTACAATGTCTGATGAAGAAGCCATACTGCCATTATCTACTACACTTACAGATGTATTACTTGCCACTTCGACAACCTTTCCATCTTCTTTAACTATCTTATCGGAAGCCTTTGTATCTAATGGACTTTTTGTAGAAAATATCAGCATCCCAAGAAGCATTGCTGAACTGCTCGCTATTATTATCATCTTTTTATACTTAAAACGCATTATAAACCTCTCTTATATCTAAACTTATAGCTTTTGCTATTATACTATTTTTAACCTTTTAATTCAAGGAAGCATGAAAATATGAACAAGGTTTAGTGCTGTCATGCCTTAAAGTTTTTCCAGCTTTTCCGAAATCAGTCCTTCAACATATTTTACTTCCAGCTCAAGATCTCTTGCAGAAAGCCTTGCCGCACCGCTTCCAAAGATTATCATTTGAACCAATGCATCTGAGGTTGCAACTCTTACCATCCCATCTTTGGTAAGTTCAAGGCTTGCCTTTGCTATATACTGATCCGCAGTCTCTGCCTCTTTCGTATATACAATCCAAACATTACCCTGTTTTACAATGTTTTCCTTACCACCACGCACCTTGTATGCATCAAACACAAGTATCAATTTACAGCCTTTATATCCCTGATAATTAGCCAGCCTTTCTATAAGTTTATCTCTTGCACTGTCTATATTAATATTTGCAAGTTCCTTTAGCTCTTCCCAGGCAAATATTATATTATACCCATCAACAAGCAGGTAGTCATCTTTACTAATATTTCTTCGTATCTTAGGTACTCCGATGCTTACTGCTGTTTTCGTTTCTGATTTTCCTCTATTTTTCCAGCGATTTCTTGCAGTTTCTGCTTCTTTTTTCTTATTGGAGGAAACAGCAGAATTTAGTATACTGTCTATCTCATCGGTTCCTAAAAATATTTCTCCCCTTTCACTTCCTACCTGAGTTTCTACCATGTTGGTATATCTTAAAAATGCTTCTTCCTCACTTTCTTCCTCATCAGCTTTTCCAAAATACGGAAGATGCATATAATTTATTACCTCGTCCCAAGGCACAACAAAGCCTGCACCATGCGAGCAAAATACAGAATCTGCTGTATTTTCTATGTCTGCTTCCGGATAATACTGAAATCTCTCTATTATCTCTTCTGCATTATGGCAGACTTCATAATCAGACGGAGTAAGTGATAAAAGTCCCTCTCCCTTTGTGTAGGCTCTTAGCTCCAAAGCATAGTCTTTCACCTCTGACACCGGAATTTTGCCTGTAAGTACAGCCTTTCCTGATTTATTCTCAGGAGAGGCAAAGCTGCCGTTCATCTTCCCCATATCTGTCATAGCTCTGCCTATGGCTTCTTCAGGTACTTCAAGCTTAAAATCATATACCGGCTCAAGCAAAACCGACCTTGCCTGCATTAGCCCCTGTCTTACCGCCCTATAGGTAGCCTGTCTGAAATCTCCACCCTCTGTATGCTTAAGATGTGCTCTTCCCGCCACCAAGGTTATTTTCATATCTGTAATAGGTGAGCCTGTAAGCACACCTTTATATTCTTTTTCTTCCAAATGACTTAAAATTAACTTTTGATAATTAATGGCAAGCTCATCCTCACTTACCTCACTTGCAAAGCTTAGTCCACTTCCCCTCTCAGCCGGCTCAAGCCTCAGTTCTACCTCAGCATAATGCCTTAACGGTTCAAAATGTCCTACTCCATAGACCGTATCAGCTATTGTCTCTTTATAGAGGATATTCCCCTCTCCGAAATTTATATCTACATTATATCTTTCTTTTATTAAATGCTTAAGCACCTCTGTCTGAACTTCTCCCATAAGAGAGATGTTTATTTCCTTCTTCTCCTCTGCATATTTTACCGAAAGTTCAGGTATTTCCTCTGAAATTTCCCTAATCTTAGGTAGAAATACATGCACAGGTTCATTTTCAGGAAGCTCCACCTTATAGCTCATAACCTGCCTAAGTACACTTCCTATCTTAGTTCCGGCAAGACTTCCAAGCCCCTCTCCTACCTTTGTGTTCTTAAAACCTGTTACAGTACAGACTTCTCCTGCCTTCACCGTATCTCTGTTTTCAAATTTTTCACCTGAATATATCCTGATACCGGTAACTTTTTCGTCTCCTATCATTTCTCTTACAGAAAGACTGCCTCCCATAAGCTTCATATAGGTAAGACGGTTACCTGCCGTATCTCTTGCTATTTTAAAAACTCTTGCTGCAAATTCAGTTTCATATACAGGACATACAGTCAATTTGGCAAAATTTTCAAGAAATTCCTCTACCCCTTCATTTTTAAGGGCTGAGCCAAAAAATGCCGAAAAAAATTTACGCTCTTGTATCAGCTTCTGTATTTCCGACAGACTTATTTTACCTTCTTCCATATAGCTTTCAAGCACAGCCTCATCGCAAAGAGACACTTCTTCAAGAAAGGCATCATATTCTTTTGAAGTGCTGTGTGCATAACTGATTATGTTTGAATCCAATTTTTCTTTCAGCTCTTTTAGAATATTCTCCTTTGAAGCCCCCGGTTGATCCATCTTATTTACAAAAATATATGTAGGTATGGAATAATGTTTAAGCAGTTTCCAAATCACAGATACCTGAGATTGAACACCTGCCGAGGCACTTATAACCAAAATGGCAGCATCGAGTACAGAGAGAACTCTTTCCATTTCTACTGAAAAGTCCACATGTCCCGGAGTGTCTAAGAGTGTGAAATTTTTGCCGTAAGCTAAGAATTCTGCCTGCTTAGAAAAAATAGTGATACCTCGTTCCCTTTCAAGTTCATAGTTATCTAAGAAGGCATCCTTTTTATCCACTCTTCCTGCTTTTTTAAGTGCTCCTGCCGAAAAAAGCAGACTCTCGGAAAGGGTAGTCTTCCCTGCATCTACCTGTGCCAATATTCCAAAAACTATATGCGACATATTTTTTCCTCTAAAATTATCTTTATTATTAATAAAAGCCACAGAAGAACTTTCTGTGACTTTTTCTTTATTAGCTCTCTATAAATATCATAGAGTTTTTTATAAGATTTAGCAAGTAGCTATTTTTATTATCTTTATTTAGAATGAGCCGCTGCTGCCTCCATGTGATCTGCCCGAACTGCCCGTAAAAGAGCTACTTCCACCTGATGAACTTGATGACTTCTCTATCTTAGATTTGGTAACATTCTTATATAGGAAAAGATCCATAGCATCTCTAACATAAAAACTTTCCTTAACCGCATAGTTATCTGCTTTATGCTGTTCTATAACTGTTTTTAGCTGAGAAGTAAGAACTGAACAAACTATAGCGGCAAGAATGAGGGCAGGTATAACAGCACCACCGATGACAAAAAGCATATTTCTATCCTTTGGGAGATGGTCTACATCATAAGCCTCACCTGTTGTCACATACTGTTCGATAAATTTATCACAAAGATCTGCGTAAGTCTCAAAACCTTTATATGTATCTCCATCAGATATATAGTGTATAAATTTATCTGTCATATATTCCTGTCCTGCATCGGTAAATATATTCATTCCCTTACCGGTTGTAACTATTCCCCAGGCTCTGGAACCATAGTCCATCGCTAAAATAATACCATCTGCGTTTTCTCCAAATCCATAACCATTATAATCATAATAATCGGCAGCATACATTTTTATATTATTTTTATCAGTTTCATTCTGGACTGTAAGAATAACTACATCTACCTTCTGTCTTTCACTTATTTCATCAAGCTTCTCAGATAGGCTCGCCTCTTCCTCATCAGTAAGTACATCAGCATTATCTATTAACCTTAGTGATTTTTCCCCTGAGTAGACCTTGTCAACAGAAAAACTAAAGCTACCCGCAAAGGAAAGCATAAGCATAAAAGTCATTAATAAAAAACTAATTTTTTTGCAAACTGTATTTTTCTTCATTTTTCATCCCCTCCCCTCTAAAATACAAAATATAGAATAAGAAAGAGAATTACTGTTGTTACAACGCTTATACCGGCAAACAGCATAGCTCTCAAACTCTTATCTACAGGAAGGTCACCGACAAATTTACCCGTCTGTCCATTCATTGCGAATATATAAGGTTTACCCTGCCATCTGGTAGTAAGTATCCAGGCAGGATAAAGAGCATATTTTGTCAGCTTATTATCAATGTTTATAGTAGACTGCTCTTCTCTTACTGAGCTGTAGCCTGTAACTGTATTTCTAAAGGCTTCTTCTACTGTATTTTTTATTCGCTTATTGACAGTCTGTTTCTGCTCATCAGCATTTACATCATATTTATCTGCCAGAAAACCTGCAAGATAAGCTGTCTGGAAACTTACTGCTTCACTAAGGTCATAGGGTTCTATAGACTGCATAAGTACATCATCCATCTTTGCCGAAGCATCAGCAGGGACTGCCTTAAAATCAAGCGTTCCACCTCTTATTACTGAGAAATGGCTGGTTTCTGTATAGCGATAACTACCATCACTCCAAGTCCTTACCTTTTCCGCCTTATACCTAATTCTACTGTCTGTGTCTGCATCATATAACCAGAAAGGAACATAAAGTCCCTTGATTTCTTCTATATGATTCTCAGACTTAAATACCTTCGGAAGCAGAAACTTTCCGGTCAGATATTTTGAAAACTCGGCTTTAGCCTGCTTTTTATCGAGCTTAAATGGAATTACCAAATCAGGACGCAATCCTTTTTCCCATTTACCTGACATAACTACAGGATTGTCGCAGTATGGGCAGGAAGTTGCTCCCATTGTATCATCACCAACTATTTCTCCACCACAGGACTTACATACATATATGTTCATTCCGTCCTGCTCACCATCTTCCCACTTTCCTTCAGGTGCAGACCATTTAATTTCCCCTTCGGTATCCCCATTAAGAATATCATCATAACCTTTTAAGGTATCCATATCAAATTCTGTATCACAGAACGGACACTTCATTTTCTGGAGAGATGTATCAAAGTTTATTGCACCACCACAGTTGGGGCACTTATAATCCATCAATGCCATAAAATTTCCCCCTTACTCCTAAAATCTCACTGATGGTAAAGAGTGATATATTATTTAAGGACGCTTAGAACCACAGTTTACACAGAAATTACCTGCATTTTTGTTGCCACAGTTTGGACAGAACCATTGCATTTCACCGCCTTCTGCTCCTCCTTGCTGTCCCATCTGCTGATTATACTGACCTTGCATAGGTTGACCATACTGTCCCTGCATTGGCTGACCATACTGTCCACCGCCCTGCATAGCACCCATCTGATAAAGATTATTGGCATTCATTCCACCTGCCTGATTAGCCATATTCATTCCCATAAAGCCCATCATAGCTCCACCTGAGTTGCCGGCTGCAGTTCTCATTGCATCTGCCTGAGCCTGTGCAAGATTGGCTGCTGCCATAGTAGGATTTCTAAAAGCTCCGGTCATCTGAAGGTTCTTAATAAGGGCAGCATCCTCGTCTGAAAGAGTAATTGGATTAAGAGCTACCGAGATTATATCGAGACCTCTGAGCTCCTTCCATTTTTTGGAAAGCACCTCATCCATAAGATCTGCAAGCTCCATTGCATGAGCAGGAAGTCCACTTGGTCTTATTCCCTGTTCACTGAGCTTACCAAAAGCAGGCTGAAGTGCAGAGATAAACTCCGTCTTAAGCTGTGAGTCTATCTCCTCTCTTGTATATTCATCAGCTATATTGCCACATACATTCTGATAGAAAAGAATCGGATTCTGTATTTTATAGGAATACACACCTGAACAGCGTACAGATACATCTACATCAAGTCCTACATTCATATCAAGAACTCTAAATGGAATAGGATTAGGAGTACCGAATTTATTGTCTGTAAGTTCTTTTGTATTAAAATAATAAACTCTCTGATCTCTGCCTGCTTCTCCTCCGTAGGAAAATCTGCCTATCATATCCTTAAACACTGCTCCTACGCTCTCGCCAAAGCTTCCTGAAAATACGCTTGGCGACTCTCCTGAATTGAAGGTGTATTCGCCCGGCTCTGCACAAATTTCACTTATCTTGCCATTATTTACTATAATAAGACACTGTCCATCTGCAACAGCAATTCCTGAACCATCTGTAATTACATTATCATTGCCACGCTTATTAGAGGATTTTCCACCTATTCTCTTTGTTCCTTTTCTTACAAGTACATCAGCCGGAAGTGCTTCACAATAAAAATACTCCTTCCACTGATCCCCAAGTGTACCGCCTACTGCTCCCGCTATTGCTTTAATAAGTCCCATAACCTTTTCCTCTCCTTCTCATTTAATTATTAATAAATATTTTGTACTCCCTACATTTATATCTTAATTATACCATACTATTCCCCAAATAGCTTTAAATATTTAGTAAATCATTTAAGGATTCTGCCATGGTCGGATGTGTGTAAATCTGATCCCTCAAGCTCTCATAGCCTATACCCTCGTTCATAGCCAATGTAAACAAGTTTATTATTTCATGTGCCTCTACTCCAAACAAGTTTGCACCAAGTATCTTCCCTGTCTTTTCATCTATCAGCACCTTAAACAACCCTGCCTGATTACCAAGAATTTTAGCCTTTGGAATAGCCATTACAGGTAACTTAGCTAATTTATAAGATATTCCGGCTGCCTTAGCTTCCATCTCATTCATTCCTACCTTTGCCAGTGAAGGTATTATAAATACATTGAATGGTATATGCTTTCTCTCAGCAAGATTATATTTACCGTCATTAAACAATACGCTCTTTATAATTCTAAAATCATCAAGCGAAAGATAAGTAAACTGAAGTCCTCCATGTACATCTCCAAGTGCATATATATTAGGCACATTTGTGCAAAGCCTGTCATTTACCTTGATTTCTCCTCTTTCACCCAGTTCCACACCTGCATTCGTAAGATTTAGTTCAGCTGTATCAGGTCTTCTGCCTGTAGCTACAAGTACAGCTGAGAATTTTCTAACTTCTTCCCTGCCATCAGCATTTTCAAAATAAAGATTTACTCCGTCTGCTTCTTCTACAAACTTCTTAACCTTTACTCCAAGCTTAAACTCTGCCCCACAAGCTTCAAGTTCAGCCTTTACAAGCCCTGCTATATCTTCATCATCTCTTGGAAGAAACTTATTATTATCCCCAAACACTGTGACTTTACTTCCAAAAAGTGAGTATGTGCTTGTAAATTCAAGACCTATGTAACCGCTTCCTACTATTGCTAAACTTTCAGGAAATACTTCCAAATCCATAATAGTTTCACTTGTGTGAATGCGTTCAGATAAATTAAGTCCTTCTATTTTAGGCACAACAGGAACCAGACCTGTGTTTATAAATATTCTTTCTGCTTGAATCTGCATAACTTCAGCATCTGTCTTTACTTCAACTGTATTTGCATTTATAAATGAAGCTGTGCCATCAATGATTTTTACATTCGGTACTCCTGCTACCTTATCGTAATTTGCCTTATTAAGCTTAGCGATGAGTTCCTTTTTAGCTGTTACAGCCTCTTTGTAGTAAGTTTCATCGTCAAGATTTGACACCTTTCTAAGTGTAGCCTTATTTGATAAGAATTTGGACGGAATGCAACCTACATTAATGCAGGTTCCACCATACATCTTCTTATCTTTTTCAACTAAAATTACACTTTCTCCCCTGCTTCCTAAAAAGCCTGCAAGAGTCTTCCCTGCTTTACCAAAGCCAATAATTAAATTTTTAACCGTCTCCATTGGTCTATCCCCTTTTCTTCTTAAACATAGTGTTACCTCTTAGTAACTCATATACAATTTTACCACTTTTTATAGTTCAGGGGTAGTATTTCCCAAAATTTTTTGAAAATAAATGACTTTTTAAATCAAATTCGCAAACACCGATACTCCCACCAGAGTAAGTATTCCACACACTATCATAGCAAGGCTGCTGACACTTCCTTCTACTTCGCCCATTTCCATTGCCTTTGCAGTTCCTATGGCATGGGATGCACTTCCTAAAGCTATACCCCTTGCAATAGGCTCATATATCTTAAAAAGCTTAAATACAGTTATTGCAATTATGTTTCCTAAGATTCCTGTAATAATTATAACTGCTACCGTAATTGCCACTATACCGCCGAACTCTTCTGATACTCCCATTCCAATAACCGTGGTTATAGACTTCGGAAGCAGGGTAATGTATTCTTTATGCGAAAGGTTAAATAATAATGCAAGTAAGAGTATACATACCATATTTGCTAAAATACCGGAAATTATACCTGTAATAATAGCAACCGCGTTTTTCTTCAAGGTAACCAAATTCTTATACAAAGGCACAGCAAGGCTGACTGTGGCAGGGGTAAGCAGATAACTTAAATACTGTGCACTCTTATTATAATCTGCATAATCTATATGAAATGCCAAAATAGATGCAATTACAAACACTATTGATATAAGTAAAGGATTTATAATCGCAAAATTGAACCTTTTCCTTAAAAGCAAGCCTATTTCATAGCCTATAATACTTATAACTATTCCAAAAGTAGTACTGTTTTGTATTAATCCATTCATTATTTTTTCTTCCTTCCCAGTAATCTCTGAGTAATCCTACCTGATATTACCATTACTACTACTGTAGAGACAGGTGTTATTACAAGTACCGGAATCAGCATCCCTTTTAATTCATTTACAGAAGTAAGAAGCCCCACTCCTGCCGGTATGAACATAACAGGCATTATCTCTATTAAAAATACTGCCGCATCTTCCACCGCACCAAGCTTAACTATCTTTGTCATCAGGCAAAACATCATAATACAAAGACCATATACACTTGCCGGAATAGGAAAGTCCACAAAATATTTAATGGATTCAGCTATACAGGTAACTAACATAATAATTCCAAACTGTCTAAAGTATTTCATTTCTTATCTACCTCTTTTCTCTACCCATTCTTTTTCTCTGTCTAACATCCTCTTTATGTATTCCCCCGTATAAGAGTTCTTGTTCTTTGCCACTTCCTCAGGAGTTCCCTCTGCAATAACCGTCCCCCCTCTTGCACCACCCTCAGGACCTATATCTATAATATAATCTGCTGTTTTAATTACATCTAAATTATGCTCAATTACAATTACAGTATTACCTCCTTCGGATAATTTGCGTAAAATATTGATAAGTTTATGTACATCCGCAAAATGAAGTCCGGTGGTAGGCTCGTCTAACACATAGATTGTCTTTCCTGTACTGCGTTTGCTAAGTTCGGTTGCAAGCTTGATTCTCTGTGCTTCTCCACCTGAAAGCTCAGTTGATGGCTGTCCTAAACGAATATAACCAAGCCCCACCTCACTGAGGGTTTCTATCTTTCTTCTTATAGAAGGGATGTGTTCAAAGAAAGCAAGTGACTCATCAACTGTCATATTAAGTACATCATAGATAGACTTACCCTTGTATCTTACTTCTAAAGTTTCACGATTATATCGTTTACCCTCACAAACCTCACAAGGCACATATACATCGGGAAGGAAGTTCATTTCTATCTTAACTATACCGTCACCTGAACACGCCTCACAACGGCCGCCCTTTACATTGAAGCTGAATCTTCCCTTGCTGTAGCCCTTCGCCTTGGCATCCTGAGTAGCCGCAAAAAGATCGCGGATAAGATCAAATACCCCTGTATAGGTAGCAGGATTTGAACGTGGTGTTCTTCCGATAGGAGACTGGTCTATGTCTATAATCTTATCTAACTTCTCTGCACCCAGTATTTCATCATATTTACCTGCTATTATTCTTGCCCTGTTTAACTTCTTTGCAAGTGATTTATATAAAATCTCATTTACAAGACTGCTCTTACCAGAGCCTGAAACTCCCGTAACTACAGTCATAATACCGAGAGGAAATTTCACATCTATGTTTTTAAGATTATTCTCCCTTGCACCCTTTACTTCAAGAAAACCCGTAGGTTCTCTGCGCACACTCGGCACAGGAACCTGAAGTCTGCCCGAAAGATAGGCTCCGGTCAGAGATTCTTTACATTTCATTATCTCCTTTGCTGTTCCGGTTGCTATAATCTCACCACCATGTTCA
Organism: Catonella sp.; assembly: GCF_052169795.1. Lineage (GTDB taxonomy): Bacteria > Bacillota > Clostridia > Lachnospirales > Lachnospiraceae > Catonella. Next base: position 14,648 of record NZ_JBQNBU010000045.1, read on the forward strand.
CCGGCTCCGGGACCGATATCCACTATGAAGTCAGCCGCCAGCATAGTATCTTCATCATGTTCAACCACAATCAAAGTATTTCCTATATCTCTGAGATTTTTCAGAGAAACCAGCAGCTTATCATTATCTCTTTGATGAAGTCCGATACTTGGCTCATCTAAGATATAAGCAACTCCTACAAGTCCTGAACCAATCTGGGTTGCAAGTCTGATTCGCTGTGCCTCTCCACCTGAAAGTGTACCTGTTGCACGTGACAGGGTAAGATAATCAAGCCCTACATCATTTAAGAATGATAATCTTGCTGTTATCTCCCTCAGTATCATATCTCCTATTTTTCTCTGTGTAGAGGTAAGCTCTACATTTTCAAAATAGTTCTTAACTTCTGATATGGAAAGCTCCGTAACATCAGATATATTCTTATCTCCTACCGTTACCGCAAGGGCGGTAGGTTTAAGACGTTTACCGCCACAGGCCTTACATGGAGTTGTTCTCATGAAACCTTCATACTCCTGCTTAGTTGATTCCGAAAAAGTCTCTCTGTATCTTCTTTCCACATTTTTAATAAGCCCCTCAAAAGGCACATCATACACACCTTCACCGCGCTGACCTTTATAATACACCTTTACAACCTTGCCTCCAGTACCATAGAGGATTACATCCTGCGCCTCCTTAGAAAGCTGTTCAAAAGGAGTTTTAAGGTCAAAGTTATAAGCTTTTGCAAGTGCTTCCAAGGTTGAATTGGTAAAGCTTCCCTTTTGGTTGGATGACTGCCAGCCCATTACCACTATACAGCCCTCTGCCAGACTTAAGCTCTTATCCGGTATCATAAGCTCGGGGTCAAATTCCATCTTATAGCCAAGCCCCGAACACTCAGGGCAGGCTCCGAAAGGATTGTTAAATGAAAATGTTCTAGGCTCAAGTTCTTCAAGGCTTATATTGCAGTCAGGACAGGAAAAACTTGATGAAAAGCTGAGTCTCTCTTCTCCATTTACTTCTACTATTAATAAACCTTCTGAAAGTTTCATTATCTGCTCAATAGAGTCAGACATACGCCTCTCAATCCCTGCCTTTATAACAAGACGGTCTACAACTATTTCTATATTATGTTTCTTCGTTTTCTCAAGCTTAATCTCCTCTGAAAGCTGATAAAGCTCTCCATCCACCATTACCCTTACAAAACCTGCCTTTTTAGCACTTTCAAATACCTTTACATGCTCACCTTTCCTGCCTCTTACCACAGGTGCAAGAAGCTGAATTTTAGCACCCTCAGACAGCTTCATTATCTCATCTACCATCTGATCTACTGTCTGTTTATGTATCTCTTTGCCACAGTTTGGACAATGCGGTATTCCTGCTCTTGCGTAGAGAAGTCTTAAGTAGTCATAAATTTCCGTAACCGTACCGACTGTAGAACGCGGATTTCTGTTGGTAGATTTCTGATCAATGGAAATCGCCGGCGACAGTCCTTCTATACTTTCTACCTTTGGTTTTTCCATCTGCCCTAAGAACTGACGGGCATAAGAAGAGAGGGACTCCATGTAGCGCCTCTGGCCTTCTGCATAAATAGTGTCAAAAGCAAGAGAGGACTTTCCTGATCCTGAAAGTCCTGTCATTACTACAAATTTATCCCTTGGTATATCTATGCATATTCCTTTGAGGTTGTGCTCTCTCGCCCCTCTTATTCTGATAAAGTTTTTTGAATTTTCAATAGTTTTTTTTGCCTGCATATTCTTCCTCTTATATAATAATACATATGTAAAATGATTCGTTGTCATCTCTAATTATCATAACAGAAAGATATATGTTTTTCAAGAATAATTCGAACAAATGTTTATATTGTTCTCAGTTATTTTTTATGCACTATTTACTTTTAATCCAATCCACCAAATCATCTGTAGTCATATTTTTCTTATAACCACCTACTTTGATTACCTCTCCATTTTCATAAATTAAAATAGTTGGAAAACTAAACACTCCCTGCTCTATAGTTAAGTCTTCTTCCTCATCCACATCCACCTTTGCAAACTTGTATTGTGGAAGCTTCTCATCTGCTTCCTCATACAAAGGTTCCAGAAGCTGACAGTAATAGCACCACTTTGCACTAAAATCAACTATCACTCTGCCTTTTGCCTTAAGTACTTCTTTTTCAAAATTTTTACCGGTAATATTTACTATGCCCTTATAAGTGATTTTCTTTTTTGATTTTTTAGCCTTTTTTGTTTTCTTCTTTGCAAAGACCGTCACTTTATCCTGCTTTGCCGCCTTTACCTCTGTAGTTTGCCAAACCGGTATTAAAAGTGCTGCCATACAGATTACTACTGCAAATGTTTTAATTCTTCTTTTCATAATATGTTTCTCCTGTTCATTTATTACATAGCCGTAATATCGACTAAATGTTTCTTAAGTTCTATAATCTCATCCCTGAGTTTAGCTGCCAGCTCAAAATTAAGCTCAACCGCTGCCTGGTTCATCTTCTTTGTAAGCTCCTTAATTACTGCCTTTAATTCAGTCTCACTCATTGATTCCGCATCTTTTATAATCTTAGAGCTGTCTTCTTCAACCTTCTTTGAAATGCTTATTAAGTCCCTTACCTTCTTCTTTATAGTCTGAGGCACTATGCCATGCTCTTCATTGTACTTCATCTGGATAGCACGCCTTCTCTCAGTCTCTGTTATTGCCCTGTTCATAGAGCCGGTTATATTGTCAGCATACATTATTACATGTCCGTCTGCATTTCTTGCCGCCCTGCCTATAGTCTGAATAAGCGAAGTCTCTGAACGAAGGAAGCCTTCTTTATCTGCATCAAGGATGGCAACTAATGTAATCTCAGGAATATCAAGACCTTCCCTGAGAAGATTGATACCTACCAGTACATCAAATACATCAAGACGCATAT
>NZ_JBQNBU010000046.1:0-17455 GCF_052169795.1 Catonella sp.
TCTACAGCTCCATCGTCTACATCTGATAGCCTTGACATAGCTCTTACAATACTTCCTATGCTATCATCAGCTCCACCATTATCAGAAAGGCTCATCCTTGCCTCTTCCACCAAACTTACTATCTTGCTTGATGCACTGTATTTTCGAACCTTTTTATCAAGTTCTTCTTCCTCACCCTTTATCAGTTTTGCCTTTTTTATTTCACTACATTCATATTTGAGAAAATCCAGTTCCCGTAAAATATATGCCTCATCTGCATTATACTCCGTAAGTTCCTTTTCTTTTTCCCTATATTCTGCCACCAAACTGCCAAGCCTTGTTTTAAAAGGATGTACCTCTTCTCTACAGTACCTGTCCAAAATCTCCAAATGATTCTTAGGAAGGAGTAAGGTCTGGTTTTCAGTCTGGCCATGAATATCAAGCAAGATGGATGCCACTTCCCTTACCTTAGAAAGGGTTACTGTTTCCCCATTTATCTTGCACATACTCCGCTCGTTTGTAAATTTGCGGGTAATTACTATCAAATCTTCTTCCGGTAGAATGTCTAAAGATTTCAGCTTATTTTTTGTATCTTCATTTACTGAAAAAATGAGTTCTACAAACCCTGACTCCTTACCCGCTCTTACCAGATTTTTTCCTGCCTTAGCCCCCAGAGCCAAATTAATTGAGCCAATTACTACTGATTTTCCTGCTCCGGTTTCTCCGGTGAGGATGTTTAAACCCTCACCAAAAGAAACCTCGGCCTCATCTATGATTACAAGATTTTTAACATGAAGCCCCTCCAGCATATATCCCCCTTACTGAATATTGTTTACTACTACCCTACAGCGAAGTACTGCACCATTTACTCTTGCAAGTATGGTGGTTGAACCCGGCTTTTTAGCCCGAACTAATCCATTCTCTACGGTTGCAATTTCAGGATTTTCTGAATCCCAGGAGACATTTTTCACATCTCCAATTACTGACAATTTATATGTATCATACTGTTCCAATGTCAATGTATTAAAATTTAATCCTACTACCGTAACCGCTATCTGAGCTGTCTTACCACTTGTAGTTGAAGCCGTTATTGTTGCATTTCCTGCACCTACTCCTGTAATAAGTCCATTCTTATTAACTGCCGCAACCGCCTTATTATTTGTAGACCATTTCACCTTATCGTCTGTATTGCTAGGTGTTATTGAATATACTGTACTCTGTTTATCCCCTATCCCCATTGTAAGTGTAGTATTGGATAATGTAAGCTTTGCAGCAGGTATATAATCTCTTACATGTACTACCACAGCCTGTTTTTTTCCACTATTATCCTTGGCCAATATATTTATCTTAGTCTTACCCGCAGCAAGTGCTGTTACCCTTCCTTTAGAGTCAACCATAGCAATATCTGTATTTTCAGATTTAAATTTCGCTGTTTTAATTGTGGCATTCTTAGGACTTATTTTAACTTTTATCTTCTTCCTTCTTCCTACTATCATTGCAAGGAATGACGGATTGGCACTTATTGAACCTGCCTCTCTCACAACCCTTATTCTTGCTGTGGCCTCTGCTCCACTTCCATCTGTAGCCTTTACTTTAATAGTAGCAAAGCCCGGTTTCTTACCATATACCTGACCGGATTTATTTACAGAAGCTACACTGTTTTTGCTGCTGAACCATTTTAGCTGCTTGTTCGTAGCCGAATTTGTCTTAAGCTTTGCCTTAAGTAAAAATGATTTGTGATATCCAAGTATGTATGAGGTCTTGTTTAACTTAATCTCAGAAATAGGCTCCTGCACAGTAACTACACAGTTTGCCTGCATACCATTCTCATCTGCTGTAACTGTAATTATTGCAATTCCGCCTTTTTTTCCCTTTACCAATCCATTCTTATCTACACTTGCGACATCAGGCTTAGAAGATTTCCATTTCACTTTTTTATTAGTTACATCATCATTATCAAAAGTAACTTCAAGCTCAAGCTCATCATCTACAGCAAGGTCATACTCTGTATAATTTAACTCAATTTTTCCAACAGGTTGATTTACCTTAACCTTACAAACTGCTGTAAGTCCGTTACTTGATTTGGCTGTAATCAGTGCCTCTCCTGCAGCTATAGCTACAACCTTTCCTTTTGCATCTACCTTAGCTACAGACTTATCACTGATAGTCCAAAGTACCTTCGTGTCCGTTGTAGTCTTAGGGTTAAAAGTTACTTCCAAAGTATGGCTTGCACCTACATCTAATATAAGTACCGTTGCTGACAACTTCATCCCTGAGGCTTTCTGTGTCACCTTAACCGTACAATTTGCAGTAATTTTTCCATCCGGTGTAGATACTATAATATGGGCTGAGCCTGCCTGTTTTGCAGTAATAAGTCCGGTCTTATTTACATCAGCAATCTTAGGATCCATTGATTTATAATTCAAGTTTTTATTAGATGCATCCTCAGGACTTATTGTAGGTGAAAGCTTATATGTTTCACCTACTGCAAGTGAAATTTCTGCTGTTTCAAGCTTAATGCTGTCTACTGTTTTAACTATTGTAATGTCACAGGAGGCTGTAATCTGAGGATTGGATACCGATGCTGCTATAATACTTACATGCCCCGCCTTTTTAAATGTAACAAGACCATTTGCATCTACCTGTGCAACCTTATCATTACTTGATTTCCAAGTTAATTTTGTATTAGTCGCTTCTTTTGGAGCTACTGTTGCCACTATTTGATATGTTTTGTCACTTAAAGGCTTTTCTACTACACTTTGTGAAAGAATAATTCCTGTAACCGGTGAACTTACTATTACCTTAGCTGAACCGAGGATTACATTCTCCTTATTTACCGCCATAATTATTGCAATTCCGGGAGCCTTACCTGTTACGGAGGTTACAGCTGTATGATTATTTTCATCATCTATCTTAACTATCTCAGGATTTGAACTTCTCCAATAAAGATAACTGCCACCTGAAGTCTTCGGTGTTACATCCGCCTTTATCGAGGCTATCTTGTTCACTTCTATAGTTGTTTCGGCAGGAGTGAGGGTAATCTTAGTAACTGCTGCGGTTACCCTTACTTTAGCAGTGGCACTCTTAATCACTCCACCCACCGTATGTTTTACTACAATAGTAGTCTCTCCTGCTGCTATACCTTTAACTACAGCAGTTACGCCATTTCCCTCTACCTTAGCTATATCCGGATTATTAGAAATCCATTCCCAAGAATCACTGGTAGAAATATCTGTAGCAGTCGCATTTAAATCTATAGTACCGCCAACAGGTATGGTTACATCGCTCGTACTCAATGCAATCTTATCAATTACAACTACAGTTATAGTATAAGTCTTACCACCTATATTATCCTTCATAGTAACCTTAGTAGTTCCTACCTTCAAAGCTGTTATTTCAGAAGTAGAAGGATTCACCTTAGCTATGGCAGGATCCTCGGAACTAAAGGTAAAATTTTTGATATTTCCTATGTTGTACTCATTATCAATACTATATATGTCACCAACATTCATGTGCTTAGTTAAATTGTCCGGCATAGTAACAGGTACACTTACCTTAAAAGTAGACCTTAATAAAGCTACATTCTTATAATCTCCTCTTGCCTTCTTAAGAACTGCCGTTACAGTATAAACCCCCGCTCTGGTTCCCTGAATCTGAAAACTTGACGGCTTATTCCCTTCTCTAGACACATTGCTTACAAATGAAAGCTCATTTTTTGACGGGCTTCCGTCTTCTCTTTTTACTTCCCATTCAATATCATTCGGATCAAATATATTGGAATATAGGGTTTTACTTCCATTTTCAAGGCTTATTGTCTTACCTTTCACATCATCGTTAAACTTTGTAAAATCACCATCTGCTACAGATGTCGTAGACAGCTTAAAAGGAACTACAACGGTTACATTAGCAGGCTTTACTTCCTGATTTGGATTATCCACCTCATCAACACTTATTTCAAGATCTGCAACACCCGCACCCTTTGCAGTAACTACTCCCTTCTCATCTACAGTTATAACCGAAGTATCTGTAGGATCTCCATTTACCTTCGGCTCCCAATGAAGCTTAGATGCAGAATAATCCCAATATTCTCCTGTTTTAGAATATCCCGCCAACTTTATCTGGTAAGTTTTATCTAGATGTTCCATCATAAGCTGATTTGGGTCTTTACTATCCTGATTTGAGAATATCTTACTATACTTAATTCCATTGTCCTTGCCACTTTCATCCGACCTGTCTACTTTTAAATTAACTTTTGCATAAAAGCTAAAAGTATACTTTCCGGCACCTATTTCTATATTTCCTGATATTTGTCTTGTTCCTGCTCCCTTCGGTGTCAATTTAATACCTGTATTGCCTTCAATCTTCTCTGCATCCACAACCTTACTTGCTGAAGGATCAATCTTAATATCTGTTCCACTTACAGCCGCTGTAATGCTTGGATTTTCCTTGAGTACACTCTTTAACACCAGATTTACCGGCTTATAGTCTTGAAACTCATAAATCTTATTTTCACCAATCTTAGAGGTGTCTACTACAAACTCCCCTGCTGTAAGAATATAATTTTTATCATCTGCTGGTGCTGCAAATACATCATGTAAAGGCATAACATTGAACACCAATAATATTGCCAAGAATAATGCTAATTTACTTCTTAAATTCTTAATAAATTGTCTTTGCTCTTTCATGAATTCCCTCCTATGTATATTTTTAATAAAACCATATCACTTACTTTCGCAAACGATATGGTTCTTTTATAATTATCTTAACTTACTCATCCCAGTTATGAAATACATTCTGTACATCATCTTCTGCATCAAGTAAGTCAAAAATCTTATTTATCTTCTTTATATCATCCTCACTCGTAAGGGTTACATAATTCTGAGGTATCATCTTTACTTCTGCCTCAGCCATAGGCACACCAAGCTTTTCAAGCTTCTCTCTTACCTCAGAGAACATATCAGGTGCTGTTATTATCTCGAAGCTGTCTTCATTGTCTACAAAATCCTCTGCTCCCGCATCAATGACTGTCATCATAAACTCATCAGGATCTGCACTGTATTCTTCTTTATCTATCAGAATCTGACCCTTTTCATCAAACATATAAGATACACAGCCCGGTGTTCCTACATTTCCACCACCCTTAGTAAAGGCATTTCTTACATTTGCCGCTGTACGGTTCTTATTATCGGTAAGTGTTTCGACTATAATAGCAGTACCGCTTGGTCCATAGCCTTCATATACTGCGTGTTCATAATTAACTGAGTTTGCATCACCTGCTGCCTTCTTTATACCTCTGTCTATGGTATCATTTGGCATATTGTTAGCCTTAGCCTTTGCTATTACATCACGGAGCCTTGAATTATTGGCAGGATCTGCTCCGCCTTCTTTAACTGCAACTGCAATTTCTCTACCGATTATGGTAAATATCTTACCCTTAGCAGCATCATTTTTCTCTTTCTTATGTTTAATATTTGCAAATTTTGAATGTCCTGACATCTTATCTTCCTCATTTCATTGTATAATTTAGGTTTTAAAATATTTGTAATTCACTCATTTTGTAAAAAATGACTACCTACAATTTTACCATCAACCGAACCGTATGTAAAGTATCTAGTCTTCTCTTGTAAGTTTTTTCAACTTATTCATTGCATCTGAAGTAGAACTTGTTTCCGAAATAGCTATAAAAATAGTATCATCTCCGGCTATACAGCCTATAATTTCCTTAATTTCCAACGCATCTATGGCAGTAGCCACCGCCATAGCCATTCCTGTAATAGTTTTTAACACTATAAAATTACCTGAAGAAACCATAGATATAAAGCCTTCTTTCAGCACCCTCACATACTTATCGCTAAATTCCTCGTCATTAACAAGTACTGCGTACTTTTGCTTTCCATTAGAGTTAATCTTAGTTAAATGCAGTTCCCTTATATCTCTGGAAATAGTAGCCTGGGTAACATCATACCCTCTGCTTTTAAGCTGAGCCAACAATTCTTCCTGAGTACCTATTTCTACTGTTTTTATAAGTTCAATTATCTCATTGTGCCTTTTTATCTTCATAAAACCCCTCTTATATTTTTAATCAAGTTGTCAAAATTTTTTTCTTAAGCTATCAAAAAACTTAAAATCATTAATCCTTAAAAACGGAACAGCAAGTTCCGCTCTCACTATCTCTACCCTATCACCCGGTAAAAGCCTTATTCCCTCATTTCCGTCAAAACTTGCTATTGCTTCCGCCGGTTCACTTCTTTTATTCCACTCTACATCTACCACTACCTTAGATGAAGCCGAGGTAATCACTCCTCGTGAATTAAAGCTATGAGGACATATAGGAAGTATGCCGAAAACCTCTGCATCCGGCATTATGATTGCCCCCCCGGCAGACAGATTATACCCTGTAGATCCTGTCGGTGTAGTCACTATAATTCCATCCCCATAGAGGTTTTTCATAGGGTTACCGTCTATGTACACCATGGTTGATATAGCTCTTACAAAATTTCCTCTTGCCACTACTATATCGTTTAAAGCATTTGACTCATATACTGTCTTACCGCCTTTGATAACCTTGCCATTCAGCATAAATCTTTTTTCAATATGAAAATTTCCTTCAATCACCGAATCAACTGCTTCATATAACTGCTCTAATTCTACCTCTGCTAAAAACCCTACTGTTCCAAGGTTAACACCTAAGACCGGCACTCCTATAGGTGCTAATTCTCTTGCCGCCTGAATGATAGTACCATCTCCTCCAAACGCCATTACACAAGCGGCATCCTTTGGCAATTCTGATATATCGGTAAAGTTTTCTCCAAGCTCTCCACCTTTCTTACGAACTTTCAGTCTGTGAAAACTCCCACCTTTTTTCTCTATGTATTCGCAGATTTTAGCTACATCCGCCTCTTTTGCCCTGGTAGAATGATTTACTATAATCCCTATCTTTGTCATCATACCTCCGTCTGATTAAGGGTGGCTTTAGCTTCCTCTACCACTCTATCAATATCCGTCAGGATATTATGGACTGCCTGCTCAGACATCCTTTCTTTCTCTTTCTTCATATACAATAGATATTCAATATTTCCCTCCGGACCTTTTACCGGTGAAAAAGTGAGTCCCTTTATTAAAAAATTCAGTTCCACAGAGAAATTTACTACCATTTCTATCACTTCTCTATGTACGGCAAAATCTCTTACAACACCCTTCTTCCCAACTTTCTCTCTGCCGGCTTCAAACTGAGGTTTTATGAGGCATACCATTTCTGCCCCTTCTTTTAACAGGCATATGGCTGAAGGAAGTACCTTTGTAAGGGAAATAAACGATACATCCACAGAGGAAAAGTCTGCCTTTTCAGGCAACTGCTCCTCTGTAACATATCGTATGTTGGTCTTTTCCATAGACACAACTCTGGGGTCTTCTCTTAATTTCCAAGCAAGCTGGTTGGTACCTACATCTATTGCATACACCAATACTGCACCATGTTGAAGCATACAGTCAGTAAACCCTCCTGTAGACGAGCCTATGTCTATACAGACCTTGTCCACAAGGTCTATGCCGTATACTTCCACGGCCTTTTCTAACTTAAGTCCGCCTCTGCTGACATATTTGAGCAGTTTTCCCTTAACCTCTATATCTGCATCTTTTGCGAACTTGCTGCCTGCCTTATCCTCTCTCTGACCATTTACAAAAACTTCTCCCGCCATAATTACAGCTTTGGCTTTTTCTCTAGATTCAAAAAAGCCTCTCTCAATCAGAAGTACATCCAGTCTTTCTTTCATCCTTACTACCTTCTAAAAAGCTCTTCATCCAACTTAAAAAGAGCCTTTTCTTTTATTTTCTCTGCAATTTTCTTCGCATTAAATCCATATTTTTCCCACAACTGAACAACACTTCCATGTTCAATAAACCTATCCGGAAGAGTTGTTGTAATAAAATCATAATCAAACCCGTGCTTTGCCGACTCAGCCATCAGTCTCTCTGTATAGCTCCCTGTCCAAATACTCTCTTCAATAGTAACTGCAATACTGTGACTGCTCTTAAGTTCCTCTAAAATCTTTCCATCAGCCTTATCTAAAAATCTTACATTTACTACGGTAGGATTTAGTCTGCTTTCATTTAATATATTACAGACTTCCAGTGCAAGTCTCACTGTCGTTCCTGTTGCAAATATAACTATATTCTTACCTTCCCTGATTATTTCATTCTCATAGTAAACTATAGGCTGAAATTCTATGTCCTCAAAGTCATCTGCCGTACCTCTGGGGTATCTTACTGCAACCGGTTTATTAAGATTATAAGCATATTTTAGCATTTCTTTCAGTTCTTTTCCATCTTTAGGACTCATCACTGTAAGCTCCGGTACAGTTGCTAAATAACTGGTATCAAATATTCCCTGATGTGTATCTCCGTCACTGCCAACCAGCCCTGCCCTATCTATGGCAAAAACTACCGGCAATCCCTGAAGACAGACATCATGAATAATTTGGTCATAAGCTCTCTGCAAAAATGTAGAATATATTGCAACAATAGGTTTTAATCCGTCTGCCGCCATCCCTGCCGCAAAAGTAACGGCATGCTCCTCTGCTATACCTACATCAAAAAATCGTTTTGGATAAGCCTGCTTAAAATTATACAGTCCTGTGCCAAAAGGCATTGCCGCAGTTACCGCCACAAGCCTTTCATCCTCTTTTGCCATCTCCAAAACTGTATCTGAAAATATGGATGTATAACTCTTACCTGATTTTGTAGTTAAATTTTCTCCTGTTTTTATATCAAAAGGCTCAACCCCATGAAACTTCGCAGGATTTTCCTCTGCTTTCTTGTAACCAAGTCCTTTTTTCGTAATTACATGAATAATTACTGCACCGTCAACCCTTCCTGCATTTTCAAGGGCTAATTTCATTTCTTTAACATTATGTCCATTAATAGGTCCAAGATAAGTAAGTCCCATGTCCTCAAAAAACATTCCCGGCACAAACATCCTTTTTATTACATCCTTGGAGGTTTTTATCTTTTGGAACAGCTTTCCTCCTACTGCAGAATTATTCAATACCTCTTTTACATCACTTTTTAATTTGAGGTATTTTCTGCTTGTCCTTATCCCATCTAAATATCTTGCAACTCCACCAACATTTCTGGAAATAGAACGCTCATTATCATTTAATATTATAATTAGATTTGACTTTATTGTCCCTGCATTATTAAGTGCTTCAAGTGCAATTCCACCTGTCATTGCACCATCACCTATCACTGCAACAACTTTTTCATCTGTTCCCCTCATATCTCTTGCTGCTACCATTCCAAGTGCAGCTGAAATTGAGGTTGAAGCATGACCTGTTCCAAAAGCATCGCAATCACTTTCATTTCTCCTTGGAAAACCTGATATTCCATTAAGTTTTCTTAAACTGTCAAACCTTTCTTTTCTTCCTGTAAGGATTTTGTGTACATAAGACTGATGCCCCACATCCCAAATCAATCTGTCTTTCGGAAATTCAAGATAACGATGCAAGGCAAGTGTAAGTTCAACCACTCCAAGATTAGATGCCAGATGACCACCATTTTTTGAAGCTGATTTAATCAAAAACCTTCTTATTTCCACTGCTAATTCTTTGAGTTCATTCTCAGGTACTTTCTTTATGTCATTAGGTTCGTTGATACTGTCCAGTAACGGCATAACTTCACCCCCATCCGGTTATCTATCCCTATTTTTTAAATATTTTACAAAATCAATAATGAAACCGTCATAATCCTTATTCTTACTGCAAATATCAGTCAAACTGTCTATTATATAAGTATTTTTTTCTTCTATAAGTTGTAGAGCTTTCTCCCTGCCAAGAAGCTTAAAATATGTATACTTATTATTTTTTTCATCACTGTGGAGAGGTTTACCAAGTTTTGCTTCATCACCGCTTACATCCAAAATATCATCCTGTAGTTGAAAAAGAAGTCCAAATGCCTCTCCAACCTTACTTATTTGAGTAAGCTCCATTTCCTTAGCACCTGCCAGTATAGCTCCTACTTCAAAACTCGCCTTTATAAGCCCACCTGTCTTAAGTCCATACATATTAACAAAGAAAGCCTCATTCTTTTTTTTCTTACCATCTTCTGCAAGCATATCAAGCACCTGCCCACCTATCATTCCATCCTTGCCCGAATAGTGAAACAGCCTGCTTAGAGCTTCACTTACAGCCCTATACTCGTTAATATTTTCACAATGCCTAAATGCCTTACTTGCAGTTTCAACAGCATAGTTTAAAAGACCGTCTCCTGCCAATATAGCCATAGCTTCACCGTATACTTTATGATTAGTAGGCTTTCCCCTCCTAAAATCATCATTATCCATTGCAGGTAAGTCATCATGAATTAATGAATAAGTATGTATCATCTCTACTGCACATGCAAAAGGTATAATAATTTCTTTTTTACTACCTCCAAAAATCCTGTAAGTTTCAAGCATCAGAATTGGACGCAGCCTTTTTCCTCCTGCATACAGACTATAACACATAGCCTCTCCTAAAACATCCTCTTCAGTAATACTACTTGATACATATTCCCTAATAAAGGCTTCAACATCATCTATCTTATGTCTAAGTTTTTCAGAAAAATTATCATTCATCGTATTTACCTAATCCTCAAGGATTTCCATTTCTTTTTCAACACCTATCAGCTGTTTTTTACAGGTTTCAACCAATTCAACTCCCTCTTTATAAAGCTTGAAAGACTCATCAAGTTTTATGCTTGAATTATTCATAAGTTTATTTATTTCTTCCAGTCTCATCATATTTTCTTCAATAGTCTTAGCCTTCTTCTCAGCCATGCTTCTCACTAACCTCCTCTACCCTTGCCTTTAACGAACCGTCTGAAAGTACCAATTTCAGATTTTCTCCGGTCTTTACCTTTTTAATACTGTTTACATTATCCCCTGCTTCATTTTCAATATATGAATATCCGCCTAAAAGTCTCTTCATAGGAGAATTGCCATCCAGTTCCGTTGCAAGTGAAATATATCTTCTATTGGATGCTTCATAAGAAGCCCTCATCATTCTTCCCAAGTTCTGCCTGCTCACTGTTATGTATTTATCATAACTGTCTATTTTATCCCTTATATTCTTATTAAAATTAACTGAATATATGTCTAACTTTCTTTCCATCTCCTTAAACTTCATCTGCGGACTCTGTTTTTTTATCATCAGTTCCATATCTGAAAGTTTATGTTTTAGCCTGTCAATCTTAGACTGAATACCTGTTCTCATCCTATCCTTACAATAATCTAACTCCTCAAGGCGGTCTTTTAAAACAGGAATTGCCTGCTTAGCTGCATCTGTAGGTGTTGCCGCCCTAAGGTCTGCCACTCCGTCTATAATAGTCCAGTCAGGCTCATGTCCCACTCCTGATATGACCGGTATCTTACAGTCATAAACAGCCCTTGCAAGCCGTTCATCATTGAAGCACCAGAGGTCTTCCATAGAGCCTCCGCCCCTGCCTATGATTATTATATCCACTCCCAGTTCTTCAAGCCTCTTAAGTCCTTTAATTAATGTAATTGCCGCATCTTCACCTTGGACTTTTGCAGGACATAAGATGAGGTTTACATAAACATTGTGATCTCTTGCAACCTTGCAAATATCATCTATGACTGCTCCGCTCTTTGCTGTCACTATCCCTATTCGCTTTGGATATTTGGGTATTGGCTTTTTATGTTCCTTATCAAACATTCCCTCAGCCATAAGTTTTTGTTTCAGCTTCTCAAGTTCCTCAAACTTATTGCCTACACCCTCTTTTTCTATTCTTACTGCCTGAAGCTGATACCTTCCACTCGGTGCATAAACCTTTATATCTCCTGTCACTACTACCTTTTGACCGGTTTCTATATCAAATTTAAGTCCGGATGCTATACTTGTCCTCCACATTACACAGTTCATTATAGCACCGCTGTCCTTAACAGTGAAGTATAAGTGTCCACCCGAAAACTGAGGCTTTGACACCTCTCCACTCAGCATTATGTGTGGCGGCAAAAAGTCATTCTCGAGCCTGTTTTTAATTTTTTGCGTAAGTTCTGATACTGAAAATATCCTCTTCTCAGTCATGTTAGTTTTCTTCCTTTTTTTCTTCCTTCGTCATAAACTTAGCAAGAACACCATTTACAAAGGCCGGCGATTCATCTCCACCATAAATTTTAGCAAGCTCTATTGCTTCATTAACTGCTACCTTATCAGGCACTTCCTCGTCAAACTTTATCTCATATACAGCAACACGGAGCAGCATCAGGTCTGTCTTTGCAATCCTGCTAATTCTCCATTTTCTGCTTGCTTTATCTATGAAATCATCTATTTCTCTCTTTTTATTCTCTATAGCAAGAACTCTTAGCTTTAAGCTTTCTCTGTCAGCCATGCTTATTCCTGCATAATCTGAATAAAAGTCAAACTGCTCCTCCCATTCATTTTCAGGATAAAACTCATAAATAAATGTCAGTATGGCAGTATGTTCCCTAAATTCTCTTCTTGTCATAAAAAGCCTTTCGTTTATAATTAATATATGTATTCAAAAATCCCCTTTAAGTAAATCTGCTTAAAGGAGATTTATTAAACTTAAACTGCATCAGGAGCGACAACAACCTTTATATTTACTTCTTTACATGTTAATCCAATCATGTTCTGAAGGGCAGTAATTACTTTTTCCTGAATCTGTTTTGTAACTTTAGGTATGCTGTATCCATACTGAATGTCAACCGACATATCCACATATACCATAGCCCCTGCTACCTGTACCTTAACTTTCTTATAAGCATTTTTTGAGTTAAAATTTTCCGAAGGTCTGCCGGCTACTGCCTTCACCCCTTCTACTTCCAGTGCTGCAAGTCCTGCTATTGCAGATACTACCTCGTCAGCTATATAAATCTCACCAATATTCTTTGTAGCCTCGTTTGTATTCATAACAACCTCCTCAACTGCTCCTTTTTAGGTTACATTTGTCTCCTATCAATTATAACCATATCTCTTTAGTTTTGCAATGTATTAGACAAAAATCATCTAAAACTCATCCAATGGTATAGTGCAAAAAATCTGATGGTCAGGATTTCCTGTATTTCTTAGTATAAACTTAAGTTCTGACCCCACTATCTTTATATCTTCTATTTCAGCCAATGGTATATCATCTTCATCCTCTGTGTAGCTGTCATCATACCCATAATAATCATCTTCATCGGTTATATCGTCACTTTCTGTTTCATCTGCCCTTTCGTCATCCTCCGTATCCGGTGGAAATGAGCTCCATACATCCTCTGAACTTAACTTCACCCTGTTCTTATATATAAGCTTGGAGCCGCTTATCTCATACTTGTATATTGAAATACCTATTTTTTCATAATACCGTTCATCACCTGAAGATATATACAGAGGATACTTTCCCTTTGTCTTGTTGCCTACAGCAAACCCCTGAAAAGATTTTACTGAAATTTTTCGGGCTTTCGTGGAAAATACAGCCGCCTTCTTTAACTTTTTATTTTCTTTTATATTTACCTCATTGTCTTTTGCCTTGTCAAATTCTCTATTTACAACGGACATCTTATATCCTGTATATTCAGACTGCCCCTTTTCATTCATCTTCCAAAT
Organism: Catonella sp.; assembly: GCF_052169795.1. GTDB lineage: Bacteria > Bacillota > Clostridia > Lachnospirales > Lachnospiraceae > Catonella. Next base: position 13,584 of record NZ_JBQNBU010000046.1, read on the forward strand.
AACAAGCATTTTTTTATCAGGAGTAAGGGTTGCATCCGCACGCATTGTTGTTCCAAATCTTTTTGTCTTCTTATTTGAATAATTAAGATAAGTAAGCCTTTCTATTTCTTCATTATACAAGAATGCTCCGGGCTCATATTCCACTCTCCCTATCTGTGTAGACCACCAAAGAGACTTTTTTGAAGTACTCTTACCTCCACATGAAACCAACAGATATTTTTTACCATTATAATTATACACCTGTAAGGTCTGTCCATGTCCCACTCCTTTAAGAAGCATATGGTCAACCGGTATATATGCATCATACTCAGCTGAATACTGACATCTGCTTATTAACACAAGGTTCTCTACTTCTCCTGTCCGATACTCTTCAAATTCATCAAATTCATTTTCGCTATATGCCTGTTGGATATATATGTCGTTTCCGTCTTCAGCATAACTCTGGATGGCATGGTTATAGTATAAAAGAAATTTATAACCTCCCTCAACTATTACCTCCTCATATCCTCCCGCCTTGGCCTGTTTCAAAAAACACATGGATGTAATTAAAAACAGCAGCACAACACAGAGATATCTAACTAAATTTTTCATTTCTCTTCCCTTCATTTCTTAGGCAAAAATATATCCCACAGTTTATCTTTGGCATCAAAAATCAAATTATACTGCACATTCTCATAGCCTTTTCTTAATTTTTCCGCTTTTTTTTCGTCTGTTCTCTTTTGTTTATCCCTCGTATTTTTGCCAAATTCAGAGGCTTCAGGTTTGGTAAGATGAGTTGAAAACAATCTTTTTCCACTTCCATCCCAATATCCCAGTGCAGACATAGCAGGAATGTATTTATGGATATTTAACAGATACTTATCATAATCAGTAAGTTCCACTCCCGCATATTTTAAAAGCATGGATGCAAGATAGTTTACTGAAATCGTATTATATTCACCTGTAAGTCCTCCCTCGTGTATTCCGTCATACTCAGGAATATCATAATTAGCCCATATAAGATATGGAACCACAAATTTAGAAAGCCTCTTATCACTGTCACTCTTATAAATGCTATGTTCATTAAGCTGTTTTGTCGCATCATCTGAAAATGACGGCTGGTGGTCTCCATAAAACAAAATAATTACCTCTTCATCTACCTTTTTGAAATAATTTATCAAATCTACCAAGGCTGTATCACTAGTTCTCATAAGAGATACAAAATTATTAAGAGCCTGAACCGCCTTAAAATTGGTTATTGTAACCGGTTCTTCAAAATTAACCTTGTTATTGGAAAATCCACCATGATTTTGCATTGTTACATTAAAGAAAAACTGCGGCTGATCTTTGTTAAGTTTTTTATTTTTTTCATACATTGCTATTAAATCTTTATAATCATTCCTATCGGTAATAAGTCCCCTGAGAAGTTCCTTATTTTTAAATTCTTCATAAAACACTGCTTCTTCAAAACCTATATATTCATATACACTCCGCCTGTTATAGCCTGATGAATAGTAAGGATGGAAGGCTGTTGTCTTATAAGGTTTTGACTGATGTTTAAGGACTTCAACCAAAGAAGGCACATTTTGCTTAAGGTACTGGGTATAAGGCACAGAACCTGTCGGCATATAAGCCATGGAGCTTCTTGTCAGAAATTCAAACTCCGTATTCGCAGTAGGACCTCCGGTTACACTCATATTAACATAGCCTTTGATAGTATTTTTTTTAAGACTTTTAATAAACGGCATAACAGGTTTATCTGTCTTAATATCTGCAAGCACCGACAAATCCGCAAAGGTTTCATTTTGAATTACTATAATCGTAGGAAACCTCTCACCATCTTTGTACCCTTTCATTATATTATCTGATGAGTCAAGCACCTCTTCTACTGCATCTCCGGCTATTTTTGCACTGTATCCCTCTACCTTGACACCGCTGGTAGCATGCATATTGCTAAAAAAGTATGCCAAATATCCCTCATCAGTTACATTCTGATTATAGTTCCATGAAAGTCCGAATATGTAATTGTACAAAAGTCCATCTTGAAACGAGGCTATACAAAATACCGATATTACACCAACTGATATTAAAGTTGTAATCACCCTATGTACAGTCCCGATCTTTCTTCTTTTAAAACTTGGAATAAGGAGAATAATAATAAAAAATACTACAAAGATACCAATTGTTATAAAAAACGGCATATCCGGATGGAATTTATACCTACCCGCTACCTCCATAGCTGTACCTACTACTGTCAGGTCACCAAACATAATATAGTTGCCCCTAAACTGCAATACAACATAATTTGCAAGTCCAAGCAAATACGCCAGTATGATGCAAAGCATTGCCGGCAGCTTAATTCCCCTGAATATCGCATATAAAAATGCATACAGAATAACCCAGTACATAATATTGAAAAACATCATCTTCACTACTACACTGGGAGGCGTTCCCATCTGCATCTCCACAAGATAAAAACCCATAAGTCCGCTAAGCCCTGCCATAAAGAATTTTATAAACCAAGGATGCTTATAAGCTCCTCCCGATTTTAACCAAATAACAAGCTTTTCCCAAGCCATTCCCAAAGTTATTAAGAATGCCGCTCCTATAAATTTTAAATAAGCCACTCCATCATTATTTAATATAAACTTATTTACCAGCCCATAGATTTCCTTTTCACCATATCTCAGTATTGCTCCTGCTCCTGCAAGTGCCAATATTGTAATAATCTGCGTAAGCACTGAATTATCAGACCTGTTTATAATCTTTTTACCTTTAGGTGTCCCTGCAAAACAAAAAATACCGTATATAAACAAGAACAGGGGAATAAGTATGAGTATTATTCCCCAGACCGTATTATCAAAATCATCAGTATAAAATAGCTTTTCTAAATCTTTACCATGCCTGTAGTATACTGTTTTTACAGCATTAAAGCAAAAAATTCCTGTTACAAACAGAGAAAGCATAAGGGCAAGCAAAACCTGCCCAATATGCCTTTTTAAATATCCAAAAATTGATTCATCCGGATTATATCTCTTATATACCCTATAAATTCTTTTTAAAATTTTCATTTAACTGCAAAGCTCCACTACCACATCTGCAAATATTTTTGCACTCTTAACTATCATATCTACTTCCATAAATTCATCTGCTCCATGCATATGGTTATCTATCTCCGGCACTTCACAGCCAAAAGCCACGCCATTTTCAACATGGTGTACATAAGTTCCGCCACCTATTGCTATAGGCTTAGCTCCTGTAACTCCAAATCCTTTTTCATAGCACCTTAGTAAAGTTTTAACAAGAGGAGAATCCCCATCTACAATATGAGGTTCAAACATTGCTTTTTCTTCTATCTCAAAGCCCTGCTCACGGATTTTAGCTTCCATTACCTTACCTGTATTCTCATCATTAGCCGCTATACTCGCACGGCAATCGAAAGCTCCCATAAAATGTGTTTCTGAAACTTCAAGTATATCAAAACTCACAGTAGTCTCACCTGACACATCATCTTTCAGGTCTACTCCCATCGTTCTACCATTGTAGTCTCCATAAGGGAAGATATTATTTAGAGCCTTAATATAATTATTAACAGGAGCATCTGCAAGAGGGAACTTTGATAAAAGTGTAACAATCCCCTGTACTGCATTCTTTCCCATATGAGGGAGGGATGCATGGGCATTTACTCCTATTGCTGTAATATTAAGATTATCTCCATCTTCAGCAAATACAAACTTAAGCCCGGTTTCTTCCTCAAACTTGCTTGTTATATCTCTTACATCTTTTTCTTTAATACCTTTAACCACAGCAGTAGCCTTACCCGGAACTACATTAATCTTAATTCCACCTTTTACGGAAACAACGCTCGGTGTCATGTCTGTTTTTTCAAACGA
>NZ_JBQNBU010000047.1:0-17349 GCF_052169795.1 Catonella sp.
TCACATCCTGCAACTATATGCAAAATCTTTCCATTTATGCTATATCCAAAAATTAAACAACTAAAATTTGGAAAATCATCAGGATATTCCTCTATTATTTCTCCCGTTACAATTCCATTTTTTACATCTGCACGACTTATATTCCTTTCCTGCATTCTTTGTAGACAATGTGCAGTCCACATAATTTTTGATTCGGCACATAGTTTTCTGTATATCTCAATTTCCATTAAAAATTGCTCCCGTTCCAGCCCCAATTAGTAGTTGTCTCATACTTTACATAAATTCTCTCAGGTTCTATTCCGAGAACCTCATTAAAAATCTTTGTTATCTCAGCAGTTAAATTACTGAAAGCCTCTCTATTCTCATTTCCGAATACATTTACCTCAACATAAGCTATATCCTTCTCATTACTGCCCTTAAAATAAAGATGGCTCTCAGGCTCAAAATTTAACATAAGCCAAGCTTCACTCTTACCCGGTACAAGTTCAATGGCTTTTCCAAGCTTTTCCTTAACTATAACTTCCTCTTCTCTTGTAATCTTCTTTGTAATTTTTGAATTAATAAATGGCATAATTTTTCTCCTTTCTACTTTCCCATACAAAAATCCTTAAATATCTTATCAGCCAAATCCTCACTGGTAGTATCACCTGTAACTTCTCCGATGGCATTATAAGCATTCATAAGGTCAATAGTATAAAAATCCTCTGAAACTCCCGAATCTATAGACTCCAGTACCATATTCAGACTTTCTTTTGCCCTTTTTATAGCACCTTCCTGTCTAAGATTTGAAAGATAAATTTCATTGTTAAAGTCTAACTCCCCATTAAAGAACATTTCCTTAATAATCTCAGTCAGCCTTTCTATTCCAATCCTTTTTTTTGCTGAAATTTCAACAAGGTTAAATTCTGAAAATTCCTTATATTCCTCATCAGTTAGACCTCTTTCAAGGTCTGTTTTATTTAATATAAGTACGGTCTTTTTTGATTTTATTTCAGCTAACAGCTCCTTGTCCTCGGTAGAAAGCGGCTTGGATACATCTATTATCATAAGCACAAGGTCAGCATCGCTTAAATGCTCCTTAGCTCTCTCTATTCCCATTCTCTCAATCTCGTTGTCAGTCTCTCTGATTCCTGCTGTATCCACAATATTGAGTGAGATATCCCCAAGACTTACATTTTGAAGCAGGGCATCTCTGGTTGTTCCCGGAATATCCGTAACTATAGCTACTTCTTCCCCCGAAATATAGTTAAGAAATGAAGACTTGCCCACATTAGGCTTACCAACTATTACGGTCTTAATACCCTCTTTAATTATCCTGCCTTTACCTGCATTTTCCAAAATATTATTCAGGGCATTTATATTATTAACTACATTTTTCCTTATTTCTTCCGCTTTTCCGTCAAGTGACATATGCTCCGGATCGTCAAGGGCTGCCTCTATATAAGCCATATCAGTTAAAATGCTGTCTTTTACAGGCTTTAACTTATCCCCTATTCCGCCGTTTAACCTTCTGCCTGCACTCTTTATGGCATAATCACTGTCTGCCCTTATGATATCCATAACTGCTTCCGCCTGTGTAAGGTCTATTCTTCCTGAAAGAAAGGCTCTTTTTGTAAATTCACCTGGCTCTGCCGGTCTTGCACCGGCATTTATTGCAGTTTCAAGTACTTTTCTGGTTATAAACGCACCTCCATGACAGTTTATTTCCACCACATCTTCCCTTGTATAAGTCTTTGGTCCTTTCATAAATGAAACCAATACCTCATCTACTACATCTGTCTCATTATATATATGTCCATATTTTATAGTATGGGTTTTTATTTTTTCTACATCAGTAGAAGATAATTTCATAAGTTTTCCGGCTATATTAAAGGCTTCATCTCCGCTAATTCTGATTATACTTATTCCTGAATTCCCAACTGCCGTAGAAATCGCTGTAATTGTATCATTCATAATTATTACTCCACTCTTCTCTTAAAATTCCGTATTTTACACTATAGTCCAACAAACATTCCATCAGATTTTTTACTTGAATATATAAATATTCCATTTATAAAATATTTTCCTTAAATTTACAATAATTTTCCCATTTCGGAACATTTTTTGCTTTTGTAAACTCTTAACCACATACTATCACAATTTTCCCCTATAAACAACAAAATCCCCGTAAAACCATTTATCCGGTTCTACAGGGAATAATTATATATTACTCTTCTACATCTGCTTTTTCAGCATAATCTTCTCTTTCATACTTCTTAGTATAATTCTTGTTATAACCATTCTTACGATATGGCTTTCTTCCATAAGGTTTCTTACTATAACCTTTATTATATCTGTTATTATAATAATTTCTCTCACCCTTTGGTTTAACAACTACCCTACGGTAAGGATCACTACCCTCACTGAAAGTTTCACAATCAGGATCACCCTGCAAAGCAGAATGAATTATTCTTCTTTCAAATGAATTCATAGGTTCAAGTGAAACCTGTCTACCTGTTCTCTTTACTTTAGAAGCTATGTTTTTAGCCAGGTTTTCAAGAGTTTCTTTTCTTCTTATTCTATAGTTTTCTGAATCAAGTTTAACCTTTACATATTCGTTGCTGTCCTTATTTATTGCAAGGCTAACTATGTACTGGAGAGAATCAAGAGTCTGTCCGCGCTTTCCTATAAGCACACCCATATCCTCTGCTTTTACATCTATGGAAAGTTCATTTTCAACAGCATCAAATTCTACATTTATAGAAGCTTCAAGCTTCATAGCCTTAAATACATCTGTAAGGAATTTAACCGCATCAGCCTTTGCCTTTTCCTGTCTGTCGGCAGATACAGGTTCACTCTTTTCAATTTCATCAAATTTCTTTTTAGGCTTTCTCTGAATATCAGCTACAGGCTTTTCTTCTGTTTTAGTTTCAGTATTACTTCTAACAGAAGCAGGCTTAACCTCTTTAACAACCTTTTTTTCTACAACAGTAGCTGGTTTAACTTCTTTAAGTCTTACTCTTATCTTAGCATCATGCCTGCCTATAAAACCTAAAAAACCTGCACTTTCTTTTTCAAGCACTTCCACATCCATTTTATCACTTGTGGTTCCAAGTCTTGCTAAACCTTCATTTATTGCATCATCAACTGTTTTTGCTGAAATCTCAATCCAATTATTACTCATAATATACCTCCAATACCTAATCTCTCTTTAACATATTAGCTACATCTGAAATATTGTTAGCCTTATATTCACCCTCACGCTTTTTATAATCTGTAATCTTATAATTATTTTTTGTCTTAATTGTAATTCCTTTTTCAGCAGACTTATCACTATCTGATGAAGCATCATCAATCTTTTTTGTATTTGTATTTGCTATTGACTTAGTTGAAGTGTTTGCAAACTGATTAAACTTCTCAGCTACAGGTGCTTCTCCCCTTTTAGCACGAAGCTTAGCAGCTTTTTCCTGATTCTTTCTTATCATTTCTTCAACATCTACATTCTCAAGCAATTTATTGAAGAAATACTGCTGTATTATCATCATCACACTACCTGCAATCCAATAAACACCAATACCTATTGGAAATGTAAGACAGAAGAAAGCCTGCATAAATGGCATAAAATTCATCATATTCTTATTAATAGCAGCCGCCTGGTCATTAGTATTTGTCTGTGGCTGATTCTTAAACATCTGCTTACCATTTATAAACTGCAATACACCTGCAAGTATAGGCACTATAAAAGTAATAGGGTTTGAAAATCCCGGTACATCTGATATTGAAAAAAGTCCAAATACATTATTTATATGTTCTATTTCAGTAGAATTAGTGGCTATTATATTTGAAATGCCACTGAAACTTGTTTTAAGAGTTTCCCATTTATCATGGTTAAATGTAGCAAGTACATCTATAACGGAGTTCAATATAACACTCTTATCACCCTCTGTAACTAATTTTACAGTATTACTATCTGCTATTTTAGTAATTACATCAGCATAATTTTGCTGCTCCATAAGAGGAGTGGCAATACCCTCATAAAGATTTCTTATAGCAGGCATGTAAGCAGGCATACTCTGAACTATTCTATAAAGACCAAGCATTATAGGAAATGTGATAAGAATAGGTAAACATCCCGACAATGGATTCGAACCATATTTCTCATAAACTGCCTGAGTTTCCTGCTGCATCTTTCTCTGTGACTCTGCATCACGCTTACCCTTATATTTTTTAGAAATTTCCTGAAGTTCAGGACTCATTTTTGATGTGAGCTTTCCTACCTTCTGCTGTTTGTAATAAATAGGAATCATAAAAGCTCTCATTATAAATGTAAATAATACAATACAAAGAGCAGCATTTTCTATTCCGATTGAAGAAAATACTGCATAAATACCATTCATTATATATGCAAGTATCCTTGCAATAGGCCCTACTATGGCACCATTATACTGAGTTAGTGCAAATACTTGTTGGATCAAACTACCTTCCTCCTAAATCTTTCTTTAAGGTACAAAATCAACACCGCCCTTTGACAGAGGATGACATCTCATAATTCTCTTTACAGCCAAATAAGAGCCCTTTAATGCCCCATACTTTTCAATAGCCTGAATGGCATAAGTTGAACAAGATGGAATAAATCTGCACACAGGACTCCCTTTATAAGGAGATATATGATTTTTATAAATTTTTATTAAAAATATAAGAAATCTCTTTATCAATTTTAATCATCTCTTTCCTTTTGGAGCAAGTGATGTAATTTACATAAATGAAGATATGCACTCTCTACATCTTTATATTTCTTATCTTTAATACTTCCTCTGGCTATAATAACGATATCATAACCCCTTTTAATCTTTTCTTTGTTAAGCCTTACGCTCTCTCTTATCAATCTGGTTGCTCTATGCCTAACCACACTATTGCCAACTTTTTTACTAACTGATATGCCTACTCTATTTTCTTCAGCTCCATTGTCATATATATACATAACCATATACTTGTTGGCATAAGACTTTCCATTATCATAAACTTTTTTGAATTCCCTTGAATTCTTCAACGAATTAGGTAACATATTTTTCCTTGATAAACAAACGGACACCGGCAAGGCCTGTGTCCTTATTGTTATTGTAACTGATTATGCAGATAATTTCTTTCTGCCCTTAGCTCTTCTTCTAGCTAATACTCTTCTGCCATCAGCTGTCTTCATTCTCTTACGGAATCCATGAACCTTTGATCTCTGCCTCTTCTTAGGCTGGAATGTCATCTTCATTTGGTACACCTCCTTAACTCACTCAAATTTAGCGATTAAATACAATCAACCCTTATAATATCAGCATATTTCTTAAAAATCAAGATAAAAGTTTCTTTTTTTACTTTTTATTTCTTCTATTAGTGTAGACTGTAGCTTATACAATTTATTCACAATTATTCTACAAATATCTACTCACTTATCCACATAATGTTTATAAGTTGTGGATAAGTTGTGATTATTTTAATAAATTCCCATTTTTATTGTTTTCCAGTAATTTGTTATAATGTTTATAATCTTATTCTATAAATGTCGATAACTTATATAATACTGTATATTTACTCACTTATCCACAAGTTATTAACATATTTTTGTGGATAACTTGAATAACTCTTTAATATATTAGGTTGTATTTTATCTTATTTTGCGATAGAATATATGTATAAAGGAGTATTTTGTCTTATGAAACAATTAGTTAGCAAAAATTGGGATGCGATACTGGAAATGCTTGAAAATGATTTTGAAATAAAGCCGGTATTATTTAAAACTTTTATTAAACCTCTTAAGGTTTATGACGAAAATGATGATACAGTTGTTATTTTAATGGATGATGAAGTTTATCAACACAATGATTCTTATGTTAAGGAAAAGTTTTATGCCTTTATTAAGAATTCAATTGAAACTGTTACATCCAAGTCATATAATCTTAAATTTATATCTAAAGAAGAATTGGGCAGTTATGATGCTACGAAAAATGAACATAACCTGCTTAGGGAAAGGGCTGCAAGTGCTAACCTTAACCCCAACTATACCTTTGATACTTTTGTAGTTGGAGATAATAACCGCCTTGTTACAGCAGCTGCTCTTTCTGTTGCAGAAAATCCGGGCACTAACTGGAATCCTCTTTTTATATATGGTGGTGTAGGACTTGGAAAAACACACTTGATGCATTCAATAGCTCATTACATCCTTGAAAATCAAAAAGATGCAAGGGTTCTTTATGTTACAAGTGAACAATTTACTAATGAAGTTATTGAAGCTATAAAGGAAGGAGTCCTTGCTTCTAAAGAATTTAGAAAAAAATATCGTAACATAGATGCACTTCTTATTGATGATATTCAATTCGTTATAGGAAAAGAAAGGACTGAAGAAGAATTTTTCCATACCTTTAATGAACTTTATCAGGCAGGAAAAAGAATAATAATTTCATCAGACCGCCCTCCTAAGGACTTTACTAATATTGAAGACAGGATTAAATCCAGATTTGGAAGTGGTATGCTTTCAGAAATTAATCCTCCTGATTATGAAACAAGGATGGCTATATTAAAGAAACGCTGTGAACTTGAACAAGAACATCTTAGTGATGAGATACTTAACTATATAGCTACAAATGTAAATTCAAATATAAGAGAATTAGAAGGAGCATATAAAAAAGTAACTGCTCTTAATAAACTTGTAAATGTAAATACTGAAGCTACTTTAGAAATAGCAAAAAATGCACTAAAAGACATTATTAATCCAAATGTTAAAAATGTTATAACTATTGATACTATAATAGATGTAGTAGCAAGCCATTATGAGCTTTCAATAGATCAGCTTCGCTCTTCCAATAGAAGCAGTAATGTAGCTTATCCAAGACAGATTGCTATGTATTTATGTAAACAGCTTACCTCTGCTTCATTAAAAGAAATAGCATCTAAACTTGGTAAAAAAGATCACTCTACAATAGTTCATGGAATTAAAAAAATAGAAGATGATCTTGAAAATGAGAAAAAATCAAATAATACTGAACTTTCAGTTAAACTTGATGTAATTAAAAAACTCATTTCTTCTTAAAAATACATTGTTTATAACTTTGTGATAATCATTGGATAATTTGAATTATTATGTTTGTAAGCTGTGAATAGCTATTTTCAAATATATTTTATTTCCACACACTTATAAAATGCTTAAAACACTGATTTTATGCTATTTTATTTGCTTATAAACATATTCACAGTTCCTACTACTACGAAGTATATATTTTATTTATATAGAATTTATCCACCTGCTAAGATAAAATAAACTGCTAAGGAGAAGTTATGTTAATAAAAATAAATCAAGGTGATTTAATAAAAGGAATTAATATTGTAATAAAAGCTATTTCTTCCAGAACCACCTTACCTATTCTTGAATGTATAGTTATAAAAACAATTGACAATAGTATAAGGCTTCTTGCTAACGATATGGAACTCGGAATAGAAACTGTTATTAATGGAGAAATTATAGAATCAGGAGGTATAGCCTTAAAATCAAAAATATTTTTTGACATAATTAGAGGCTTTCCAAATGATTTAGTTGAAATAAATACAGATAATAATTATAAAGCAATAATAAAATGTGGTAAAAAAACTTCAACAATAGATGGGCAAAGTATAGATGAATTTCCTATTTTACCTAATATTGAAATAATAAATAAGATTGAAATTTCACAATATACTCTTAAAGAAATGATTAAACAGACAATATTTTCAGTATCAGTTAATGAAAATATGAAAGTAATGACAGGAGAACTTTTAGAAGTTAATAACAATTATTTAAGAATGATAGCTCTTGATGGACATAGAATATCTATAAGAAAAGTTTTACTTAAAGGAGAACATGAAAATATTAAAGCTGTAATTCCAAGTAAAACTTTAAATGAAATAAGTAAAATACTTTCCGGAGAAGTAGATGATACAGTTGTAATCTATTTCTCAAAAAAACACATAGTTTTTGAATTTAACAATACTACTGTTAATTCAAGACTTATAGATGGTGAATTTTATAATGTTGATCAAATGATTTCAAGCGATTATGAAACTAAAATTAATATAGACAGAAGAGAATTTCTTGAAAATATGAATTCAGCACTGCCTTTTATTACTGAAAAAGAAAAAAAACCTGTAATACTTAATATAACAGAAAATAATATAAATTTTAGAATAAAAACAGCTGCCGGAAGTGTAGACAATGACATGGAATTATCTAAAGATGGAAAAGATATATTAATAGCTTTCAATCCGGTACTTGTTATGGATGCATTAAAAGTAATAGAAGATGATAATATAGATATTTATTTTTTAAATGCAAAAGCACCATGTTCGATAAAAAATAAAGAAGAAAGTTATTTATATATTGTTCTTCCTGTAAACTTTAATCCTGAAGATATTTAAATATATATATAAGTGGAGGTATCTATGCAGGTTATAAAAATAAAAGATGATTATATAAAACTTGGGCAACTTATCAAACTTGCCGGATGTGTGGATAATGGAGTAGAAGCAAAGTTTTATATTCAAAATGGTTCAGTATCAGTAAATGGTCAGACGGATACAAGGCGTGGGAGAAAGGTTGTTCCGGGTGATATAGTTTCTTTTAATGGTGAAGAAGTAAAGGTTGAGACAAATGATAATTAAGTCTCTTGCACTTAATGCATTTAGAAATATAGATAATATCAACATTGCATTTGGAAAAGGTCTCAACATCATATATGGAGATAATGCACAGGGAAAGACAAATATACTTGAATCGATATATGTAGCAGCTACTACTAAATCTCATAAAAACAGCAAAGATAAAGAAATGATAACCATAGGCAGAGATGAGTCACATGTAAGGGTTATTTTTAGTAAAAATGGTTTAGATAGAAAAGTTGATCTTCATTTGAAAAAAAGTAAGTCAAAATCTATGGCAATAGATGGCATACCTGTACATAAGTCTACAGATGTATTTGGTATAGCACAGCTTATTTTATTTTCTCCGGAAGACCTTAGTATGATAAAGGACGGACCGGCTGAAAGAAGAAGATTTATTGATATGGAACTATCCCAAATAGAGCGGATATATTTGTACAATCTTTCAAAATATAATAAGATATTAGTTCAGAGAAATAATCTTCTAAAACAGATAAGTTATGACACAGGACTTTCAGAAACACTTGATGTATGGGATGAACAGCTTGTAAGTACAGGCTTGGAAATTATAAAGAGCAGAAGAAAATTTATATCTGAGCTTAATGAAATAATAAAGCCAATTCATAGTAAACTTTCCGGAGGTAAGGAAGAACTTGATATAGAATATAATCCTAATGTTATTGAGGAAGATTTTAAAAATAAATTAAAATCAGGTAGAAACAGTGATATTTATCAGAAAACTACCTTAACAGGTCCTCAAAGGGATGATATAACTTTTTATATAAATAAAAATGATGTAAGAAAATATGGTTCTCAGGGGCAGCAAAGGAGTACGGCTCTTTCACTTAAGCTATCTGAAATAGAGCTATTTAAGAAAAAGACAGGAGATAATCCTATATTGCTTTTAGATGATGTACTTTCAGAGTTGGACAGGAACAGACAAAATTATCTTATAGATAGTATAGGCGATATACAGACTATAATTACCTGTACAGGTCTTGAAGAATTTGTGGAAAATAAAAAGGCTGACGGCAGGATATATAAGATAAATAGCGGTAAAATTGATTATTAAAGTGAGGTAAAAAAATGAGTGCAGAATACGGAGCTGACCAGATTCAAATACTTGAAGGACTGGAGGCAGTTAGAAAAAGGCCCGGTATGTATATTGGTTCTACATCCCTTAAGGGACTTCACCATCTGGTATATGAGATAGTGGATAATTCCGTAGATGAAGCACTTGCAGGTGAGTGCAGTCATATAGAAGTATTTATAAATGAAGATAATTCTATAACTGTAGTAGATGACGGTCGTGGAATACCTGTAGGTATTAATGCAAAGTCGGGACTTCCTGCTGTACAGGTTGTATTTACAGTACTTCATGCCGGTGGAAAATTTGGCGGTGGCGGATATAAGGTATCAGGAGGACTTCATGGAGTAGGTGCTTCTGTTGTAAATGCTCTTTCTGAATGGCTTGAAGTATTGGTAGAAATAGATGGAAAGGCTTATAAACAGCGTTATGAAAGAGGAAAGGTAGTTACAGAGCTTGCCGAAATAGGTGTCACAGAAAGACATGGTACAACAGTTACATTTTTACCAGATAGTGAAATATTTGAAGAGACAGTATTTGATTATGCAACTATAAAGCATCGTCTCAGAGAAATGGTTTTTCTTACAAAGGGACTCAGAATCAGCCTTACTGATAGAAGAGAAGAGAATAAAAAGACAGATAGCTTCCACTATGAAGGTGGAATTATGGAGTATGTAAGTTATTTAAATAAAAATCAGACTGTACTTTATGATAAAATCATTTATTGTGAAGGAAGAAAAGGTACAGTTCAGGTAGAAGTGGCTCTCCAGCACAATGATGGCTACAACGAAGGCTGTTACAGCTTTGTAAATAATATAAATACTCCTGAGGGCGGAACCCATCTTACAGGATTTAGAAATGCCCTGACAAAGACTTTCAATGAATATGCAAAGCTTATGAAGCTTGTTAAGGACAGTGATCCCGCTCTTACAGGTGAGGATATAAGAGAAGGAATGACAGCCATAGTCAGCATCAAAATTCCTGAGCCACAGTTTGAAGGACAGACTAAGCAAAAGCTTGGTAACAGTGAGGCAAGAGGAGCAGTTGAAACCATAGCAAGTGAACAGATTATGATATTCCTTGAGCAAAATCCTGCCGTGGGTAAAATGATAGTTGAAAAGGCATTATTAGCCCAGAGAGCAAGAGATGCAGCCAGAAAAGCAAGAGATTTAACCAGAAGAAAGACAGCTCTTGAGTATATGAATCTTCCGGGCAAACTAGCTGACTGTTCGGATAAAAATCCTGATAACTGTGAAATTTATCTTGTAGAGGGAGATTCTGCGGGCGGTTCTGCAAAAGATGCAAGAGACAGGGCTACACAGGCTATACTTCCGCTTAGAGGTAAAATTCTTAATGTAGAAAAGTCAAGACTTGATAAAATCTTAGAAAATAAAGAAATTCAGTCAATGATAACTGCCTTTGGTACAGGAATTCATGACGATTTTGATATATCTAAATTAAGATATAAGAAAATTATTATAATGACTGATGCGGATATAGACGGAGCACATATAGATACCCTTATGCTTACTTTTATCTACCGTTTTATGCCGGAGCTTATTAAGCAGGGACATGTTTATCTTGCACAGCCACCTCTTTACAAGGTGGAAAAAGGTAATAAAATCCGGTATGCTTACAATGACAAAGAACTTGAGAACATAATGTCTGAAATCGGACGTGACAGCAATAATAAGATTCAGCGTTATAAAGGTCTCGGAGAGATGGATGCAGAGCAGCTTTGGGAAACAACAATGGATCCTGAAAGACGTGTACTTCTCAAAGTTATGATGGACGAAGAAAATGCTTCTGAAATAGATTTAACCTTTAACACTCTTATGGGAGACAAGGTTGAGCCAAGAAGAGAGTTTATAGAGCAGAATGCTAAGTATGTAAGGAATTTGGATATATAAAACCAGATTATTAAAATAAACGTCTAAGTTTAAATAATTCCTCATAAGTCACAGACCTGTTGTTTCGAATAACACAATAGAATACTGTATTTTAGGTCTGTGACCATGAGGGATATTACCAAACAATTGCAAAATATTTAGTCTAAACCGAAAAAACTAAATAAATTAATATCAAAAATATAACTTATGATTAGTAGTAAAACTAATATAAATGAAGTAACTCCTCCAATCTGGCAACTTATTCGGTATAAATCAGAACAATCTGATGAACTATAACTTTTCCAACTTTCAGTTATTTCATAAACCAACTCATACTTAAAATAAAGTAAATAACTTATAATAAGTAAACAAATACAAAGAAATACAAACAGATAAATATTGCTACTATCATTTGAAGCTGCCTCACCCGCTGTTTCAATTTGTTCGATTATTTCAGAATCAAGCTCAGGCATGTCAATTTGTACAGAGTAATTCATTATTACCTCCTAACATAATAATAAAACTAAACCCAAATCAACTTTTTTAAGTATACAATAAAATGATGTGGGCGTCAAAAGTATTTGATGACCATTGATACAGGATTGCTATAGCTTCGCTTATCGCAATCCTTGCAAAAATATTCGTAATCCGCTCATTTTTTTGCATGTCAAAAGATAATAAATTCTTTTGCAAGCAAGCTTGCAAAAAATTTTATACTTTTGACACTTGTATCATAAAATAAGATTTTTCAAAAGTATATTATTTAATCAAAATTTATGATATAATAATATTTTAGAACAGTAAAAGCTTAAAAGATGAAATTTATCTTTATAAGTTAAAATGTAAGGAAAAGGATAAGAGAATGGACGAGAATATTTTTGACAGGATTAATGAAGTAGACTTAAAAAAGACTATGGAAGATTCCTACATAGACTATGCTATGTCAGTAATTGCGTCACGTGCCTTACCTGATGTAAGGGATGGACTTAAACCTGTACAAAGAAGAATACTGTATGCAATGAAGGAGCTTTCCAATACTCCTGACAAGCCACATAGAAAATGTGCCAGAATTGTCGGCGATACCATGGGTAAATACCACCCACATGGAGACAGTTCTATTTATGGAGCCCTTGTAAATCTTGCTCAGAGCTGGTCTACCAGATATATGCTTGTAGACGGACATGGAAACTTCGGCTCTGTGGACGGAGACGGGGCAGCTGCTATGAGGTACACAGAGGCTAGGCTTAGCAAAATTTCTGTGGAAATGCTTTCAGATATAGAAAAGGATACCGTAGATTTCATACCTAACTTTGATGAAACAGAAAAAGAGCCTACAGTGCTTCCTTCAAGATATCCTAACCTGCTTGTAAACGGAGCATCAGGTATAGCAGTAGGTATGGCTACCAATATTCCGCCACATAACCTTGTAGAAGTTATAAATGCTGTAAATAAGATTATAGACAATAAAGTGGAAGAAGACAGAGATACTGAAATAGATGAAATTCTTCAAATAGTAAAAGGTCCTGATTTTCCTACCGGTGCACATATATTAGGCAGAGCCGGCATAGAAGAAGCCTACAGAACAGGCAGAGGTAAGATTATAGTTCGTGCGGTGACCGACATAGAGCCTATGGCAAATGGTAAGAACCGCATAGTTGTTACTGAACTTCCATATCTTGTAAATAAAGCAAGGCTTATAGAATATATAGCCGATATGGTGAAAAACAAGAGAATAGACGGAATTACAGAGCTTCGTGATGAGTCAAACAGAAACGGCATGCGTATATGTATAGAGTTAAGACGTGATGTAAATCCACATATTATCCTTAAAAAGCTGTACAAACATACCCAGCTTCAGACTACCTTCGGTACAAATATGCTCGGGCTTGTAAATAATGAGCCTGTGGTTATGAACCTTAAGCAGATGCTTGGTTTCTATCTTGAGCATCAGGAAAATGTAGTAAGGAGAAGAAGTCAGTACGAGCTTAACAAAGCAGAAGAAAGAGCACATATTTTACAGGGACTTCTTATGGCTCTTGATTATATAGACGAAGTAATAAGTATAATCAGAGGTTCTAAGACTACTGCAGAAGCCAAAGAAAAACTTATAGAGAGATTCAGCCTTGATGATGTGCAGGCTCAGGCTATAGTAGATATGCGTCTGAGGGCTCTTACAGGACTTGAAAGAGAGAAACTTCAGGGCGAGTATGACAGCTTACAGGAAAGAATTAAAGAATTAAAAGAAATCTTAGGGGATATTAAGAAATTACTTGGTGTAATAAAAGAAGAAATCACAGTAATTCGAGATAAATACGGTGATGAGAGAAGAAGCCAGATAGTGGCTGATGATTCCGATATTACCAATGACGATCTCATTCCTGATGAAAATACCGTAATTGCAATGACCAATATGGGTTATATCAAGAGAATGACAACCGATAATTTCAAAAGCCAGAACAGAGGCGGTAAGGGAATAAAGGGTATGCAGACCATAGAGGAAGATTTTATAGAAGATCTCCTTATGACTACAACCCATCACTATATACTTTTCTTTACCAATAAGGGAAGGGTATACAGGCTTAAAGCATACCAGATACCGGAGGCAAGCCGTACAGCCAGAGGTACAGCTATGGTAAATCTCTTACAGCTTCAGCCTGATGAGCAGGTTAAGGCAGTTATAAATATCAGAAAAGAAAAGACTGACGGATATTTATTTATGGCTACCAAGCGAGGTATAGTTAAAAAGACTGCTCTAAGTGAATATGCGAATATAAGAAAAACCGGATTACAGGCTATTAACTTAAGAGAAGATGATGATCTTATAGAAGTTAAACTGACTAACAATGAAAATGATATCTTCCTTGTTACAAAGAACGGTACGTGCATAAGGTTTAATGAAAAAGATGTGCGTCCTACAGGAAGAACTTCTATGGGTGTAATCGGTATGACCATAGATGACACTGATGAAATAGTGGCAATGCAGCTTGATACACAGGGAGCTAAACTTCTCATAGTTTCTGAAAACGGACTCGGAAAGAGAACAGAGATTTCAGAATTTACCACCCAGCACCGCGGCGGAAAGGGTGTAAAATGCTACAAGATAGTAGAAAAGACAGGTCTTGTTATAGGTGCGAAGTCAGTAAATGACAATAACGAGATTATGCTTATCACAAAAGCCGGAATTATCATCCGTATGGCAGTTGAAAGTATATCAACTCTAGGAAGAATTACTTCAGGAGTTAAGCTTATGAATGTAGACGGAGATAATGTGATAGCCAAGATAGCTAAGGTAAGGGAAGATGATAAGGCAACAGTAGAAGAAATTGTTGAAAATGCCGATGAAAACAGTGATAACTAAGATAATAAATTAAATTTTGAAAATGCTAAGTTAGAGGTAAAACCATGACTTAGCATTTTTAATAGGAAATGGGGGTAGAATATGTTATTTGAAGAAATTATGGAAAGTCATAAGGAGAAGAAAATCATCAGTCTTTGTAAAAAGCTGATCAAGAAATGCTCATTTACAAGCGGTGCCGATGCGACTAACTTATGTGAACTGGCATATTGGTTATATGTTGTAGGAGATGATGATAATGCTTTAAAAGTATGTGAACTGACCAATATAGATATTCCTGCAAAGATTAACTATAATGTATGGGATTTTATTCTGTTTATATGGGGATTGGAGGCACATATATATAATGAGAAAGGAAAAACAGCAGATAAAAAATTCAGAGTAGAACAAATGAAAAAAGTTTGGTCAACTCCTAAAAATAGTAATGATACAGAAGAAAAAGCCTGGGATTTTATGCAAAAAATATTGAACAGGCAGACTTTTGAATCGGTATGTGACATAAAGGAAATAGAAAAAAATGAAGCTGCCGGTGACAAAAAATCCGCTGATTTTTATCGTTTTATTGCACTTTATAGCATGATTAGCTACGGAATAACAGGATTTTGCCCTGATTTAGTGGATAAAGAGGAGAAATTGAATGAAAAGATTAGAGAGTATATTGGGTGTTTGAAATAAATTTGACGAGGTAATAAATAAAATTAGTACAATAACTGATTTTTCCAAAAAAATAAATGCAAATATAACGGTTATGCCCGGTGGAGAACATTGGTTTCATACAAAGGAACAAATGGATTTTTTAGATAACTGGATTAAAAGCAACATTTAACATATTTACAGAGGAAAAGCATGAAATCACCAAAAAGTAAGATAAAACAAGAACTTACCAAATTATGGACTGGAGAACTTGTGGCTGTAATATCATTTTGGATATGTTTTTTTATTTTCAAAAAGTGGCTTATAAATACAAAAATGTTAATTTCTGTCATATATCCGTTGGCTGTATTGAGTTTTATCCTTATTCAAGGCTCAATATACTGGTTAATTCTGTTAAAAAGGCTATCCACACCAAAATTTGCCATAACAAATACAAGAAAGATATACAGCATACTTAAAATTATTGATTTTCTTTTATTATGCCTTGGTATTCCGATAATTATACTTAATTATGTCAATGTAACTGTTATGATATCTGCAATTTTCATTCTGGCATTTGCAGTAATTGAGTGGATAAACTATTACAAAATACGATTGTCTTACAGTTATAATCCTTTAGTTTTATTGAAACATATTAAAAATGGGAAACTGTCAAAGAGTAGATTAGCTAAAGAAATCAGTAAAAGATAAATTGAAATTAGTGAGGGTTAAGATGGATTTAATACATGATAGGAATAGCAATATTCTGTTTAGTTTGCATGATAGTAAGATAAAGAAAATTACATTTAGGAACAATATTTTGACATTACAGCTTAATAAAATATTTCAATATACGAAAGACGGAGAAAAAATATATTCCGGAGAAGTTTTGTTTTATGACAGCGATTTAGATGAATGTAGTATTTTGATATTTGACAGAACAGTTTATGAAGGTGATTTTTCAGGAAAAGCCATAAGTTTAATTGAGTATATGGAAGAGTATTCAAATGCAGAGTTTGAAATTTTAATAGAAGGATACTTTGGATATTATACAACATATACAGGATGGATTCGGATAGAAGGAAAAGAGCCTGTGTCAGCAATCATGTATATTTGGAATACCGGTGATATGGTTTATAGGATTGATAACTAAATTAGAAGTTGTAGGGCTAATGTACTCGATTATATGTATTTATATGACTAAGTCACGCTTTCACTGATAAATGTCCAGACTCGCTCCGGTTTTTCTGTAGGAGGATGTTGTAGACTAACAAAGTTTCACGAAAAACCTAATGCGCTCGCTTAGGCATTATCAGTTCCAGCTGTTTGACTGAATTATTATAGATTATAATCTGATATTGACGAGTACATTAGCTACAATGGAGCGATGGAGGTAGGGCTGCAAAGGTATTATTCTTATAGGTATTTAATATAATAATCTTCCTTCAGACTTTCTATGACAGCTAACTATAAAACTGAGTACAAATATTATCTAAATCTTTTAGATGACAGCTCCGAATGATAAATTCTAAGCGAGCGCATTAGGCGTAGCGAAGCGGATGCCGGAGCGAGTCTGAAATGTTATCATTCGGAGCGTCAACTTTGCTAAATAATTTGAAAGCGACAACTTCAAATTTAAAAGGAGATAACTATGGTTAATTGGAAAGAAATACCCAAAATAGATGCACATATACACTTAATGCCGGAGGATGTTATTAAAGCTAACAGTG
>NZ_JBQNBU010000048.1:0-16798 GCF_052169795.1 Catonella sp.
TGTTTAATGGATTTACAGGAGCAGTAACAGGAGCCATATCAGGAGGCATAGACAATGCAAAAAAACTGGGAGAAGGAGCAAAATTAGTAGCGGAAGCAGTATCAGGATTTATTATAGGTACAGGAGAAGACGCAGCAAGACAAGCATTTGTAGAAGGAAAAAAAGAAGTAAACCTAGGACAATCAGTTATGAAAGGAATAAAAAATGCAGCCCTAGCAGTAGCAGTACCATTAATAATAAAAGGTGGACAAGCAGTAGTAAATAAAATAAAGACACAAGGAGTAAATACAGCAGTAGAAGAAGTAGTAGAAAAAGCAGTTAAGGAAACAAGCGAAGAAGTAACAGAAGAGGTAGCGGAAAAAGGAGCTAAATCACTTGCTAATAATTCTGATGAAATGATTTCTAAGGGTCTAAGTAATACGAAAACTAAATATGCTTATAATATGATTGAAAATCCTGGACCTTTGGCTGAAGTAAGGGGAAATCCTGCATCAAATTTCATATCAGGGAAGTATAATATAGAAACTTTGGATGAAGACATAATTTTATATCGCTCAGGTAAAGAAGGCGGATTAACAATTCCAGGTAAAGAGCAAAATGCACTTGGACAGTGGTTTACAAGAGAACCAGCCGAATCGGTAGCAAAAGTACGGATAGATTCTGCAGTTAAAGCACAATGGATTGATCCTAAAACAGGTGTACTTACAGGTACTTCTACAATAGAATCAACATATGCAATAAAAATTCCTAAGGGAACCATAATATATGAAGGCCCAGTTGGATATCAAGGAGGTATTTACCTTGGGGGAGAGAATTGTAATCAAATTTTTGTTTCAGAACCATGGAAAATTCATGATGTAAAACCTTTAAGTGAAACACCTATAAAATAGGAGGTATAGTAATGAGTTTAAATAAACTAACTATAGATAATTTAAAAAAATTATTTAGCGAATTGATTTTAATATTAGAAGCAAATGAAAATGGGGATATTGATTATCAAATATCAGAGGTTAAATATGTAATAAAGCTTTTAAATCAATGTATAGATAATAATTATGTAGATTTGGATAGTGTTATAAATGAAATAAAATCAATCTATAAAAATTTATATCCACCAAGAGGCGGGTTATCTGAATTCTTTATATGGAAAGCAGATTTTGATGAGCGTATAAAAGCCAATGAACCATTGGGAAAAATTGGCGATGAATTATGGAAGATTTTAAAATAAATATGAAATAAATGGCAGTATAGTTCGAATTTTTAGAATGATGCAAATCCAAATTATGCAGTAGAGGTTCTGAAGAAAAATTCAGATGGTACTAAATTTGTTCAATTTTATCATCAGTTTCCAGATGGAACAATTTCTAAGCTTAAAAAAAGTACAATGTTTCCTGACTCATGGAGTGATGAAAAAATTATTAGCTCTATAAAACAAATTGGCGATATGCCAGCAGTTGGAAACAGAACAACAAATGGAATAACTACAACATTGCATAATGGGACTGTAGATGGTGTTGAAATAGATGTTATTAAAGAATACGATAAAATAACTGCTGGATATCCAGTTGGAGGTAAACCAACACCAGGGGTTGATCCAAAAAATTAGAGGAGGTAAATATATGAAATATGAGGAATTCGACAAATTAATAATGGAAATGTCTGGTGATAATGTTTCAGATGATTATTGGTATGATGTTGGAGTAAATGAAGCGATGAGCATATTGGAAGATTTTTCTGAAAATGATTGGGACTTGCTGAAAAAAAATATAATGGATAAACCGTTAAATTGGAAAAAAAGATTAGTATACTGCTTTGAAGAAGAAGGAGATATAAGAGAAATTAATATAATATTATCTCTTGTTGAAACAAAAGATAAGGAACTATTCGAGATGTGTATTGATTCATTAAGGTTATTAATTAATGAAAATAATAAAGATCTTATAGTTAATAACAATGAACTTATGAAAAAAATGAGGAAAATGGAATCAATGGATAATATTTTAGGCAGAATAATTAGGGAATTTCTTAATAAATTACAATAGAGTATAAAGTAGCCTATAATATGAACTTCACAAGAATAAGACTTTGATAAAGCAAAAGTATTTACAAACGTAGTAGCAGGACTAGCAGTAGGAGATGTAGTAAGAGGAGAAGTAAGTGACATAAAAGAGTATATGTTTAATGGATTTACAGGAGCAGTAACAGGAGCCATATCAGGAGGCATAGACAATGCAAAAAAACTGGGAGAAGGAGCAAAATTAGTAGCGGAAGCAGTATCAGGATTTATTATAGGTACAGGAGAAGACGCAGCAAGACAAGCATTTGTAGAAGGAAAAAAAGAAGTAAACCTAGGACAATCAGTTATGAAAGGAATAAAAAATGCAGCCCTAGCAGTAGCAGTACCATTAATAATAAAAGGTGGAAAAGCAGTAGTAAATAAAATAAAGACTCCAGGAGTAAATACTGTAGCAGGAAAAGTAGCAGAAGATGTAATAGGAAAAGGATTTAAGAAAACAAGCGAAGACGTAATAGAAGAAGTTGCAGAAAAAGGAACAAAAACGCTAGTTAATAATGTTGATGATGTGATTTCTGATGGGGTTGGTAAAGCTAAATTTGGGTCTTTAGAAAAGTTAGAGGGGCATTTTGAAAAACACGGTAAAGAATTTAAATGGATGTATAATACAGCAGATGATTATTTGGATGGTGCTATAGATGTTATGAACAATGGTTATAAAGTTCAATATCAATATAAAGGAGAAATTAGGACAGGATATACAAGGTTTATGGAAAATAGTAGTAAAAAGGGACTTTCTAAATTTGAATTTGTAGGAACTAATAGTATTGGTGAAATAACTACTTACCATGTAGAGAGTGGAAAAGATTTTTGGAAAATGTTGAATGGAAAAAATATAAAAGAAATTAATCCTATAGACTAGTAAGGAGAAAAATAAATGAAATATATAGCGTTAATTAGGAATATAAATAAAGATATTGAAGAAGAAGTGACAGTGACTATTAATGAAGTTACGCTGACTGGTTTTGCAAATGTTTGTCCGTATATTATAAAGGAAGGACAAAGTTATCCTATATCAGTCGGAATTACTGTACTTGATGAATTTGAAATAGTTGAACAGCAAGGTAAAGAAAAACAATTTTATAGGGATGGTAATTCATTTGCATATGAAATAAGTGGATTATTAACAGAACACGGGATTTTGGATGCAAATATTTTGATTGAAGATGAAGTGTTTGAAGACTATCAATATATGTATGGGAAATATGTAAAAATAAAGGTTGATAGGATAAGTTTGGAGTTCATAGAAGAGTAGAAATGGATAAATTCGTTAGTTTTGAAAATCAATAGAATAAATTGAAGAAGAATTGAATAGCTTGAATTGTCAAATTAAGTTAGGCAAATTTGACAATTAAGGATATATTTCAGGCAGTAAGTTATAACTTGAAATATATAATTATCAGAGACACATTTAGTGTTCTTTGATTTTATGAGTTGTTATTGCTAAAGAAGGTGAAGGGTAGTGTCAAGTTTTTTGTGTAAACTCTTTTAAATTTCTTGTAAAAACAAGTGGTAAATAAATTTAAATTAAATAGTAAACTAACTGATTAAGGCAAGCGAAACGGATGATTCATCCCCTATAGGGGATGAAATTTTCTCCTCAAATTTTCCTTGAATTTCGTCTAGCATTTGCGTCAACTCAAGGCGTATCAACAGTTAGAATGAGTGGAGGTGTTAAATAGTGGAAATAAAAAAACTTTGGGAATTCCCAGTGCCATCTACATATATTGCAGAAGGCGGAGTGAATCTATTCTATCCTGGTGGAGATGCATGGCTTTTGTTTGATTTTTATGATGAAAAAAATGATGATAAGATTTTCAATTCAGGAATTTTGTTTGATGCAGTTCAAGCACATAGACATACAACAGAAAAATTCACAAATTTTTTAGAAGGTTCATATGATTCCCTTGTTGAAATTATTGATTCTGAGTGGGTTAAACAATTAAAACAATTAAACAAAGAAATAGCAGAATTTTGGGATATCAAACATTATGCAATTTATCTTGATAGTAATGGATTATTCGAATTTATAGCAAGTGATTATAAAATATTAGAAACAAAAGAGGGAACAATAAATGGATTATTTAAAATTGAGTAAGGAAGTTTCGTATGCTCTACGTCATGCTCCTTGGGAATATGAATTAGAGATAGATGAAGAAGGGTGGGTAGATATTAACCAACTAATTTGTTCTTTAAAAAGAATTTCTATTTGGGATAGTATAAGTTCAGAAGATTTGTTGCTTATGATAGAACGTTCTGATAAAAAACGTCATGAAATATTTAATGGGAAGATAAAAGCGTTATATGGTCATTCTATACCACTAAAAATTTTGAAAGAAGCAGAAGCTCCACCAGAGGTATTATATCATGGCACAGCAAGGCGCTTTATTGAAAAAATAAAATATAATGGGTTATTGCCTAAAAATAGACAGTATGTTCATTTGTCTGTCGATACAGAAACTGCATTACAAGTTGGAAAAAGACATGATGAGAAACCTGTAGTGCTAAAGATTGATTGTGTTAAAGCGTGTTCTGAAGGGGTTAAGTTTTACACTGGTAATGATAAAGTTTGGTTAGCTGATTATGTTCCTAGTAAGTATATTATTTTTGCATAGCAACTAAGAAATAATACACTTTTTTGAATAACTTTATAAAATATGAATTGGAGAAAATTTAGTAAAATTAGAATCATATGTGATATAATTTTAGTGATTTAGCATAATGCTAATAAAAGAGCATTAGCTATTTTTGTAAAAATATCTGCTCATGCTAGGGTGTGTCTGAAAATTCAAAATAAAAATAGTTTAGATTAAAGAAACATAGTGTAAAATTTTATACACATAATATTTTACACTATGAAGAAAAAACCAAGAGATAAAATATAAATATCTGATACTAATAATACTAAATATAGTTTAAAAATAATGTGATGTGCAGTTAACGGAGGAACATAAATGAGAAAGCCATTTTATGAGGAAGATTTCAATGTGGAAAAATATGTAAATAATAGAATATTAGAAATGGACAGTATATCAGATAGAATACTATATAAGCAAATGGCTGAATCATTTATGATAGACCTCTTTGATATGACAAGAAAAGAAATATCCAAAATATCAAAAAGTGTGATTGATGAACTGGAAAGAAAAGAAGAAAAAATTGAAATATATACAAGCGTTATAGAAAATTCAAAGTATGACAAAACAGATACTTTTCTTTGTCCAATATATGAAACTGAAAAAAGAAAAGATATTGATATAGTCAAAATACAAGAAACACTTTCAAACGGAGAATTATACTGTTTAGATAGCATATATATAAAAGAAAAATATTCAAAATTGATGCAAATAAAAGAAAACAATACATTTAACGGCAAAATTGAAACTACAGAAGGAATATATGATGCAGTTTTTGAAATAAATTTTGATGATAGATATCTAAATAAACTAAAAGAGATATATAAAGCATTTATGAATAACGCAGTTATGTACAATACACTTTGTATAGCACACTTAATCAGAATGTATACACTATCCATAAAAGAAATAAAGTCAGATAACGTAAAAGGTGATTTTGTAAAATATAAAATTGATTATAAAAAATTAAATGTATTAGAAGACATTATCCCATTATGGAATATCTGGGAAGTAAAAGAAAAAACAAGTGCATTTCCAATAGGCATAAATGGCAGTATAAAATATGAGCATATAGTATTAAACTCTACTTTTTATAAAAACTCACAGCATCTTGTAGCTAATACAGATGTAAATATATATTTCAAAAAGAAAAACAAACATAATATCACTATTGCTTGTGATGATATGCAACCTAGAGAGTGGCTTTTTTATGAATTTCGTCCAAAATACAAAATAGAAGGCTATGAATACAAAGTACTTTCAAATATATATAAAAGTAATTTAGCGGATTTGATACAAAGTGAATACAAAAGTAGGATTTCAACCTATGCACAGTTACAAAGAGTTATAAATCAAAATCCATACAGTGATGTTTTGTCATTAGAAAAAGTAGAAGTTTTGGATGCTGATTTATCAAACATACAAAGCTATTCTATGAGTGAATTTTTATATGATGAAATATTAAATAATCAGGATAAAAAAATCTTGTTACTTACATTTAAAACCGCTGACATTGAAGAATATCTGGTAGAGGATTTTATGAGCTATATAACTACTATAATGCAAGAGTATATGCAAGAATATCACTGCATTGGAAAAATTTAGGTGTAGTCATGAATTATATATGGGAAATGGTAATAAAAGCAAAACAAAACAACTTAAAATCAAGTGAGCTTTTTTTTAAGCAAGGAAATGACATAAGTCCATGGTATGAGCAATCTTTCTCAAGCCTTAATCAAAAAGAAATTGAAAATACAAATATAGAAATAAACTCATTTTATAGATTTAATGACCTGTTTAGCAAATTTCTAAATGAAGGATTTTTAGAAAATATAGAGTTTAAAGAAAAGTTTTTTGACTTAGTAATTCATTTTTTAAGTGAGATTGATTTATCAAAAGGGATTAGCAAAGAAAGTATATATCTATTGCAGTTAGAAGAAGAAATAGATTTAGGCGTTTTTGGGAAAGAAATAGAAAAAAACTTTAAAGCATTTAATAAAAATGAAAAAGATAAAATTTTGCCTATTCTTTTAACCCAGCTAAAACTTGGTTCTTCGATGTACAATTTTAGAAATGCTCTAAAAAGTATTTATCCAGATGTGCTGCTATATCAGATGAAGGAAGAACCACATAGGATACTCATATATTTAGGAATAAAAAAAGATGGAAAGCAGATTAAAAAAATGAACTTCATAATAGATATGTTTTTGGAAGTAGGATATAAACCAAGGATATTTTGGGAAAATCACTTTGGAGTTGGCGGAGTTAAGCAAACACTACATCTTGATGAGATTGAACTACTATAAGATATGAAAGGATACATAGCCATGAATTACTATACAAGAGAAGAACTGGAGCTTATGACTACATATGAGCTTAGAGATATATGTTACGAGGAAAAAATTGTAAACGGAATGCTAGCCGATTTTGATAAAGATGAATACATATATCAAATAATGAGATTTCGTGGAAGAAAAGAACATTTGCTTATATCTGAATATGACATAAAAGGTAATGATAGACTATCCCAAGTATTAAAAAGTGCAAAGCTTGATTTCAAAAGAAATACAATCAGAGGCTGTGCAAAATTAATATGCTATAAAAATTTATCAACAGAAATTTTTGATAATTTTACAATAGGATATGAAAAAGAACTTGTAAATACGAATGCAATTCTTGTAAATGATGGCGAGATTTGTGCAATATTTAATATCAGAGAAAAAAATGGAGATACTGACAAACTATATATCACGAAGTCAAAGGATATTCCATGCGTTGAAGCAAATAAGCGTAGTTATGCCTTATATTGTATGGATAGGGCAACATCTGACCTTTTTTACTCGTTATATTATGAGGATAGACCTCTACTGCCTAAGTATATTAGTTTTAGTGTAGTAGAGGTACTTGATTTTGAGGTAAGAAAGCTTAAAAAAATAGCAATGCCGCTTGCAATAGATTTTGGAACATCAAATACAACAGCAGGGTTATATCTTGATGATGCGTACTTTGAAGAAATAAAAGGTGATCCAAATGAAAACATATTAAAAAGAAATCATATAAATTATGTATATCACTTGGATAACAATAAAAATATAGTACCCACATTACCAACTATAATAGGGGTTAGTTCAATAGCAGATGATGAAATAGAATACATATTTGGTTATGAAGCAGGTCGTATATTTCAGCTTAGCCATATGGAAGATGGCTTTTCAGTATTTTATGATATAAAAAGATTTGTCAGTGATTCTGAAAAAGAAGAAGAAATAATAGATAAAAATGGTCATAGAAGCTTTATTAAGAGAAAAGAGCTTATAAAGGCATATTTAGAATATATAATAGACCTTGCGAAACAGCGGTTTAAATGCGATATAACACATTTGCATATATCAAGCCCTGTCAAACAAAAAAAGCAGTTTCAAAAATTATTTAAAGAAATACTCCCTTCTTACATAATAGAAGATGAAATAATGCTTGATGAAGGTGTTGCAGTATTATACAACACCATATCATCGCTGATTGAAAGTGGAAACTATGAACCAAAAGAGGAGTACAAAGCACTTATTATAGACTGTGGTGGTGGCACAACGGATTTATCATCATGCAGTTTTTCTATTGAGAGTAATCGTGTATCCTATAAGATTGACATAAAAACAGCTTATGAAAATGGCGATACAGACTTTGGGGGCAATAACCTCACATTTAGAATAATGCAGTTGTTAAAAATAGGGCTTGTATATTCATATACAACAGATGGATTTAAAAATATACAAGAAATAATGGAACACTTTGACATAGACTTATTTAGAGCAGTAGATGAGTTAAAAAGCACAGATGATATTTATAAAGAATTAGAAGAAGAATATAAAAAGGCTGAAGATATAATACCTACAAGATTTAAAGACTACGAACATAAAAGTATAGCAGACTATTATGCAGTAAAAAGTAATTTTTATTATCTATTTGATATGGCTGAAAAAGTAAAAAAAGAGTTTTATAAAAAAACTGGGACTCTAAGAATAGGTATATCTACAGTACAACTAAAAGAAATAGCTACAAAATTTGTAGTAGTAAATAGATGGAGATTATATGTAAGAGAAAATAATCTGCTAGTTTTGCAAAAGGATATACCAACACAGTATTTAAGTATATTTGAAATAAATCTACTGCTAAAAGCAGACATATATAACATAGTAAAAAAATTCATAGGTAGTATTTATGAAGATGGAAGTTTAGCAGAGTTTTCAATATTAAAGCTCACAGGACAAAGCTGCAAAATAGATATATTTAGAGAAGCTTTGAAAGAGTTTATACCCGGAAAATTAATAGAATCCACATCAAGTAATACTAAAGATATAGATTCAAAATATGAGCTAAAACTATCTTGTGTAGATGGAGCAATACAATATCTAAAAGATGTAAAGTTTGGATATGCAGATATTGCCATATCAAGTGAAAAAGCAGCATTCCCATATATAATAACAGCCTTTAATCACGAAGGAAAAGAAAAAGAATTATTAAACGGCAACTCAAGAAAAACAATGTATGGACACATATCAAGGAATATGGCAGATGTAACATTAAAACTATTCTTAAAAGACTCAGATGGAAACTTAAAATACACATACAATATATATAAAAATCCAAAAGAGTTTTTCATTACAGATACAGATGAAATATTAGCCAAATATAAAGGTAGAATAGTACAAGATGATTTGGATGACATAATAGAACGTGAAATGAAATTCTTTTTATTACCAGAAGAAAATAGCTGGGGATTCATAGTGGTGGCAGTATATAGACTCGGAGAGCGTATATACACTACAGATGAAGAGTTCTTATCATTTGAAACAGATGGCTGGCTATCTAACTTCTTTGATGGCACAAGATAAGGAGGAACTATGGAAGGATTTGTAAAATATAGACCAAAGTTTGGTGAAGGTGTCATATTAAAAGCAGAGAAAATGAATGAGCTTGTAAATCACGCCTTTGACCTACCTGATTTACTTTATACAGGTTATACAACTGGGATAATATCAGGATTAGATATAAAAGTAGAAGATAATTTTATAAACATATCTAAAGGCGTATTTTTATATGAACAAGAAGTTTACACATTAAATAAAGATATTAAAATAGAATATCATCCAACCAATATATGGCATTATGTAAAAATATGTAAAAAAGAAACTAAAGAAAAAATAGATGGCATGCAAAAGCATTTTGTAGTTACATCAGATGATTTATCTACAAAAGAAAGTGAGATAGAGCTATGTAGATTTAAACTACAAGAAGGAGCAAGACTTCGCTACGTATATGATGATTTTGAAGATATGTGTACAGAATTTGATACAGTAAATCTAATACATTCACCCTACTCATCAAAAGACAAAGTAGGATTACATCCAAAGATACTTAAAAACTTTGCAAGAGAAATGCTTGATTTAAGACCACAAAATCCATTAGATACATTTTTTTGTATGCAAGTATTAGGCTTAAATACAACTATGAACATAGAGGAAATTATACGATATATAGAGATAAAAAAAGAAGAAAATTTAGGAAAAGTAACAAATTATACAATATATCACCATTTGTTAGACATATTGAAAAAAGAAAAAGCAAATTCTAAAGGAGTAAAAAAGAAAGCTGTACCTCAAAGAAAAATATTAATTGATTAGAAACTACAGATTTTATTAAAGAAAAATGAATGGGAGAAAAATAATGAGCGAACAATATGAATATCTTGTAAGAGGAGCATTGTTACAATGTAGCTGTGGTAGTTGTCAAAGAAGATTAAATCTACCACTTTGTCATGGAGTATATATAGGTAAAAACCCAGTAATGAACAGTGGAGATTATATACCGGAAGTAAATGTTATGTCATTTGGAACATGCTCCAAGACAGGTAGCAAATGCATGCCTGGATTTGCAGGCTACGCCCCATGGTTAAATGTAAATAGGAGACTTATAGTAGGCGATGAAGATAAATATGCTTTAACAACAAACTCATATCTAGAATGTGTCACTGGAGGAAGAATAACTGTTGTATCATCAGGTCAAGAATATAAAATGACAGAAAATGATTATTTGAATAGCGATTCATACTATGAATCAAAAGGATATTCATCTATGATGAAATCAAGTTACGGCTT
Organism: Catonella sp.; assembly: GCF_052169795.1. Taxonomy (GTDB): domain Bacteria; phylum Bacillota; class Clostridia; order Lachnospirales; family Lachnospiraceae; genus Catonella. The sequence goes on from NZ_JBQNBU010000048.1 coordinate 10,866, forward strand.
AAGTTCGGAAGAAAGTAAACTTTATTTAAAAGCATATAAATTGCTTTCAAACGAAGCGAGACAAAAAAAACTTAAAGATAAAAAAAAGATATACTTTATTTACTCCAAATTAGCATCATTATGTGATAACTATGATGGAGGTAAAGGTCGTAGGTGGAAAATAACAGCAAATATACCTTCAACTAAGGAAACAAAAGTATATTTAAAGAAAATCGGCATGAGTGATAAAGAAGTTAAAGATTTGCATAAAAGTGTAAATCATCAACATATAAATTCATCTAAGAAAGATTTAGCCCATGAATGGATAGGATATGCTATATTCTCTGCTGATACACTGTTACATAACTTCCTTGACGGAACAATAGGTAATTTAAATGCACTAGGAAGTTATAAAGGAGATGTATTTTCTACAAGAATGGGAACGGATGATATGAATTCTGATTTGGATTCAACAAATACATATAATAGAATGTTATCCGGTAAAGAACCATTGGATGTTATATTAGATTATAATAAAAAGATTGAAAATGGAAAAATCAATAGAGTAGATGAATTTTTGAAATTTTATGGAAATGGAAGTACACAAGAAGGACTTAAATATATAAAAAAGGACTTATTAACAATAGACATAGGTTCTCAATATATATCTAGTGGCTCTAAAAGCCTGATTCAAGATGCATTATTTACAAATTCGATAGTAAACAGCGGAGTAATTCTAAATGGAGAAGAACATTTTAATAATGTTTTGAAACTTACTAATAGAAATCAACTTATTGATGTCTTAAATGGTGATGGAACGAAAAATAGAAATGAAGATAGTGATACTGTAAAACACTATAAAAAAATAAAAAAAACGAAAGATGATTTCATTAAATATTTAGAAGATGGAATGTCGAAGTGAAAAAATGAAAAAAAGAATATTTAAACCTATAATATTTATTTTCATTTCTATAATTATAATTTCTTTAACAAAGTTTGCATATAATATAAATAAATTAGATAATTTAGCAAAGTCAAGAGCAGGTATAATACAATATTTTGTAACAAATATAGACAAATACAAACGCGAATTTGAAAAAATGGGTTATGAATCAAAAATAGAATATAAGAAAGGAAATGAATATAATTCAGATTACGAAATTCTTATATTATCTAATAAATCTAGAAGTTTTACATTTTATAGAGGTCTGGAATCCATAAACACTAAGGTAGCGAATAAGACTTATGTGAATTTGAAAAAATCTTGGCGTAATTCTAATAATAATCTACCACTATATTACGATGACAATAGTTACCGTGTAGAAGTAACATTACTATCACCAGCGTATCAAGGAGAACATCAATATGATCCATATAATGAATATAAAATAAATTTTGAAGATTTTTTAATCATATGGGACGGAGAAATGGAAGATGATTATAAAATTAAAAAGTATATATCTGCACAAGAGCTAAGAAAACTTCTAAATGATGGAAAAGAATTAGAAGATAACTTGGTAAAATTATATGATGAAAGGAATAAATGAAGTTTTATAAAAAATTTATTTTTATAACTAACGTATATAAAATAATAAGTATATAGGAAAATAATAAAAAAGAAATGGAGAAAAACAAATGGATTTCATTGATGAAGAAATAATACAAATGAGAAATAAAAACAGGAAAATATCATTAGAGGAAGGAGTATTAATTAAAGGAGAATTTATAGAATTTGAACCAGTTAAACTCTTTGATGATAAATTAGAAATTATGTTGCCAAAAACATTTGTAGATATGCCTAGTGATCTTGCAAAGATAAAATATCCATCTGAGAGTAGACCACAAATTATCAAAACAGATTCAACAGGTGGTATAAATTTTTGCTTTAACCTATTTGAACAATCAGTTAAAGAAGATGAATTAAAAGATATAGCAAAAACTTTTTCTAAAATGATAAAAAAAGTAAATCCTGCCAATGTTTTTTATGACCAAAAAACAGAAGAGATAGGAGATAAAATAGTAAGCTGGTTTGATTTTAAAGGCTATGCCATAGATTCACAAATATACTATATATACTATGTTACAGTAATAGATGGCAAGCTCCTACACGGAATATTTAACTGTTTAAGAGAAGATATGGAAGATTATAAAGAAGTGGCATTTCTTGTGATAGAAAGCATTAAAGATTTAAGTAGGAGGTAATTTAAAATGAGAGATATTATTATCCATTTAAAACCATTTACATTTATAAGTATATTAAGTTGCAATTTAGTAAAAAAACTAAACGAACATAGTAGGCTGCTATTTGAAGGTAGAATTTCACCACAGCAAGAAGAATTAATAATGACAAGCAGTGTAAAAAAACTGCCAGTAGAGTTAGAAGTAGCAGATGAAGGAAAAGATTTCACCACAATATTTCATGGTATAGTAGTAAACTATTCCATAAGAACAGTTGGAGATAGTAGAGTACTAAAACTAGAATGCTTGGGTGATGAAGGCTGAAGATATAGAAGGGTTAACGCCCGTACAAATTCAAGATAAATTTGCACTTCCTAGTATACCTAAATATGTAACTGATGTTAATTTAGAAGCAGGTACTCATCTTCGTACAGGAGTTGTAAATCCTCTTGAAGGATGGGGAAATGGTGGTGGAATACAATTTGACTTAATGGGTCAAAGAACAGGAGAATTCGTTAATGAAAGACTATTAAAATGAGGAGATAGAGTTTTATGAATGAAAAAATAAAGACAAATAAAAATATTTTAACGGTTAACAATACTGAAATTATATTTGACCATGATATTAGAGATGTCAAAATATTTAGGAATTTAATAATCGTTTTGTTATCTATACCATTTAACGAGACGGAACTAGATAATTTATATGCAATTTCTAAACACGGGGAAATTGTATGGAGAGTTCAAGCTTTAGATGTAGTATTTCCAAATCAAAATAATCTTCCGTATGAACAAATTAATGTTAATGAAAATGAAATAACTGCAACAGATTTTTACGCTAGAAGATATTTTATTAATCCTTTAAATGGGAATATTGAAAAAAGGGAGATTGGAAAGTAAAAAAGCAAGTAATTGAATAAAAATTTATTGCTTGTTGAGCTTAATATAGACGAGGCAAAAAAACTAAAAGAAGGTAAAAAACTAGCACTGGAAGCAATGTCAGGATTTATTATAGGAATAGGAGAAGATGCAGCAAGACAAGCATTAGTAGAAGGGAAAGAAGAAGTAGACGGAACCCGTTCAGTGACAAAAGGCATAATAAATGCAGGACTTGCAATAGCAGTACCGATAATACTAAAAGAAGCAAAAGCAGGATTAAATAAAATAAAGACACAAGGAGTAAATACAGTAGTAGAAGAAGTAGTAGAAAAAACAGTTAAGGAAACAAGCGAAGAAGTAACAGAAGAGGTAGTGGAAAAAGGAGCTAAATCACTTGCTAATAATGTTGATGATATGATTTCTGAGACTAGCTATGCAAAGTCAATAGATTTTTCAAAATTAGGAACAGGTAACGTTGGAGATTTTTCAAATTTAAAAGGAACAACAATAGAAGATATTTTATCTCGTATACCTACCAATGCTAAAAAAAGAGAATTAACACCTATCCAAGGAAAAGTAACAGAAGGATTTGAATATAAGTTTTTTGAAAATGGAGAAACGATAAGAGTCAGGGTTCATGGCTATGATCAAAGTGCACCAATAGGTAGTAATGCTTATGATAATTGGATTGTTAGAGTACAAAAAGGTAAAAAATATATGGATAGCAGTGGCAAATTTCATCCACCAGGTATTAGTAATCCAAATAGTGAGTTTTATGATGAAATTATAATAGATGATACTCATATACCTATAAAAGTACCTAAGTAGAAAGGAATATAATGATATGAATAACTATATAGATAAGTATAATAGGAAGAAAAAGGTGAATGAAATAGATGAAATAATAGATGAAATTTCAGATGTATTTGAATATGGACAATTGGAAAATGATATATGTCTTGAATTATGCCAGCTTCTTATTAATGATGTTGTTAAAGTAAAAGATGAAGAACTTCAAGAGAGCATGTTAAATGCAATAAGTAATGCGGCAATATATAAAAATGTAGCTGAGTATGTCAATATAGATATTTTAGCTGACAATATTGATAAGTTTAATATTGCCAATTTAGAATATATTCTTATTATTATTGGCTTTTCGCATAATAAAAAATATATACCTATGTTGAAGCTTTATATTGATTCAAAAAATAAAAATTTATCAGAAAATGCGAAACTTGCACTTAAAGAAATAGAAAATAAAGTTAATTAGAAAAAAATATAAGCCAAAGAAGAGCTGAACCTGACAAAAGGAGACACATTAAGCGGCATAGTAGAAAGCAGCATAACACAGAGTACAGAAATAGACAAAAAAGCAAAAACGAAAACCCAAGTAATAGGAACAGATAAAGAAGAATATCCACAGATAGAAGATGCCCCACCTGAAGAAAAATTTGATAAAGGAAAGTTCGCAAAAAATATATTAGCAGGACTAGCAGTAGTAGGAGCAGTAGCGTTAACGCTAGCAACATTTGGAGCAGCAGGACCAGTAGTAATAGGAGCATTGGTAGGTGGAGGACTAGCATTAGGAATGACAGCAGTAGGAGATGTAGCAAGAGGAAAAGTAAGCAGTCAAAAAGAATATGCGTTCACAGCATTTTCAGGAGCAGTGACAGGAGCCATATCATGTAGAATAGATGCATCAGCACTAAAAGAAGGAGCAAAATTAGTAGCGGAAGCAGTATCAGGATTTATTATAGGGACAGGAGAAGACGCAGCAAGACAAGCATTTGTAGAAGGAAAAAAAGAAGTAAACCTAGGACAATCAGTTATGAAAGGAATAAAAAATGCAGCCCTAGCAGTAGCATTAATAATAAAAGGTGGGCAATCAGTAGTAAACAAAATAAGTAAAACAGGAGTAAAAGAGGTAGGACAAGAAGTAACAGAAAAAGCAATTAAGGAAACAAGTGAAGAAGTTTTAGAAAAACAAACTAAATCACTGGCTAATAACGCTGGTGAAGTGATTTCTGGAGGTGCGAATGAAGTTGGATGGGATATGATGAAAGGAGAAGGTTATATTAATGGAAGAAAATATTCCCAACATGCTTTGGAAAGAATGGCACCTGATACCCCACAAATTAGAGCTGAATTAGAGAAAAGAGCTGCTGATTTAGCAAAGAAAATAGGATATAAACCTCAAACAAGAGAATATATAAAACTTGTAGAAAAATATGTTGATCCAAGAAATATACCTCCAAGTGTAGTAGAAGATGCAATTGAAAATACTATTTCAACACCAAGTAAGTATCTGGATACATTTATACATGAAACTGGGGATGTAAAGGTTGTAGTAAATGGGGCAGGAGACGTAATATCTGCAATGCCAAAATAAAGGAGAAATAAAATGTATATTAAATTTGATGAATTTGAATTATTAGAGTTATTTGGTAATGAACCTGTAAGTATTGGAGATTTAGAGGCTGGTGAGCTTATTTATTCTTTAAGTGATGATAAAGGATTTAAAATAGTTATGTTTATGAACGTATATGAAAATGTTTGCGAAGTATCAATAGATTACCAAGAATTAAACGTGTTTACTTGCCGTATTGAAAAAGTTGTATCTATTAATAAAGTAAATGATGAAATGATAATAAATAATGAAGAAAAAAGTGTACTAAAAGTTAAATTTAAAAATCAAATAGGAGTGGAATTATTGTAGGAAAACTCAAAAAAATTCCATACAAAATATATGAAAAAGAAGTAAAACTAAAAGACCAAGAACTAAAATACACATACAAATACGGAGCAAAAGGAAACCAAAAAACACCAATAGTATATAACGAACAAATAACAGGAATGACCCTACTAGGAGAAGTAGAAAAAACAGACAAAGAAGAAGT
>NZ_JBQNBU010000049.1:0-16186 GCF_052169795.1 Catonella sp.
CTTCATTCAGAATTTTAATATTGCTTTTAAAGGATGCTGCCTGTTTTACTAAAAGTCCGGCCGGTCTGGCGTGTATCCCCGCCTCAGCCTTAACGGTATAAGTAATAGATTGCATACTCTCCTCCTTTCTTATATATTTCTTACGGCTTTTCTAAGCGAAAGCACCTTTGAAGGAGATACTGACAATTCATCAATCCCCATATCCACAAAGGTCTCGGTAAGTTCCAAGTCGCCTGCAAGTTCGCCACAAATTCCTACCCATATACCATTTTTATGAGCATTATCACAGGTCATTTTTATAAGAGAGAGAATAGCCTTATGATGAGGTTTATAAAATCCTCCGAGTTTCTCATTCTGCCTGTCTACTGCCAGTGTATATTGTGTAAGGTCATTTGTGCCGATACTGAAAAAATCCACTTCCTTTGCAAGTTCATCACTAATAAGTGCTGAGGCAGGAGTTTCTATCATAATACCAAGTTCGGGGCTCCCAACTTCCTTACCTTCTAAGATAAGCTCTTCCCTGACTTTACCTGCTATTTCCTTTATCCTTCTTACCTCATCCACAGAAGTTATCATTGGAAACATAATTCCTGCATTCCCAAAGGCTGATGCCCTATACAGTGCTCTAAGCTGAGTCTTAAACAATCCTTCATTATTTAGGCAAATTCTGATAGCCCTATAACCAAGTGCAGGGTTTTCTTCTTCCACCAAGCCAAGGTAGTCCACCTTTTTATCCGCTCCGATATCAAGTGTTCTTATGATTACCTTCTTGCCTGCCATCCTGACTATGGCTTCCTTATAACTTTCAAACTGTTCCGCCTCACCAGGAGCCTGATCTCTTCCAAGATACAAAAATTCACTTCTGAAAAGTCCTATTCCACCGGCATCATTCTCTATAACTGCATCTACATCTTTTTCGCTGCCGATATTTGCAAAAATATTAATCTTTCTTCCATCCTTAGTTACATTTTCTAACCCTTTCAATGTATTAAGTTCTGCCCTTGCAGAATCTAACTCAGCTTCAAGTTTTCTGGCATTTTCTATAATTTCATCAACAGGCTCTACATAAAACTTACCTGCTGCTGCATCTGCAATCGCAAATTTACCATTGAATTTTGATAGATCTTCTAAATTAAAGTCTACATTAACAAGTGCCGGTATATTCATACTTCTAGCAAGGATAGCCGTATGAGAATTAGAAGAACCTTTCTTTGTAACAAATGCCAACACTTTAGATTTGTCTAAGTTAATTGTTTCTCCCGGAGTAAGATCCTCTGCCAAAATAATAACCGGCTCACTGCTTTCAAGCGATACCTCCGCCTTCCCAGTTAGCTTTCTGATTACTCTTTTAGAAACATCAATTACATCCACAGACCTTGCCTTCATGTATTCATCATCCATATCTGCAAAGGTTTTTGAAAATAACTCACCTGTGGCAAATACAGCATACTCAGCATTTACTCCTTCATCCTTTATAAGACCTTCTATATTTTCAATATAATCTAAATCTTCAAGCATCATCTTATGAATGTCAAAAATCAGTGCATTTTCCTCTCCAACCTTATCTATTGCATCATTATAGAGATTTTCTAACTCTTTCTTTGCAAGATTTAGAGCGTCATTAAGCCTTTTTAACTCCTTATCAGTATCTTCTACCGACTTTTTCTCAGGCTCACTCTCCTCTTTTGCAAATACTGCTATATTGCCAAGTGCAACTCCCGAAGATACACTATTCCCCCTAAATTCTTCCATTATGTCCTCCTGATTATATCTGAATCTTCATGATTTCATCACCTTGTTCTACATCCCCAGGTGCTGAATAAGTTATATTTTTGAAATCATCAGGATTACATACTATTATAGGTGTTTCCAAGGTATAACCCTTAGCTTTGATACCTTCAAAGTCTGCCACAATCAAAAGATCTCCTGCCTTTACATGCTTTCCATCTTCTACCTTTACCTCAAAGCCTTCTCCCTTAAGATTGACAGTATCCATTCCTATATGTATAAGTAAGTCCACGCCCTCTTTAGTTGTAATACCTACTGCATGTCCGGTTATGAAAACAGTGGTAATTTTTCCGTCAACAGGTGAATATATTTCATTTCCCTCAGGTATAATTGCTACACCTTTTCCAACCATTTCCTCACTAAAAGTCATATCCGGCACATCTTTAATACTGATAAGCCTTCCTTTCACAGGTGATACTATTTTTACCTCTTTTTTCTTAAAAAACATAATTTTCCTCCACATATTTAATCAAATAAATCTTTAACCCTTTTTATCTGAATTGTAAAATAAAGTTTCTCTTCTTCCGTAAAACAACATTTATACTCGTTTTTAACATAAGTATTTATTTTTTCTGTCAGTTCCCACTCATTAGGGTAATTCTCTTTTATAAAACTATAGAGTTTTTCATCACACTTATCCTTAATCGGTTGTGCCATTACAAGACGACAACTAAGCATTTTCAAACTGGTTGCAAAACTATCCTTCTCCATTCCTTCTTCTTTTAAGCCGGTTATCTTTTTAGAAATTATGTCCAGCATATCACCTGTCATTTTAGTTATAACCCAAGTATCACGAACTTTAATACCAAATTCTGCATTTACAAAATGAATAGCTATAGCTGCTGCCTCTTCTTTAGGAAGTTCATAACCAAGTCTTTTATAAATTAATTCCACAGCCTGCGTACCAACTACATATTCTTTTGGGAAAAACCTTCTCACCTCATTTTCCATAGGTATCTGAAAAAGCTGTCCCTCTTCTTTTCTCCTTATCGCAAAGCTAATGTGATCAGTAAGCGTAAGATAAATATTAGGATGGAGCTCTGTATCCAGTTTTTCTTTTGCAAATGAAATTATCTCATTTGACACCTGTAAATATTCGGGTGGAATACTTACTAATAAATCCTTAAACTGCTTTAATGCCGCCTCATCTTCTATGGTAAAAATCTTATCTATTTCTGTATCTGATAAAATATCACCCTTTTTTCTGCCAAACGCAATCCCTCTCCCCATAACAACAACTTCTTTGCCGTCATCATCCCTTGAGCTTACAACATTATTATTGATAATCCCTTCTATAATCAATGTACTTCTCCCAATATAAAACACCGTCTGCCTGTTTTTGTTGAATAAAAATTCTAAGTAAATTTCCTATTCAATAAAAAAAGCCAAACTTTACAGAATATTAACCTGTCTGTAAAATTTGGTTTTGCCCTTATCGGTAACAATCCGTCAAAATTTATAAAATTATTATACTATAGTATTGTTACATTGTCAATATTGTTATACATATCACCTGTAATAACTTGACATAGCTCATTCCACTGGCAGTCTCCACATATTTCCTCCCTCTTCCCTGCAAGTAAAATATTGTCATACACTGCCTTTTTAAAATCTAAATACGGCAGAACCATCCCATCAGACAGTCCACACCTCTTTAGAACCTCCCTATCATACACCCCCACCTTATCTGCACTTTTACATACTCCACAAGCATTGTGCGGACATTTTGAACAAAGTTCATCCGTACCGACAGAAAGATATACAAGCGGATTTTCCTCAAGTATCGGTATCATCTCCTTCATATGAGCTGTAAATTCTTCGCTGTAGCCTTTACCTTTAAAAAATGCTATGCACATCCCATGGTGGGGACGGATTTTGTATTTGTATTCCATTCATTTATCTATCCTAACATAAAATGTATTTCTTCCAGAACCCTGCCTGCAAACAAGTCCTTCTTCAGTTAATTTCTTTAATGATGCAAGCACTGAAGACCTTCCAATATTCGGACAATGTCTAATTACTTCCGCACTTGTGAATTTACCGAGCTTTTCTTCTATATATTTTTTAACAATATCATAAGCTAAACTACCCACACCTGTCTCGTTTAATATTCCGGTTCTTTCCTCAAACTCCTTATAACAGGCTAATATAACTTGTAGCATATATCGTACAAAAGGAGTTGAATCATTTCTCCCTTCATGCCAGTTATAATCTGATTCCTCAAGTACAGAATAATATCTGTCTTTTGTCTTTTCTATCTGCTTCTCTACACTTATATACTTTCCAACTTCATATCCATTTTTATACAAAAGCAATAATGTAAGCAATCTACTCATTCTGCCGTTTCCATCATTAAATGGATGAATACACAAAAAATCGCAAATGAATGATGGTATCACAATTAGAGCATCTATTTCCTCACTTGCCAGAGCTTGTTCGTAAGCGATACATATATTATCTATCGCTTCCGGAGTTTCGTGCGGAGATACCGGAGTAAACCTTGTGCTAACACTTCCATCCGGCTGAGTTTCATTTATATAATTTTGTACATTCTTAAATCTTCCTCCATAGGAAACTCCTGATTTTTTAAGCAACTCCTTATGAAGCTGAAGTATATATGAAGAACGAATCGATATATACTCGTAGCTTTCATGAATTGTATTTAATACATCCCGATATCCCATAATTTCATCTTCATTACGGTTGCGTGGTGTAGTTTTATCCTTAAAGAGCTGTTTCATTCTTGTACTTGTGGTAACTATTCCTTCAATTTTATTTGAAAACTCTGTACTTTGTATCTTTGCAATTTCCACAAGTCTTTCCAGTTCTACCGGCTTTTGTCTTACAAACAACTCCTGCCTACCTTTACATTCATGTATTTTTGCGATAAGATTCATTATATCAGTATCCCAAGTCTTTTTTGCAAGCTTTCTATAATTAAAATCTCTCATGTTATCTCCTTTCGTCCAAATTCATAGTCTTTAGTCCAATTATAACAGTTTTTGGACTATACTGCAATTATATCGGACGAATATAGTCTACTTTTCAACTCATTAATAAACATCTCGCCCCAAGACACAACACATATTTCTATTATTACTTTAGGCAAATTTATTATTACTTCTTAAACTCTTTTAATACATAACAATGTTCCACTTTTCCCACCAGCTTATCACCTTCAAAATCAAGCTCTATAACATAAGGCATCCAGTCTATAATTCTTAAAAAATCATCACAGCCAAAACTCTTATCAAAAAAATTAAGTATTGTACTAAGTGCGGTTCCATGTGTACCAACTACAACTTCCTTATCTATATTATCTCTTAAAATCTCAGTCAAGGCTCTCATGTTTCGCTTCTGCACCATAGCAATAGATTCTCCGCCTTCTTCGTGATAATTATGGTCATCCCAGCGTTTTTGAAACATTCCATGATTGTTACCGTTTACTCCTTTTTCACGCTCTCTTAAATCTTCATCTGTTATTATGTCCTTACCAAAAAAATCGGCAGAATCAGCAATGGTATCCATACTTCTTTTATACGGACTGGAATAAAATGCGTCTATATGTTTATCTTTTAAAAACTCAAATACGATGGCTGAGTCTTTTTTCCCCTCTCCCGTAAGCGGTCTTGTTCTGTCATCTTCCCAAGCATGTTCAGGCTGTGCATGGCGCACAAAATAAATTTTTGTCATGATATACCTCCCTTATGGTTTAAGTGCAGTAATAGGAACAACATACACCCCGTCTTCTCTTCTATATGCCATATTTGACATTCCACAAATTACACAAAGTATCTTAGGTGGATTATCTCCCTCTTTCTCCATTATTTCCTTTAATTTTAGCAACTCTTTTGCCGCCGAATCTATCTGGTTTGCTACCAGTTTTATTTCAAAGGCTCCCCAGGTTCCATCTGAAAATTCTACAATAGCATCGGCTTCATTTCCTCTTTCATCCCTGAAATGAAATAGCTTTGCATCATTATACTCAGCATATATTTTTAAGTCGTGTTCACAAAGACTTTCAAAAATAAATCCAAATGTATTTAAATCATTCAAAAGTCTCGTCTGTGTAACTCCTAACGCAGCTACTGCTAAAGATGGATCTGTAAAGTGCCTCTTGGGAGATTTTAAGACTCTTCTGGAAGACCTTATATTAGCATTATATGCCGGTTGGTCATCTAAAATAAACAACCTGCTAAATATATCTAAATACTCAGAAACTGTCTCCCTCGCAATTTCTATTTTATCCTTTGCCCCCATATCCTTTATTAGTGTACTATTGCTTACAAGTGTACTTTCATTTCTTCCAAGGGAATATAGCAGCGACCACACTTTGCGAGAATCCCTTTTTATCCCGTCAACACTATACATATCATCATCAACAACGGCTTTCAAGTACTCTTTAGCAAGATTTCCACAAACCTTTGCAGATGTTTTTAGATTCCCCGGCCATCCGCCTCTTACAGTATAATAAACAAGCTGCTCTAATGAAATATCCCCTGTTATCCTAGGCTCAATTTCCTCGGCAAACAAATCTTTTAATGATATATCTCCCGATGAGTCTCCTGTTTCATATAATGACATACTATTCATTCTAACTCTTCCAATTCGTGCAGTACCGCTGTGCATAATTCCTTTGTGGTTTGGAGTAGCCGAACCTGTAAGAATATATTTCCCTTTTTTACCATCTTTGTCCACTGCAAATCTTACCGCATCCCATATAGGTGGAACTTCCTGCCACTCGTCTATGAGCCTTGGCAGTTGACCGTTTAGTACCAAATCAGGACTGAGTTTTGCCATTGTTCTTGTTTGAAAATTTTTTTCAGGATCACTAATAAATGCCGCACTTTCAGCCCTACTTTGTGCTGTCCAAGTCTTACCACAGTATTTAGGTCCTTCTATACAGACTGCACCGAAAGTTTCCATATATTCATCAAATAACTTCTCAATAAGTCTCGATTTATACCCTTCAGGTACAAGCATTATTTGCCACCTCCTTATTATTTGATTATATCCATATTTTATGCACTTTGTCAACTGTATCCGACACTTTTCAGAACTTTCATCCGACATTTTTCAGAGTTTTTATCCGACACTTTTCGGAGTTTTTATCCGGCAATTTTCAGAACTTTCATCATATAATTTTTGCAAACTTTACCAGCTATTTAATATATTACATTTTTTCGTTGTAAAAAATGTGCCGTTTTACATTTATTCATTGTAATAAATGTGTTATTCTACATTTTTTCATTGCATTTTTTGCTTAAATCACATACTGAAACCAGTATCAAAACCATAAAACTTTTGAAATGCCCCCTTACAATACAATCTATCAGATAAATTTCCTATCACACAAAAAAAGACTGCCTCTCTCTTTCTACAAGATAAAAGGCAGTCTTTCTATATGTCATAATATCAATATAGTCTAATCTTCTAAATCTCAAGATTTCTTAAACTTCACTTCTTAATCATCAAACTCACTTACTATTGCAGATACGGTCTGCTTTGCATCACCGTAAATCATAACTGTATTCTCAAGGGTGAAGAGTGGGTTCTCTATACCGGAGAAACCTGTTCCCTTACCACGCTTAAGTACAAATACTGTTCTTGCAAGGTGGGCATTGATGATAGGCATTCCGTAGATAGGACTTGTAGTATCATCAAGGGCAGCAGGGTTTACTACATCGTTTGCACCTATAACTATGGCTACATCCGTCATAGGCATCTGTGGGTTCATTTCATCCGCTGTTTTAAGTTTCTCATAAGGAATATCAGCCTCTGCAAGAAGTACGTTCATATGTCCCGGCATTCTTCCCGCAACAGGGTGGATAGCAAAGTTTACTTCCGCACCATTATTTTCAAGCTTCTCTGTAAGCTCCTTAACAGCATGTTGAGCCTGTGCAACTGCCATACCGTAACCCGGTATAAATACTACATTCTTAGCTGCTTCAAGAATCATATAAGCATCTTCTGTAGAAATAGCTTTTGCCTCTCTGCCGTCACCCTTAGAGCCGCTTCCACTTCCACCGCCAAAGCTGCCAAAAAGAAGACTGTAAAAGCTTCTGTTCATTGCCTTACACATTATAAGAGTAAGAATAAGTCCTGATGTACCTACAAGACAACCGGATACTACAAGAACCGTATTATTTATAGCAAAGCCGGCAAATGCCGCTGCAAGTCCTGAAAGAGCATTCAGGAAAGAAATAATAACCGGCATATCTCCACCGCCGATGCACACTACAAGAGTGATACCTGCGATAAGATATGTAGCTGTAACTAAAACTATACCATAGAAACCAAGCTGTGCATCCAAAAAGGCGTACATTATTATTCCAACAATACCGGCAATTACCAGAATTCCATTTAATAAATTCTTGGCAGGTATAACAACCTGTTTCTTAAATAACTTGCCCGAAAGCTTACCCCAAGCAACAAGCGAACCTGTAAAGGCAACTGCACCGATAGCAATTGTAAGTCCAAGGGTGATGTCTGTAAATGCATCTGTCTTCGCCCCATCTGTTGACATATACTGAGCAATAGCCACAAGTAAAGAAGAAAGACCGCCAAAGCCGTTAAAGAGAGCTACAAGCTCAGGCATACCTGTCATTTCAACCTTCTTTGACCAGATAGCACCAATAATTCCACCAACTAATATTGCCAAAACTATATAAAAATATCCGTTTTTTAGAATATCATTATTCCAAGAACCAAGTACATCCTTTTCACACATTACGGTTACAGTTGCAATAAGCATACCTACCGCTGACATAAAGTTTCCTTTTCTTGCTGTTTCTGCCTTACCAAGAAGCTTGATACCTCTGATAAAGAAGATGCAGGCTATCATATATGAAACCATTATTATGCTGTTCATTTAATCCTCCTTACTCTGCCTCATTATTTCTTTTTCTTAAACATACCAAGCATTCTGTCTGTTACCATGTAACCGCCGATTACATTAATAGTAGCAAATACAATGGCAAGGAAACCAAGAGCTGTACCTACAGGTCCCTCTATATTGAGGGCTGTAACCGTTATCGCACCAACTATAGTTATACCTGAAATTGCGTTAGTTCCCGACATAAGCGGTGTATGAAGCTGTGAAGGTACTTTTGCAATAAGCTCAACTCCAAGAAAGCCTGCAATTACAAATACGAATATAAGCATTATCATAATCTGTATTTCCTTTCTTTATATGAATCTCTCGTGAATTATTTTTCCGTTCTGAGTCAAGAGACAACCCTTCATTATCTCATCTTCCAGATTAACTACAAGCTCATTTTTCTCTTTGTCATGAAAATGAGTTAAAAATGCACTTATATTACCTGAAAGCATAAGAGAAGCATCAAAAGCCACCTGTCTTTCAAGCATGTCACCTGACATAATGGTTACTCCATTTTCGGTAACTACATTTTCAAAAAGCTTAGAACCTTCTACATTACCACCTGTTGAAACAGCCATATCCACTACGATAGAGCCCGGCTGCATACGGTCAAGCACATCCTTCTTTATAAGCACAGGTGCCTTTCTTCCAAATACCTTAGCTGTGGTAATAACCACATTTGCCTTCTCACACACCTTAGCCTGTGCTTCCTGCTGTTTGGCTATCTGTTCAGGAGTAAGCTCCTTTGCATATCCCTGCTCAGTCTGTCCCATTTCACCAAGGTCAATCTTTACAAAGTTCGCTCCCAGAGACCTTACCTGCTCCTCAACCACAGGTCTTGTATCAAAGGCATCTACCCTTGCACCGAGACGCTTTGCCGTAGCTATAGCCTGAAGTCCTGCAACTCCTACACCTATAATAAATACCTTGGCAGGAGAAATAGTACCTGCCGGTGTCATCATCATAGGGAAAATCTTAGGAAGCTTGGCAGCTGCATTAAGTACTGCCACATAGCCCGCAAGAGAAGCCTGTGAGGACTGTACATCCATCTTCTGGGCAAGGGTGGTTCTTGGTATCATTTCAAGGGAAACTGCCTGAATACCATCACTCGCGAACTTATTTAATAGTTCCTTTTCATTAAATGGATCTAAGTAGCTTAAATGCAGGGTATCCTTCTTTAATCCCTCTGTACCCTTAGGCTTTAAAATACGCACAACTATCTCGCTGTCAGCATATCCTACCTCATTACTTGCTACAATCTCAGCTCCTGCTTCTTTGTAGGCCTCGTCAGAAAAACCTGATTTAAGCCCTGCACCACTGACAACCTTAAAGGAGAATCCCATTCCGATAAGCTTCTTAATGTCCGCAGGTACCATAGCTACTCTGGTTTCCAGAGCATCAGATTCTTTACAAATCAATACCTTCTTCATATATAATGTCCTTTCTAAAATATTATGATTAATGCCGATAGTATATAATAAGAAGAGTATGCATTTCAACTTTTTTAGTTCACTAAATAATATTTCGTAGTAATCTACTAAATTATAGTTAGTCATAACTAATTTTTTATTCAATTATATTAGGATACAAGTGTCAAAAGTATATAATTTCTGCCAAGCTTACTTGCAAGAGAATTTATTATCTCCCATCACCCTCATCATTATAAAAATTGGGAGCTATTTATAAAAGTTTTGGTTTTATTCTACAGCCTTTTAGTGTATAATATCTTTTGTATCATTATATTGAGGTTAGGAGGTATTATATGTTCCTTAAATTTAACTGCCTGTCCGAAGGAAATACTGAATCAACTGAGATTTGCTCATTCCATGGAATAAGATTTAATAAAATAGGGTTTGCTGTACTTTCAACAGAACATGTGAGGCATGATTATCTTTTACCTATGGATATTTCTGCCTATGACCACTTCTTAAAATTATTAGAAAAATCCATTGCAGGTGGTTCTGCAATTGTTGAAATTACAGGAGGTAATGTCTATAGAGTTGTCAAAGGCAGTTTCCTTAATGTTAAAGAAGCTAAAACTGCTAATTTCAGCCTCAGGGTATCTGACCCTAAGAAATCATGAATTCCGAGCTGGAAAGCAGCAGACTTATTCTACGCACATTAGATGAAAGCTATGCTCCTGCTGTCTGTAATTTTTATAATAAAAATTATGATAGGCTTTCAATTTGGGAACCCAATCTTTCTAAACATTTTCTTTCAATACCTGCAATGGAAAAATTTATGAAAGCTGAGTTCAAAAATATGCTTTTAGAAACAAGCATAAGATATTGGTTTTTTCTAAAAACTTCCCCTGATAACCTGATAGGTTCTGTTAATTTTCAAAGCATCAAAAAAGGGGTATTTAAATCTTGCCAGATAGGATATAAAATAGACTGTAATTTTTCAGGAAAGGGGCTTACTACTGAAGCCGCCAAATGTGCTATTTTACATTTATTTACCGATGAAAAACTACACAGAATTGAGGCTCTTATCGCAACCGATAACTTAGTTTCTATAAAAGTTATTGAAAATTTGGGATTTTCAAAAGAAGGTATTAAAAGAGAATGTGTGAACATAAACGGAAGCTGGAAGGACTGTTTTCAGTATTCTTTATTAAATGGTGAATTATAAAAAATGAAGTATGTGCTTTGCACATACTTCATTTTTTATTCTTATAAAGTAAATTTAGATACTTCACTCTGAAGATCCATCGCAATATTAGCAAGATTTTCACTAGCCTGTGAAATATCCGAAATAGACTGAACCTGAGTATCCACATTGGCTGCTGCCTCTTCTGTAGTAGCCGCATTTTCTTCAGCTATAACTGAAAGGTTTTCAACAATCTTAATCACATTACTGTTTTCTGCTTCAATAATTTTAGAAGATTCATTAATTTCATTTACAATTACCTTAGAGTTTTCTACAGCTTTTGAAATCTCCTCGAACTTATCACTGGTTTCAGTAACTTTTTCACTCTGCTCAGTAACCATTTTGTTAGAATCTTCCATCATACTGACTGCTGACTCAGCCTTAATCTTAAGTTCATCAATAACAGCCCTGATTTCATTTGTAAAGCCCGCACTCTGTTCTGCAAGTTTTCTAATTTCATCAGCAACTACTGCAAAGCCCTTACCTGCCTCTCCTGCTCTGGCTGCTTCGATAGCCGCATTAAGCGCAAGGAGGTTAGTCTGATCTGAGATAGACTGAATCATCTCAGAAGCACTGGAAATCTTTTCTGTCGCCTGGCTTGTCTCATCTATGACATGACTGACCTTCGTTGATATTTCCCTATTTTCATCTGATATTTTAATAAGCTCTTTAAGAGTAGCATTACCTTCATTCTTACACTTATCAATTATCTCAGTTGCATCAGAGAGTTCATGCAAAGTATCAATCATTTTGCCAAGAAGCCCATTTGATTTTTCAACTGAACCTGCAGCACTCTGTGTATCCTGCGCCTGACTTGTAGCACCATCAGCTATATTTGTAACTGCTATTGATACTTCATTTGCCATTTCAGAAGTCGCCTGAGCAGTTGCTGTAAGTTCTTCTGCCGTAGCTGCAGTATTCTGTGCATGTGAATTAATATTCGATACAATCTCAGTAAGGTTATTAACCATAAGCCTTATCGAGCGTACCATTCCTCCTATTTCATCAGCATTACCTCTATACTTTGTAAGTATTTCTCTTTCTGCAGAAGTATCAAGATTATAATTAGCAATCTTTCCAATAGCCTTTTCTATGACTGCTATTGGAGTTGAAATATAACTTTTGATAAGGAAGAATATTGCAATTCCAATACCTACTATGGTCAGCACATTTAAGAATATATTTAAGTATGTGCCTGAAACTGCATCCTGTGTGAAAAGTGACATTGAAACTATGCTTCCAAATACCCAGTTTGTATCTGTACCTTCAATACTGACAGGAACAAAGATGAACTGTGATTCTTTTCCGGTTGTTATAGATTTTTGAACACCTAAAACCTCAGTACCGGTTTTAATAGTTTCAATATTTTTCTTTAAAAACTCATTGTTTGAAATAGCATCCTGCAATATCATATCCTTCTTAGTCGAATGAGCTGCTATAATGCCTGAATCTGAAAACAGTGTAGTGAAGTTATTTTCACTATTGCCTTCTTCAGTAGCTAATTCATCAGATATGCTGCCTAAATTAATATCAGTATTTATTGTACCTATTATTTTACCATTATACTTTATTGGCATTGAATATGTCGAAGTAATTTTATCCCTAAGCATATATGGACTAAATACTTTGATTTTGCCGCCACTTATAACTTTGTTATACCATTCACTTCCAAAATGAACATCTTCATTGTGAAGCTCATTATCGGTAGCATAAGCTGCCAAAGCACCGCTTTTATTTGATTCCGTAATATATTTTGAGTCTTTTCCGTCAAAAGCATTAGGCTCAAAAAATACACCTACTGCACAAAGAAAATTACTTTCAGAAAGTGTTTTCATAAGTGCATCAGTAATTACTTTCCTATTTCTGTTTTTCTTTTTATTATTCTTCATTTCAGACTGTATTACAGCATCAATGCCTAATGCAGCCTGATAAGCTGATACAAACTGCTTTTCTACCTTCCGTGCCAGCTTCCTGGTGCCTTCGAGTTCTATATTTCTTTTATCAGTTATACTGGTATTGTAGCTATGCACACTATCATAAATAGTTTTTGCACCCAGAACTACAAGAAGTAATACTGCGATAATAAGACTCAGTTTTATACCAACACTTTTAATACCTTTTGAAGCTGCCTGATTTTGTTTCATCTAATTCATCCTCCCAATATTTTTCCTTATAATAAATATGAGCTAATAAAACGGCACACTTATCACTTTAGGTTAACTTCATTCTACTATCGGCTTTATTATTTTTCAAGCAAACTTTATCAAGTAATATATTTTCGTCATAAACCTAATTTTATCTGAATTAATTATAACATTTTTATAACTTACCAACAAAAGAATGGTTTAGGCAGAGAACAACCTTAGCTTTTATCTAACTACAACTTAAACTGTACCTCAATCTCTTCCTTTAATTTCTTCTGACCTTTAGATGCAACCTTTTTAGTGATATGAAGTGAATAGACTTCATCCTTCGCATAAGGCTCAAGCGGTTCTATCTGCACTTCATTCCTTGAGGAATCATAGCTTATATCAACTTTAAGCATCCCTGATGCTGAAGTTACATACATTGTATTGCTATTTACCGTCCTCGGATCTAATGGAGTATTAAACCTTACTCTCCATACAAAATTACCCGTCTTAAATTTAAGCGATTGTCTAACCGCCATGTCAAGCCCTGATGTGGATTCAATATCAACATAATTTGACATAAGCATTTTCCTCCAATTCGTATAATTTTACGGCATTATTAAATGTTGTTTCTATAACTTCTTCTTTTGAAACATCTAAAAGTCCGGCAATTTCTTCCACTACATAATTTATATTACCTGAATCGTTCCTGCTTCCCCTGTGTGGTACCGGAGCAAGATAAGGCGAATCTGTTTCAAGTACAATATGCTTAAGTCCAAGCCTCTTCACTGTTTCCTTAGTTTTTTTAGCATTTTTAAAAGTGACTACTCCACCTATTCCAATGTAAAATCCAAGTTTTACAAACCTCTCCGCCATCTCCGGCGAATAAGAATAACAATGTATTACACCTTTATTATATCCAAATTCCCTAAGCAAATTATATGTATCTTCAGCTGCATCTCTGCTGTGTATAACAAAAGGTTTATTTAACTCCTTTGCAAGTCCAAGCTGTTCTAAAAACCAATATTTCTGTCTCTGCTTCACTACATCATTTTTATCACCGGCCTCTCGCTCAAAATAATCAAGTCCAATCTCACCAATCGCAACCACTTTAGGATTAAGTGCCAAGTCCCTAATTATTTCTATACCTTTCCCTTCCGGAAATTCTTCCAAACAGCTTATTACATCAGGGTGAACCCCTACTACAGCTAAAACCCTGTCAAATTCTTCTGCCAGCCTTACCGAATTTTTACTGGTTTCTATATCCGCACCTATATTAGTTATAAAAGAAATATCCGTATTCAGTAATCTGCTTATTAATTCACTTCTGTCTTCATTATACCACTCATCATCATAATGTGCATGAGTTTCAAATATTTTATGTTTCAAATCAGTCCCAACCTCTAATTAGTTATATTGTTTGCAAGGGCACTCACCTTGAACCGGCTTAAATTTAGCTCCCATTGAATTTTTATACGCCTCATAACCAAACTTTACATAGTTCAGATTTTTATAGCCCTCATCCTTGAGAAGATTAAAAGCCATTCCCGACCTATTTCCAAAATAACACATAAGATATATCTTATAGTTTTTATCCGCCTTCTTCTCTAAGTAACTTAACATTCTTGCACCGCCATCTATATAAGGCATGTTAATAGATTTGTCGATATGACCGGCTTCGTAATCTTTTTCATCTCTCAAGTCTATCAATAATGTATGTTCATCATTTATTGCCTCATTTAACTCATCCACTCCAAGAATAATATTATAACTCGGCTTAGGTTCAACCAAAAGTGCCACCGTCACTGTAATCGACGACAAGGTTGCTATGAGCAAAAATAAAAATATTCTCTTAATAATTTTCTTATCTTCGTACATTAAACATTTCCTTTACTAATTCTATTTTTTGAAAATACATCACTAAGGCAGGCGAATTCTTTAAGTGTCAGTGTCTCTCCTCTGATTAAAGGATTTTGTTTCATACCAAGGAGTTCCTGCATTTTAAGTATTGCCTCTGTAATTTCTTCCTTTGTAAAATCAAGCTCTGCAGAGTTTGTAAGTCCGTTTTGCAAGGTTTTTCTTCGCTGTGCAAAAGAAGCCTTAATTAACTTAAACATAAGCTCCTCATCCATAACTTCTACTGGTGGCTTTTCATGGCACTTAAGATTGACTACCGCACTTCCCACATTTGGACGCGGCATAAAACAATTCTGCGGTACAAAGGCCGCTATGTATGGCACAGAATAATACTGAACCGCAAGTGAAAGCGCACCATAGTCCTTGTTTCCCGGAGCTGCCTGCATTCTTCTAGCCACTTCCTCCTGCATCATAAGTGTCATATCTGTAACAGGCACCCTTTTTTCAAGCAAGGTCATAATTATAGGTGTGGTTATATAATAGGGAAGATTGGAAACTACCTTGATAGGCTTTCCGTTATTTTTTTCCTCTACAAGTGCGGTTATGTCTACTTTTAAAATATCTTCATTGATAACTTCCACATTATCATACGCTGAGAGTGTATCTTTAAGTATTTTTATTAACTTCCTGTCTATCTCTACCGCTATGACCTGCCTTGCCGCCTCACACAGGTACTGGGTTACAGTACCTATGCCGGGACCGATTTCAAGCACAAGGTCATCCTTTCCTATGTCAGCCGCATCTACTATTTTTTCAAGTACATGGGTGTCTATAAGAAAGTTCTGACCAAATTTCTTCTGAAATGTAAAATCATACTTTTTAA
>NZ_JBQNBU010000050.1:0-15793 GCF_052169795.1 Catonella sp.
AGTTGTCGGGGGTTCGATTCCCCCATGTCTCAGAAGAGAAAAAAGGCTTAAACTCCATAAATTAAGAGTTTAAGCCTTTTTATTATTATTCAAGATGTTAAATATATTTTACGAAAAAAGAAAAAGACAATACAGGGTTAGGTGCGTTGTACTTGACTTGTAAAAGTATGGATGATATGCTTCTATTGTAAAGGAGAGTTATATTTATATGAAAAAAAGATTATTAAGCTGTGTAGCAAGCGATATAAGAAAGATGTCATCAGAAGAACTAAAAAATGCAATTATAGCAAGTGAAGGTAGAACAATACTTGGAGAGACGGTGGTAACAGCAGCACCTTTATTTGAGGATGTAACAAATGCTGAAGTGATGTCGGCTTTTGGTGCAGATTTAATATTACTGAATGAGTACGATGTATTTACAAAATATATCAATGGATTGAATGTAGATAATCCTATTTTATATATAAAAGACCTTACAGGAAAGCCAATTGGTATTAATTTGGAGCCTGTTGATGAAACAGCTGTGGGAATGGAAGAACTTATAAAACTTCCATTAGGGAGAAGAGCAGCTAAGGAAACCTTTGAAGAGGCATGGAAACAAGGAATAGATTTTATATTATTGACAGGAAATCCGGCTACCGGAGTATCTAATAATAGTATTATGAATTCGATAGAAATAGCAAAAAAATATTTTAAGGGATTAATATTTGCAGGCAAGATGCATACAGCAGGTCTTTCTGAAAAAATATTGTCAGAAGATGTTATACTTGGATTTATGGATAAAGGGGCAGATGGTATATTAATACCTGCAGTAGGAACTGCACCTGGAATAGGTGAGGCGGAGTCTTCGGTAATTGTAGATAAGGTAAAAATGCGAGGCGGAATAACTATAAGTGCAGTGGGAACGAGCCAGGAAAGTGCTGACGCAGATACTATTCGCCAAATTGGATTGTGTAATAAAAGAGTTGGATTTGATATTCATCATTTGGGTGATGGGGGATATGGGCGAGTTCCGGATCCGGAGAATCTAATGGCTCTTTCGATTTGTATACGAGGCAAGAGACATACTTATATGAAGATGAGCAGATCAATAAAAAGATAGTTAAAGAAGATTATAAAATAAAATCTTTGCTATTATAGAGAATTTATGCTATGATGAAAATAGGTAATTCTCATTTTAAAGATGTAGAAGTTTGTCACGAATCAAGGAGGGAGAGTGACTATGGAAATGATAGGTATAAACACAGGAAGTGGATATAATGCCTATGCACCTAGAGGTAGTGTAGGGGGTTCAGGTCAGGAAAAGATAAGAGTAGCTTCTGTAAATACTGATATTGGTACTAAGACAATAAGTGATATAGAAAAGCAAGTAAGTGTAGATAAAACTCCACTTGAAAATCAGGTGGCTGTATCACAGGATGGAGATACTTTGCAGATTAGCCCTAAGGCAGCAGCTAAGTTTGAGGCAGAGATAAAGGAAGTTCAGAATAAAGAAGAAGCTTCTGAGGCTGAACTTAGAGAGTTAGGCAATGGAAGCGAGGCTGATAAGCAACAGATTAAAAATGAAGAAACGGAAAATTTACGTAAAGAAGCTAGATTGAAGGCTGAAAAGAGAGCAGAGGTTTTAAAAGAACTTGCTGAAATGAATCAGAAAAAAGAAGTTAAGATAGATGAAAAGCAGAATGTTTCATTTTCAGGAAAATCAGACTCAGACATAACGAGGCTCTATCTTGAAGGCGAAATAACAAAGTCTGATTATGACTCTGAAATGTCAAGCAGAGAAAAATTGCGTACTCAGGTGGCAAAGAAAGACAATGATTTTATAAACAAAACCGTAGAAGGTGATAAAATAGAAAAGAAGCTTGAACGCTTTAGTAAGGATTTAAGAACAGCTTTTTCTGATGAGACTTCTAAGACCTTTGATGCTGTTACAAGACTTGATGCAATAGATGCAGCAGAAGGTACCAAGAAGGCTGAGAATGAGAAAAAGCCAGATGTCAGGTCAGAAGTGAAATTTAGTTATAAGTAAGATAGCCCATCAGACTGATGAAAATTAGTTTGATGGGGTTTTTGATATTTACACATAAATTATTCAAAAAATGTTTCGCTAATAATTGAGGTTACACTATATTTTGGAGAAAATAAATGGACAAATATAAAATTAAAAGCATTTTTAAGAAGATTAATAATGACCATATAATTAAGGTTAAGGTTCCGGGTTCCAAAAGTATAACAAACAGAGCCCTTCTAATTGCGGCACTTGCTAAAGGAGAGAGCAGGCTTAAAGGAGCACTTTTTTCAAATGATGCAAAAAATATGATTGCCTGCCTCAATACACTTGGTATAAAAATTGATGTAAATGAAGAGGATGAACTTATAACGGTACACGGCTGTGGGGGTATGCTTCCTGTAAAAAATGCAAATATAAATGTAGGTAGTGCAGGGACAGCAGCTAGATTTATAACAGCTATGCTTGCCTTTAGCAGTGGAGTTTATCACTTAGATGCTTCCGAGCAGATGAAAAAACGTCCTATGAAACCTCTGTTAGATGCATTAATAAATCTGGGAGTTATTATAAGCTATGATGAAAAAGAGGGGCATTTTCCATTTGCACTTGATTCCAGAGAGGTAAAGGGAGGAAAAATCAGCCTTAGTACCGCAATCAGCAGTCAGTTTCTGAGTGCAGTTATAATGACAGGATTTTTACTTGAAAATGGCTTGAGGGTGGATATAAGCGGCGGTAGAGAGAGTCTTCCTTATGTGGATATGACAGTGAAGGTAATGGAAGATTTTGGACTTACGGTGAATAAAGTCGATGAAGATGGTTTAATTTCATATATTTTAAAAGAAGGAAATAGCTATGAGGCAAGGGAGTATGATATAGAGCCTGATGTTTCGGCTGCCTGCTATTTCTACGCTATGGCAGAAATACTTGGTTGTAAGGCACAGGTTCAGGGAGTATATCTAGATAGTATTCAGGGAGATATAGAATTTGTTAAACTTTTAACCAAGATGGGAGCTGTATTGTCTGAGGAAAAAGACGGTATTATAATACAAGGTGCAATCAATGGAGAGTATGAGGGAATAGAGGCAAATCTAAACAGCTTTTCAGATCAGGCTCTTACTTTGGCAGCGATAAGTGTATTTGCAAAAACTCCAACAAAGATTACCGGGGTAGCACATATACGTTTACAAGAGTCGGATAGGCTGCTTGCAATGAAAAAAGAACTTGAAAAACTGGGTATTAGGACTGAAATGGGTGAGGGTGAAATAACTATTTTTCCCAATTCAATGGATGGTGCAGATGTAGAAATAGAAACTTATGAGGATCATCGTGTAGCAATGGCATTTTCGCTAATAGGACTTAGGAGAAATGGCATAGTAATTGAGAACCCTGAATGTTCAGCAAAGACTTTTAAGGATTATTTTCAGATTTTAGATGGGATAACATCTATATTATCATTGTAAAATAAGTTTAGTTTCGGTATACTATATCTGTATTAAAGAACATGAAGGTGCAGTATTATGAAAGCAAATCTATTTTTTAAGTATCTGATTTGCTACCTACTTATAGTTATTAGTTCGCTTTTGATACTAAATACAGTGGGAGCAGGGCGTATCAGAAATGGGATTATAAGAAATAATATTAAATCCATGAAAACAGAAGCGGAAACTATTACAAGCGACTATATGAAGGGCTATTACTCCGGGAATATGTCTATTTTTGATGTGGATAATGGACTTAAAACCATAGATACATTTGCAGATGCAAGGATCATGATTGTTAATGTAGTCGGTGAAGTGATTTCTGACAGCAGAGGACCTTCTTTTGACGAAAATAAGAATAGGAGAAAGTTACCTGAGTGGCTCTTGGCTAAGGATTTTTATATAGGAGGCAATATAAAAGAACTTTCAGCAAATTCAGTGGTGGCTGTAATTTCTCCGATAGACATAGATTTTGTATTGAAGGGTTATGTTGTAATTTCAATGGAAATGTCAGAGGTAGATAAGGATGCGACATATAGTATAGATACTCTAAATATATGCTTTCTGATATTGGGCGTAGTATTTTTTATAGCACTTCTCTTTTTATACAGGATATCAATAGTTCCTTTAAGAGCAGTAATTAAGGGGGCAAGAGAGTATGCAAAGGGTAACTTTGAATACAAACTTAAGGAACAGAGAAACAGGCATGATGAGTTTAGGGATTTGATGGATACCATAGAGTATATGGCAAAAGAGCTTAGTTTAATAGAGGAATATCAGAGAAAATTCATTTCAAATATTTCACATGACTTTCGTTCTCCGCTCACATCCATAAAAGGTTTTGCTACAGCAATGATAGATGGAACAATACCACCTGAGTTATATAATAAGTATCTAAATACAATATGTTTTGAGACGGACAGACTCACAAAACTTACAAGCGGACTTATTGAGCTTGGTAAATTTGACAGTCATCAGGCACTTTTAGATATAAAGGAATTTGATTTGCATAGCATGATTAAACAGACTGTTGAAACTTTTGAAGGCAGGTGCAGAGAAAAATATATTTCACTTAATCTTATCTTTGAAGGTGATGAGGCTTTGGTAATGGCAGATAAGGGAAAGATTGAACAGGTATTTTACAACTTAATAGATAATGCAATAAAATTTAGCTCAAACGATGCTGAAATAAATATAACAACAAGGGCGAAAGGAAATAAGATAATAGTTTCTGTTAAAGATTATGGAATAGGAATACCGAAAGAAAGTCTGAAAAAAATATGGGAGCGTTTTTACAAGACTGACCCATCAAGGGGGAAGGACAAAAAGGGAAGCGGTTTGGGACTGGCTATAGTTAAGGAAATTATCCAGTCACATGGAGAAGAAATAGATGTAATAAGTACTGAAAATGCAGGAACGGAGTTCGTATTCACACTTAGTAAATCAGGGGTATAATTATGAGTGATGACAAGGATTATAAGTTCATAAATGAGAAAATAGTTCCAAAGAAAATGCATCCCGTAAAAAAATTTTTACTTGGATTGATAGCGGTTATAGTACTTGGACTGGTATTCGGAGTTGTAGAAAGAGTTGTATTTGAAGTAACAGGAGAGCTTCTTCCACATTTTCAAATATTTAAGAAAAATAATTCTATTGAACTTGGGAAAAAAGAAGAAGCTGCAACAGGGGCTGCTATATCCACAAAGAGTGCTGTGGAGGAGAAAAAAGAACCTGAACCGGCAACCAATAAAAAACAGGTGAAAATAATAGAAAAAAGGATATCAGCAGATTTATCAGATTATAGACAGGTGCTTAATAAGTTCGGAGAACTTGCAAATAAGCAGAATGAGGCTGTAGTTGAGGTACAGTCGGTAGTTAAGGGTAAGGACTGGTTTGAGAATCCTTATGATGCGGTAAACAGGGTAGCAGGTTATATTATTGCAGTTCAGAATGATGTGGCATATATTCTGACCGGTTATAAGGGAATTAAATCTGCTGATAATATAAAAGTAAAGTTTAAGCAGGGATTTTTGACGGATGCTACTATTAAAAATTATAATGCAGGTTTAGAACTTGCACTTGTTATGGTTAATTTAAAGGGAATAGCCGGCAAGGATGACATTCAACCGCTTAAGTTTGATGGAATAAATTATAAGAGTATAGGAGAGCCTGTAATGGCTATCGGCACACCTAATGGGAATCTTTATTCTGTACTACCCGGGGTAATAACAGGGACAGATATTTTATTGAGGGTAGATGATTATTGTTTGGATACACATTTTACAGATATTAATATTTCAAAGAATGGAGATGCACTCTTTGTAGATTTTGATGGAAACGTAATAGGTATATATTTTAAGGGAAGTTCTGATGCGACACAGATTATAGGCATTTCTAAAATAATGACCTTCCTTGAAAAAATGATAAATGATGAGCCTTTGCCTTATATTGGAATTAAAACTAAGGCATTTGAAGGTGCTAAGGACAAGACCGGTATTTCCGGAGGTATACTTATTGACAGTGTGACTAAAGGTTCGCCTGCTGACGATTCAGGATTTAAAGAAGGTGATATAATCTATGAATTGGATGATGTGCACTTAGAAACAATGAGTGATTATGAGAATCTTCTTGAGAGTAAAAAACCAAAAGATAAGATAAAGGTACTTATATATAGAGTTACAAGAAATGAAGGCAAAAAAATAGAATTAGAAGTAGAGATAGGAGACAGCAGGGGAATAAAATGAGATATATAAAGGATATTAAAGACGGAGACCAGCTTAACGGTATTTATTACTGCAAGGAAAAAAAGGAGCTTAGAAGCAAGAATGATAAGCCATATTATTCATTGATTTTACAGGATAAGACAGGAAGCCTTGACGGCAAGGTCTGGGATACCAATTCAAATGGAATAGAGGATTTTACCGGTGGAGATTTTATCTGTGTGCAGGGACAGATAAGTGTATTTATGGGAGCTTTGCAGGGTAAGATTATCAGAGCCAGAAGATGTAATGAGGGTGAATATGACTTGGCTGATTATATCCCTACTTCCAGATACAATAGGGACGAAATGTATGAAGAGCTTTTATCAATACTTGATACGGTAAAAATGCCATATTATAAAAAGCTTCTTGATTCATTTTTCAGGGATAAGGAATTTGCAGATAAATTCAAAAACCATTCGGCTGCAAAAACAGTACATCACAGCTTTGTAGGCGGACTTTTGGAGCATTCTCTCGGAGTAATAAAGGTTTGTGAATTTATGTCCAAACAGTATCCTATGCTTAACAGGGATTTGCTTATAACAGCCGCACCTTTTCATGACATAGGAAAGATGGTGGAATTAAGCGGTTTTCCAACCAATGAATATACAGACTCAGGTCAGCTTTTAGGTCACATTTACATTGGTGCAAATATGGTTAGTGAAAAAATTAACAAAATAGAGGATTTTCCAAGAAGACAGGCAGATGAGCTTATTCACTGTATTTTATCTCATCATGGCTCGTTGGAGTTTGGCTCTCCTAAAATGCCGTCACTTATGGAAGCCTTTGCACTCAGTCTGGCTGATAATATGGATGCTAAGATGGAGACATTTACAGAGCTTTTGGAAGTAAATGAGGGCAGAACCGACTGGCTTGGTTACAATAAACTTTTTGAGTCAAATATAAGAATAGCTACAAAAAATAAGGAATAATATGTTTGAGAAAAATGAAATTTTAGAACTTCAAATTGAAGCAATAGGTAGTGAAGGAGAGGGTATAGCGCATGTAAATGGTTATACCCTCTTTGTGAAGGATACGGTTCCGGGAGACAGGATAGAGGCAAAGGTGGTAAAGACCGGTAAAAGCTTCGGCTATGCAAGATGTGAGCATATAATAGAACCGTCACCGGATAGAATAGAGCCTGTCTGTCCGATTTCAAAGAGATGTGGAGGCTGTCAGTTCCAACATCTCTCTTATGAGGCAGAGCTGAAATTTAAGCAGGAAAAGGTGTTTAACTGCATAAAGCGTATAGGCGGCTTTAAGGATGAGGAAATACCTATGCTTCCTATAATCGGTTGTGAAGAGATTATGCATTATAGGAATAAGGCTCAGTTTCCGGTTGGGGTAGATAAAAATGGTGAAACAGTTACAGGGTTTTATGCTGAGAGAAGCCATGAGATAGTGGATACAACCAAGTGTTATATTCAGGTAGAGGAAAATGAGCTTATTTTAGAGACACTCAAGGCATTTATGAAGAAATATAAAATATCTGCCTATGAGGAGAAAATAAATCCTAAGACGAGAAAGTCTGAAAAAGCCAAGGGCTTAGTCCGTCATATAATGACCAGAAAGGGCTTTGCCACAGGTGAAATAGGTATCTGTGTGGTGATAAACGGCAATACTCTGCCCAATGCTGCTGAATTTACGGATATGATGTTAAAGGTATTTGAAGGCAGGAGTGATGTAAGGATAGCAAGCATTTGTGTGAATATAAATAAGAAAGTCACGAATGTGATTTTTGGGGATGAGTTAAAATGCATATACGGCAAGCCTTACATAGTGGATATGATAGAGGATATAAAGTTTAAGATATCTCCGTTTTCATTTTATCAGGTAAACCCTGCACAGACAAGGAAGCTCTATGGTAAGGCTTTGGAGTTTGCAAGGCTTACAGGAGAGGAAGTAGTTTGGGATTTGTACTGTGGCATTGGGACTATCAGCCTGTTTTTAGCGAAGAAAGCTAAGGAAGTTTACGGAGTGGAGATAGTTCCGGCAGCAGTAGAGAATGCGAAGGAGAATGCCAAATTAAATGGAATAGAGAATGCGTATTTTACAGTAGGCAAGACAGAGGATGAGGCTAAAAAACTCCCAAAACCTGATGTAATTGTGGTAGATCCGCCAAGAAAGGGCTGCGACGAGAAGCTGCTTGAGACAATAATGAATTATCAGCCGAGCCGAGTGGTTTATGTTTCCTGTGATCCGGCAACACTTGCAAGGGACTTGAAGGTGCTTTGCGGGGATGGGGGATATAAACTTGAGGAAGTACAGGCGGTGGATCAGTTTTCGAGAGGGGTGCATGTGGAGACGGTAGCACTTTTGTCCAAACTCGATGTCGATAAGCATATAGATGTTGAAATTAAGCTTGATGAGCTTGATTTGACAAGTGCTGAAAGTAAAGCGTCTTATGCACAAATTAAGGAATATATATTAGAAAAATTTGATTTAAAGGCTTCGACACTCTATATTGCACAGATTAAAAAGAAGTGTGGAATTGTACTGAGGGAGCATTATAATAAATCGAAAAAAGAGAAACAGGTTATTCCACAATGCACACCGGAAAAAGAGGAAGCTATCATGGATGCTTTAAGGCATTTTAAAATGATTTAATAGAAATGGAGGGTATTTATGAGATGGATAATAAAAATAATCTTGTTCCCAATCAGTTTGCTGTTAAGCATTTTGACTGCCTTTCTGACATTCTTGCTTAGCGTAGGAACAGCAATCCTATATTTACTTATGCTGATGTGTGTATTTGCTGCCATAGGCTCGTTTTTTATGCTACACGATACAAAAGCAGCAATAGAAGCACTTATTCTTGGATTTTTGCTAAGTCCTTACGGAATACCGATGATTGGAGCAGCAATCATAGCTTTTGTACAAGGAATCAATGAAGCCATAAAATCAATCTAAAAAATTTTATAAAAATGGTTACCATAGGCGATAGAGAAAAACTATCGTCTTTTTTCGTGCAAATTTTAAAGAAGGGAGGGGGTGAAAGATGGACTTTGATTATTTCTATAATCGGGATACGGAGAAATTTAGCTTTTATATGTTACCCAAGGTTTTGGTAACCGAAGATTTATATAAAAATTTATCTTCCGATGCCAAAATACTCTATGCCTGTTTATTAGAGCGTTCAAGCCTGTCATTCAAAAATGATTGGATTGACGAGCAAGGTAGAGTTTACATCGTATTTACGGTTGAAGAAATCATGAAGATGTTAAATAAGTCCAATAAAACAGCGGTAAAGATTCTAAATGAGCTTGATGCCAACACAAAGGGAATCGGACTGATTGAGAGAAAAAGACAGGGACTTGGAAAGCCAAACATCATTTATGTGAAAGACTTTATGAGTGTGTTTCGCTCCGAGTGTAAAAATTACACTTCAGAAGTGAAGAATTTACACTCCGGAAATGTAGAAACTACACTTCAAGAAGTGAAGAATCTACACAGTAGTAATACTAATATAAATAAACCTGATTATAGTAATACTGATTTTAGTAAAGAGAAAACCGGACTTGGAACATTTCAAAATGTCTTTTTAAAGGATGAAGATGTATCAGAATTGCAAATCACGATGAACGGACAGCTTGATAACTATATCGAAAGACTATCCGCATACAGCAAAAGCACCGGAAAGACCTATAAAGACCATAAGGCAACAATCCTTTCATGGTTTTATAAGGATCAGGGAAATAAGAAAGCGGATAAGCCATCCAATATCCCGACATGGGAAGACTATGACAAAGGAGAGCATTTATGATGAGTGAGATGGAAAAAATAATGATTGAGGATACCGAGTATTCCTACGATCCGGAAAGAGAATATATTAAAGAAGGACACGCCTATTGCAAGAACTGTCATGAAAGAAAAGACGGAAAAGCCTTAGAGATGCTTGGTAAAAAGAGAATCTATAAGGTTTCCTGCAAGTGCGACAGAGACAGAGAAGCCAAGCAAAAGGCAAGAGAAAAGCAGATGGAGATTGAGCGATTAAAAAGAAGTTGCTTTGCCTCCCTTATTCAGTGGACATATACCTTTGAAAACTATCAAGGAGAGGAAAATCAGAGTCTTACCATTGCAAAAAACTTTGTAAAAGAGTATGAGGAGATGAAAAAAGAAAATATCGGTCTGTTATTCTAC
This sequence comes from Catonella sp., assembly GCF_052169795.1. Classification (GTDB taxonomy): domain Bacteria; phylum Bacillota; class Clostridia; order Lachnospirales; family Lachnospiraceae; genus Catonella. The sequence continues at coordinate 10,386 of NZ_JBQNBU010000050.1, forward strand.
GGTTCAGTCGGAAGCGGAAAAACATATCTTGCCTGCTCCATTGCCAATGCACTCATAGAGCAGTATCAGATAAGCGTAAAGATAAGAAATTTTGCTCAGATAATCAACAATCTGCAAAAAAGCGGATTTGATTTTGATAAAAATGAGTATATTGAATCGCTTGTAAATACTTCCGTTCTCATCTTAGATGATTTGGGAATAGAAAGAGATACCAGCTATGCCAAAGAACAGGTCTATAACATTGTCAATAACAGATACCTGAAACAAAAACCGACCATATTTACAACCAATCTTTCCTACGACACCATTTCAAACTGCACAGAAAGCGTGGAATATCAGCGTATCTACTCAAGGATTATTGAGATGTGTATTCCGGTGATGGTTGTCGGAGAAGATTACAGGAAGATGATTCAAAAAGAAAAGTTAAACCGAAATAAAGAACGATTACTAAACGGAGGTGATAGAAGTTGATTAACGAAGAAATTGCAAGAAAGACACTAAGCCTTGAGATTAAGGCTGCCAAAGTAACCGGAAAACTTCTTTTAACGCTATTGAAAAAACTGATGAAAGAAGCGAAAAAACTGGGAGGACTTGAAAAACTCGTTAAAGTAAACGGAAATGAAGTCAAGCTCAAGGATATGGCGAAAAAAGGACAGCTTGAAGAAATACCGGTAGAAGAAGCGGAACTGAAAGAACTGAAAAAAGAGCTTAACAAATACGGTGTTAAGTTTTCGGTAATGAAAGATAAAGAAACAGGTAAATACTCCGTATTTTTCCAAGCCAAAGATATGAAAATGATGGAGAAAGCCTTTAAAAATGCCCTTGCAAGATCAGAAAGAAAAACTGAACGGAAAGAGTCCGTTCGTAAAAATATTGAGAAGTTTAAAGAGATGGCAAAAAATACTGTTTCTAAAGATAAAGTTAAGAATAAACAAAAGGAGCAGAGCCTATGAGCAGCTTGATAACATTTGAGAATATGGAATTTGGGAAACTCACTGTAATGGAAAAAGACGGTGAGTTTTTCTTTATCGGAAAAGAAGTAGCCGAGAAGTTGGGATATGCAAGAGGAAGAAAAGCGGTATTAGATCATGTAGATGCAGAGGACAGAGATGAAGTCCCATTTCAGGACGCCATCGGAAGAATGCAAAAAACATCAATCATCAATGAGTCCGGTCTTTACTCTCTTATCCTATCTTCCAAGTTACCACAGGCAAAGGATTTTAAAAGATGGGTAACCACAGAGGTGTTGCCGAGCATTCGTAAGAATGGCGGATATATCAAAAATCAAGAAAATATGAGCAATGAAGAAATATTGGCAAATGCGGTACTCCTTGCCAACAATCTGATTGCTGAAAAAGAAAAAATCATAGAGGATTTAGAGCCGAAAGCTAAGTATTTTGATGAACTGGTGAATAACCATCTGCTTACTAATTTCAGAAATACAGCAAAAGAGCTTCATATTCCACAAAAGGTATTTATTCAATTCCTCTTAGAGAAGGAACTCATTTACAGAGATAAGAAAAACAGACTTCTACCCTATGCTAAGAACAATAAGGGATATTTTGAAGTAAAGGAATGGTGCAGAAACGATAATGATGCAGTGGGCATTCAAACCTTTGTAACACCTAAAGGAAGACACTTTCTTTTACTCTTGATTGGAGGTGAAAAGACTCGTGATAAATAAGATATTAAAAGACATCAAAGGCTTATTTAAGGTTCAAGATAAGGCAAAGTTTGTAAAGCAAAACATTCCCTATCTTGCATTTTTCTATTTAGGAAATATTTTCTCTCATCATGTGAGAAGCTATACCGGCGGAGATGTAATAGACAGGATATTTCAGGGTATATTAGAGCTTAATACAATGAGTTTTCTCCCAAGTATTTATTTGATGGATATACTGACAGGAATCGTTGTTGCTGCTATAATTAAATTCATTATCTATACCAAAGGCAAAAATGCGAAAAAGTTTAGACAAGGTAGAGAGTATGGTTCGGCAAGATGGGTTGCATAATATTAACTGAACAGGAGAGTTATATAGACACAAAAAGGAGGATAACGCCATGATGGAATATGCAACCAAAATCACTGCGCTATACTCCCGCCTTTCAGTTGGTGATGAGGATAGGGACGGTGGTGAAAGCAACAGTATTGTAAATCAAAAAGCATTTTTAGAGAGATATGCAAGACAGAACAAATTGATGAACATTCGCCACTATATCGACGATGATGAAAGCGGTAGGTTCTTTGACCGCTCCGCCTATACACAGATGATAAGCGATGTAGAAAGCGGAAAAATCGGCATTGTCATTATGAAAGATATGACAAGATGGGGACGAGATTATCTTCAAGTAGGAAACGCTATGGAGATATTCAGACGAAATAATGTACGCTTTATTGCCATCAACAACGGTATCGACAGCCAAGACCAAAACACATTGGAATTTGCCCCATTTATCAATATCATGTCAGAGTGGTATGCAAGGGACATCAGCAAGAAAGTCAAAACAGGCATTAAGACCAAAGGAGCAAGCGGAAAGCCTGTTGCAACAGAAGCCCCCTACGGCTATATAAAAGACCCTGAGAACAAAGATTATTGGATAGTCGATAAAGAAGCTGCAGAAGTCGTAAAACTCATTTTTAGACTGTTTATGGATGGGAAAAACAGAAATCAGATAGTCGTTTACTTGAAAGAGAAAGAAATACTAACCCCAACCTTTTATATGAAACAGCAAGACAGAGGAACGGCAAAAAACAGAAAGCTGAATGAAGAAAACCGCTATAACTGTAACAAAGCAACCTTGATACGCATACTGAAAAGGCAGGAGTATTGTGGCGATGTAGTCAACTTCAAAACCGAAAAGCATTACAAAGATAAGCGAAACCACTATTTCGATAAAGATAAGTGGCAGATTATAGAAAATGTGCATGAACCAATCATCGACCGAAGCACCTATGAAAATGCACAGCGGATATTAAAAAACGCACCTGTAAAAAGACCAAACGGAGATGGAGAAATCCATGCTTTATCCGGACTGATGTACTGTAAAGATTGCGGTACAAAAATGCACATCCGTACCATACACAAAAGCGGAAAAGTGCAACATGTAACCTATTGCAGCGAATATGCCAAAGGAAAATCCAAACACCCGAAATGCCATTCTCCCCACCGTATTGATGTCGATGATGTGATGGAAACCATTACAGAGGTTTTGCGAAAGATAGCACAGTATTCATTGGCAAATAAAGAAGAATTTGAAGCACTGGTAAAAAGCAGTCTTGCCAAAGAACAGACAGAAGAAATCAAAAAACAGAAAAAGCGTATCCCACAAATCACAGACAGAATGGAACAGATAGAAAGAGTTATGAATAAGCTGTATGAGGATAATGCACTGGGAAATATCGAGCCGAAGCGTTATGAGCAATTATCGGGGAAATATGCAGAAGAATACTACAGCTTAAAAACGGAACAGGAGCAAATAGAAGAACGCTTATCCGAATTTGAAAACGCCAATCAAAGAGCAAAGAACTTTATAAGACTTGCAGAAAGCTATTTAGACTTTGAAGAACTTACCCCTACCGCCATCAATGAGTTTATCAATAAAATTGTTGTGCATGAGTGAGATGTCAAAAGAGCAAAATATGCCGTTTAGCGTATCGAAGTTTACTTCAACTATATCGGAAAATTTGAAAATGAACTTACAAAAGAGATAGAGCCGACAGAACAAGAAATGATACAGATGAGGGAAGAAATCGAAGAAGCAAAGAAAGAAAAAACAAGAGCATATCACAGGGAATATTACAGAGAATACCGAGCAAAAAATCTTGAAAAATTCAGAGAGTATGAACGGATAAAAGCAAGGGAATACAGGGCAAGAAAAAAGCTACAAGCAACAACCTAAAATCAAAACCTAAAATCAAAACCTAAAACAAAATATCAACCAATATGAAAAGAGGTTTCCTAAGTACAGGAAATCTTTTTTTGTGCAAGTAAAAAGGAGGAATCCAATGACAGAAAAACAAGAAGCACAGACCAAAGAAGAACGAGCCACACCCCGAAAACCTGACGACATTCTAACAAAAAAGATTAGAGGAAAGATCTTTATAACCGAGATATATTTTGACAAAAAAAGCAAGGACACATTTCAAGATAAGCTGTTAAAGATAGTACAATCGGAACGGAAAGAATAAAGGGAAAAGATAATTTTTGTATCTATCTTTTTTGTTTTTTTCGTATGTTCTGATGAATGCTTTAGGGTAAGTAGGAAATCTGACAGTAGAAAAAATGTTTTTAAAATGCTATAATGTAAGCAAAATTTAGAGAGAAAAAATTGAATTTATTGAGGAGATGACTATGAAAAAGATTTTTGTAATGGCCATTTGCATTGTATTGATGTTTGCACTTGTAGGTTGTGAAAATGGTAAAACTGCAAATGTGGTTATTGATTATGGCACTTCTTCTATCTACACAAAAGCGGATATGAATGCTGCGATAGAGGTTATAAAAAAGCAATTTAATTCGATGGATGGTTGCGAATTGCATAGCCTTTCCTATTCGTCCGATGATGATTGTAATAATTCTGAATGCATCAAATGGATGAACGATTTGGAAGAAGCAAATGACAACAAAGAAGTTTTTACGCAATGTATTATGTTTAACAGCAGTTTCCGTTCTCCTAAAAATGGTGGCGGAGCTTGGGAAGCCAATGAAGAATATACTTGGTCGTGGTGGTTGGCTCGCAGTGAAGGCGGAGCTTGGAAATTAATGACCTGGGGATATTGATGCCACTTGAACAGCTGAATCCCAGTTTGTCGAAGTAAAGCAATTAAATATAAACAATTATATAGCAACTTATGAAACAGTAAATCAAAAAGGTTTACTGTTTTTTTGTTGCTTAAAATTAGAAAGAAAGGACAAGGAAAATGAAAAACATAGAAGAAAAAATTTTAATGGCAGATGAAGAAATCAAGCAGTTACAAAACAAAAGAAAAAAGCTCATCAGTCAACAGAAACAGGAAGAACGAAAAAAGAGAGATAGACGCATTTATGAAAAAGGAGCAGTCTTTGAAAGTATCTTTTCCGCAAGCAAAGACTTCACCAAAGACGAATTTTATCAACTCATTACATTTCCGAATATCAAAGAAGCAATCAATCAAAAAATACTAAAAGTCATAGCTAAGCGAGAGGAAAGCGAAAACAAAATTACAGAAACACAAGAAGAAGTAACGGAAACAGAGGAATAGTCCCTTGTTTACAAGGGCTTTACTTTATCACCCTAAAGGGTGTGTGCGTTCTCCGAAGGCTCTTGCAGAGAGCATATCAGCTAAAGCTGATACAGGGGAGCTACACTCCCCTACGGAAATAAATTTCCTACCCCTTGTGTACTTCAGGGAAGAAATCGGATAAAAA
>NZ_JBQNBU010000051.1:0-15330 GCF_052169795.1 Catonella sp.
ACTAATTCACAGACAGAAAATATTTCAAAGCCTTCAACAGTAATAAACAAAATAGTAGGAAATATTAAGTACCAACTCATATCTTCCAATGGAAAGGTATTGTTGTCATTAAAACCAAAAAAGGGAGTAATCTACAAAATACAATATTCCACTGAAAAGAATATGAAAAAGAGTGCAATAATAAATCTTAAAAAGGTTAAAACTATATCAGAAAAATTTAAAAAAGGAAAGACTTATTATATAAAAGTAGGTGAAGTTAAAAAAGGAAAGATAAAGTGGGGCAAGATAAAAAAACTGATAATTAAATAATATCTGTAGAGCAATCCATATACTACTGATGTTATGAGTCTTTATAATAAAGCAGATAAAATGACAAGATATTTCCAATGGACATATCTTGTCCATTGCGTCTGGTATACTTTAACCATAACAACAAACCAAATAAGGAGAGAAAAATTATGGATAAGTATTAACTGGCAATGTAATCAAGTCAATAAGGGACTTATATGGAGCTACGGATTCCCGTCATAATACAACCAGCTGGGAGAAGGCATATGAGTGCTATAAGTCATTTGATAACGAGATCCGTGAAGGACAGATAATTGAATTTGGAGTAACAAGAATAAAAGTGAGCGATGAAAAATGGAAAAAACTTACTGAAAAGGAACTGATAGAGGATAAAGAGTTTGAATATGACAAAATAGGCGGTCAGGAGCTGGTAAATAAGTCGATTTGGAAGGGAAAAGTTGAAGAAGAAAATCATGTAGAGGAGGAGATTAGAAGGATAAACGAAGAAAACAACCTACAATAAAGTGTATAAAGAAAGTCGGATTAAGTAAACAAAAAAAAGAAAGGATGGTATAGCACATGAATACTATACAAAGAGTTTTTAAGAAATTAAGCATATTTTTAGTTTTTGCATTAGTAATAGGAATTTTAACACCTGAGGCAGCCTTTGCAAAGAAGAAGGATTATACGGTAGAACAAAGTTCTTATGATGGTTTATCTATAGTCAGGAAGGGTGAGAAATATGGAGTTATTAACAAAAAAGGGAAAATCATTATCCCAATTGTAAATCAGGAAATAGTAAGAGGAAGTTATGATAACTATAGTTATAGAGATAATTTCTTTGTAAAAAAAAGTGGAAAATGGGGAGTAGTAAGCAAACAGAATAAAGTTTTGATTAAACTCCAGTATGATTCAATAACAGAATATGGAGATAAGTATTATCTTGTAAGCAAAGAAAATAAGAGGGGAGATGTTAATTATGGAATTTTAAACCTTAATAATAAGGCTATATTGCCGTTAAAGTATGGTGATATTGGAAATTTATATGGAGGCTGGGCTTCAGTTAAAAAAGGTAAGAAGTACGGATTTATAAATGACAAAATCAAAACTATAATAAAGCCACAGTATGACTTTGTATCAAATTATATTTCTGACGGATATGCCTCTGTTGCAAAGTCAGGCCACCATGGAATTATCAACAAGAAAAATAAGGTAATTATCCCATTTGAATATGATGGTATTAATGAAATGAATTTAGATAATGATTATATTGTAGCCATTAAATCGGGTAAAACAGGTATCATAGATAAAAAGAATAAAGTAATTATCCCTTTTGAATACGATAGTATTGGCGTAGTAGATCTTAAAAATGGTTTCATAGGTGCCATAAAATCAGATAAATACGGATACATAAATAAGGAAAATAAGGTAGTAATTCCTTTTGAATATGAGGGAGGAATGAGGTTTACCGAAGGACTTGCCGGAGTTAATAAAGGTAACAAATGGGGGTTTATTAATAAAGACAATGAATTAGTAGTTCCCTTTGAGTACGATGATGCCTGGGGCTTCAGTGAAGGTCTTGCAAAAGTACAGAAGTCTGATAAATATGGTTTTATAGACAAGACCGGTAAGGTAGTTATCCCTCTAGAGTACGATTATGCTGACTTTTTTTACGAAGGAAGGGCTTATGTAGAAAAGGGGGGAAAAGCAGGTACTGTAGATAAAAAAGGAGTATTTACTCCTTCTAAGAATTAATAATTAGCTTAGAATCGGCTTTCTAAAAATACAATCCTTCTGTCTGGGCAGTTTCTGCCCAGACAATATATTATTTTAAAAGCATTATACAAATATTCGGAGGTTATGGATTTGGAGTACAATATAGATAAAACAAAACAGGAACAACGTATCCTTGAGATATATCAGGATTTACTGGACAATAAAGAAGTGAATATAGAAGTTAAGTCTGAAAAATTTGGAGTTGATAAAAAAACCATAAAAAGAGATTTAGCAGCGGTAGAAGAATCCTTAGATACAAGATATCAATTTGAGATACAAAAAAGTAAGCCAAACATATATAAACTTAGCCGTGAAAATGTTGGAAGGCTTACACAGACAGAAGTGTTGGCTGTATGTAATATTCTGCTTAACAGTAGGGCATTTTCTAAAGAAGAAATGAAAAGAATGTTAGATAAAATAATAGAACATAACCTGGATGCAGAAGAAAGAAAGCAGGTCACTACTCTTACAGGCAATGAGATGCATCATTACGCAGAGCTTAGTACCTCTAAGCAAATTACGCCTGAGGACTTCCTTGAGAATATGAAAAATATAGCAGAGGCTATAGTAAAACAGAGAAAGATTGAAATTGAATATAAAAGAAATGCGGACATTAAGAATATTAAAAGAAAGTTATGTCCTCTGGCTATTATGTTTTCGGAGATGTATTTTTACATGGCAGCCAAGATTGAAGATAAAGAAATTGAGGAGAAACTTAGAAGAAATTATTGCTCATCGCCTGCTATATACAGACTTGACAGGATTAGTGAAGTAAGAATACTTGACGAACACTTTCATATATCAGATAAGGATAAGTTTGAGGTGGGAGAGTTTAAAAATAAGTCTAAATTTATGTATGGCGGTAATATAAGACATATAACCTTTGACTTTACAGGGACGAATAAAGGAATGATATTAGACCAGATACCTAATGCGGAAGAATTGTATACAAAAGGTAATACTACACGCTTCAGAGCGGCAATAATAGGGGAAGGTCCGGAGATGTGGCTAAGGCTTCTTAAAGATGCGGTAAAAATCATACCACCGGATGGCAAACAACCTGAAAAATAAATTAAGTAAAACGGGAGGCATTAAAATATGGGAAAAGATGTAGTTAAGCTAAGCAGCTTTATAGAAAATAATAGGGGAAAGTTAAAATATCTGATATCTGACAGGGTGTCTATACCTAATTCTATTATAAGAAAACTAAATAAAGAAGATAACATAGTAACAGAAAACCTCAGAACTGTTACTATAGAAAATATTTCAAAAAATATAGTAATGGGATATTACGCCTACACAGGAAAAGACTATGATAAAGAGGACATTTTTACTGCTGAGGAAGCTTATCTTATTCAAGATATTCTATTGTCTTCTAAAGAGGATAAAATATACGGTTTTTTGTCTAAGACCAGCATTTCCCTTGAGACTTCAAAAGAAATTTTAAGAATAATTAATATCCTGAGAGAAGGAAAGAGAAAAGAAGGAAAAACTACAAAGCTAGATTTTCTTATATCTGATTTATCAAAAAAGCTTGAAGACAGAAAGCTTTTAGATAAGGTGGGAGTATTAAATGAGGCTATAAAAATAATCGAAGAAAGTAGTGAGGTGGATATAAGAAGCTATCTGGCTGTTAGTGGAGAACTTAAACTTGTAATAACAGATTATTTTGCCGAACAGATTTCTTATATTGAAAAAAGATTTTTAGACAGCTTATGTGGAAAACTTGGAATAAATGTGGATATCGTCTGTATGACAGATGAAAGCAAAGCTGATATTCAATTTGTAAAAGCCTATGGACAGTATAATGAGGTTGAATACTGCATAGAAGAGATAAAAAATAAGGGTATCAACTTTGGTGAAGCAGGTATCTATTATACAGACGAAATATATGAGAATTTCATCAGGGCAGCTTGTGAAAAAAATAACATAGGAGTAACCTTTAAGAAGGCAAATGCAGGAGATAATGAAATAATCAGGCTTTTAATTGACTTGGTTGAAAGTATAGAGGCTGATTTTTCTTATGAAATACTCGGCAGGCTTGTAAATAATCAGACAGCAACACTTAAACATATTATTAAAAGAGATGAAATTACAAAGGAAGAAGAGATTAATGAAAATAGAATTGAAGAAGTTGAAATAATAAAAGAAGAGCCTATTTATGATGAAAAGGATGAAGAGCAGGAAAATCCGGAAAAAGAGAATAATGGTGAGTATAAATATAGTTTGAAAAGAGCCTATGATACCCTACTTAGGCGCGAAAACATAGGTTGGTCTAAAGCAAGGTATGAAGACTTCTTAAAAAGGCACGAGAGTATTGGTGAATTCAGTACCCTTAATGAAAGAGAAAATATCAAGATTCAACCTTTTAAAGAATTTTTAAGAGACTTCATAGATATTTATGACGAAGAAAATACAGCAGAGAAGACTTATTTAAATCTGCTTGAGTTTGCTAAAAAATATTCTTACAACAATAAAAATAAAAATACATATCTTAAAGCTCTTAGGGAATTGGCTATTCCATTTGGGCTTCTTGGACAAGAGTGTAAAGAAGACCAGCTTAGCATAATAAAAGATGCTTTAGTGAACTTTAAGTTTGGACAGCCTGAAGAGATGGATAAGGTGAGGGCACAAAGGCTTGCAGGCAGATGTGTGGCAGAACGCCAATATAACTTTATAGTAGGGCTTGCAGCTTCTTATGTATTGCAGGATACAGCCAATTCTCCGGTGCTAAGTGATGATGAAATAAGAGAGGTTTTGGATGTTAATGCAGCCTATGTACCTCTTGCGGGCAATTCAAATAAACTATTTAAGGATGAAATTGAGTACCTGCTATCAACCTGTCCTGAAGGAGAAACAACCTTACTTTATAGCTATTATGATACATTAGCTTTTAAAGAACTTTCTCCGAGCCTTTTTTATCTGACAAAATTGAATGACAGTAAAGAAATTGAGGCAACTTATAAACCACATAAAACCGGTTATAGGTTTAATAAGTGCCTGGAAAATGTAGAAAATGAATTTATAAAAGATGTAGAAAATAAAAGTGAAGAATGCACTTTTGCAACCGGTAGCCTTAGTGCAACAGCCTTTGAAACCTTAGTAAAATGTCCTTTTAAGTACTATTATCAGAGGGTTCTTAATATAGCCGAGCCGGATAATGATTACAAAGGTGAGACTTGGTTAAAGGCTAGTGAAAAGGGAACTTTTTTCCATAGAATAATGGAATTATATTGTAAGGCTATGTTCTCAGATAAATATGCAGGAGAGACAACATTTTCACAGGAAGAATTTGATAAGGCTTATAATAAGGCGTTAAAGGAGACAGAAATTAAGGTGCCATATATTTCTCAAGGGAGAAAACTATATGAAACCACAGAGGGGGTACTTTCCGCTGTGGAACTAGATGCAATTATTAAACTTATTAAAAAAGCTCCTAAAGTAGTGTTATTTCAAGATACAAAGATTAAATTGAATGATAAAACCCGAGAACAGGAAATGACTAGCAAGATAAAGGCTTTGAATGAGAGATTAGTAGAACATAATATAGTTTTATTTGAGACTTTACCTAAACGTACAGATAAACAAAAATTTGATAAAGAAAATGCAAAAAAAGAGAAATCTCTAATCATTTTAAAATACAGCTTACTTGCAAGGAAATTTTACTTTGAAAATCTGCCTGTCAAAGAATTAAACAATAACCAGCTGCTTGAGAAAGCCTATGAACTACTTAAAGATGAAGAAGTAAGAAAATATTTTTATAATAAATTCAAATGCGTATATGTAGATGAATTCCAGGATACAGACCCTTTGCAGGAATCAATAGTATGGAATCTTACTACCTTGGGAAATGCAGAAAAACTTAAGGAAGGCAAACTCTTTGTGGTTGGAGATCCTAAGCAGGCTATATACAGATTTAGAGGGGCAGATCCTGCTATATATTTTAAGGTAAAAGACAGATTTGAGCAATCTCCTTATGCAGGGGTATTCCGTCTTAGTATAAATTATCGTTCAAATAACAAGCTGATTGACTATGTAAATGATTTCTTTGCTGATAAAGGGATACTATGGGAGGAAGAGGAAACTGAGAATTTTTCGTCAAATCCCGGTGGTTACGAGGAGATGGAGGTAGCAGAGGGAAGAGAAATACCAGATAATCTCTGTGAGAAAGAGCTTGCAGGAGCATATTTGTATCTGGTTGAGGATATGAATACGAAAGAGGCTGATATAGAGGGTGAAATTTCTGATATAGAGAATGAAGAGGCAGATACAGAGGATGAAAATACTGATAAGGACAGTGGTAAAGATGATAGAGCTGCAGAGAAGATACCTGAGCTTGTAGATGCTTTAGTAGGAGGAAAATACAAGATTAGAAATGGGGATAAGGGCTTTAGAGAAATTCATTATAGTGACTTTTTGGTTTTGTTTGATAAACACAGGGGCATGGGTAAGTATGTAGAAGAATTTTCAAAAAGGGGCATCAAGACTCAGGTTCTAGGTGAAATAGAGTTAGAAGAAGCAGAGATATTAAACCACTTTCTTAGACTGTATAAGGCTATAGCCCATAGCCACAATAAGGAATACAGAACAGGTGCAGTGGAACTTCTTAAGCTTAAGTTATACGAGGGCAAGGCCGTACCTGACAGTGGATTAAAGCTTTCAGGATTTGAGGAAGATATATATGAGGCAGCAGCCAATAATATCATAGACGAGCTGGTAGAGGCCGTGAAAGGGCTATCAGCCTATGGGAAAGCAGCCTATCTGGCTGAGAAGTTTGATCTGTTTTTTGTAGGAAAAGAACAGCCTTATACCTATATAATCTTGAGTCAGACTAAGCTTCAGCAGTTGATTGAAAATATGTTTGCAGAGGACAAGGGCAATACTGTTGCCTTTATAAGAAAAACTGAACAATACATTTCTGACCACCTTGACAGAGAACTGGTTTTGGAAAATACCGGAACTGATGTGGTAAGGCTGATGAATTATCATAAAGCTAAGGGTTTACAGGGAAAGATAGTGATACTGCCGCCAAAATCAGCAAAGGGGGACAATGATGAGACGGATTATAGAAAAGATGACAGCTATTATCCTCTTATAACCTGGGGACGTGATGGAGGGCGAGGTATAAAGGGCAGTACCTGTTCCTTTATGGGTCCTGAGGAAATTAAGGAAGAGGCCAAGAGCGCAGAGAGAAACGAAAAAATAAGACTTGACTATGTCGCAAAGACAAGAGCTGAAGAAGTTCTTATTTTCATTGGTGACGAAAATACAGAAGAGGATGTAGAAAGGCTGGAAATTCCGGAAATAAATGAGGCAAAGGTTGAACAGTTTGCTGAATATGAAAGAAATACCGTATTTAATACAGAGGGAAAGGGCGGTATAGCTTATTATAAGTTCAATCCTTCTGGCTTTGAAAATTCTTCCAAGACAAGGAGCGATGCATATAAGAAAGCTAAGGAATCAGGACTTGAAAAGTTTGCTAGAGATGAGATTAGACCTAGTGGAAATGTAATAGGAACTGTTCTGCACAGAGCCTTAGAACTTTTGATTGAAAGGCTCGGATTATCCACTGATAATGAAAATCTGGCTGTAATCTGTGCTAAACAGGCTGTAAATGAATTTAAGAAGGATATCACAGAGGGAGTTCCAAGAGAAACAGAAAAGTCAAAGGAGTTAAACAGATACAGAGAGTTTCTGCCTAAGGCTGTCCAGGCTTTGGAAAGCTACATGAAAGAAAAGTATAGCAAAGACATTTCGGATAAGAATGTAAGGATATATACAGAGCTTCCTTTTTCATTTTATGAGACGAATAAGTCAGATGAACTTAAAAAAATTGAGAAAATACGGCTTAAAGAAGATGAGATAGCAGCGGATGGAGCTGCCTGGATAAATGGCACAGCAGACTTGGCCTTTGTATATGGAGATAGGGCAATAGTTTTTGACTATAAATCTGATCTTGCAGACTATATTAAAGAAAGGGAGAGCTTTGAAAAGACCTTAGAGGAGAGATATACTGGTCAGCTTGCACTTTATAGGCACTCTGTAAATAAACTGTATGGAATTGATAATGATAAGATAGAGCTTAAGGTACTTTATTTTAAGGATTATGGAGACGGGCTTAGGGTGTATGAAAAGAAGCTTTTGGTATAGATATTTTTTTGATTTACCGATAGTTATATACTTTCTTACAATATAGTGATAAAATTACGATAAATAGATTGATTATTATGGAGACTATGTTATAAGATTTAAAGCACAATATTCATTAGAAAAATATACAGAGATAAAAAATGAGATAAAGAATATCGGCTTGATGTGAGGATGCATAAACTATGGATTTATATAAAATAATGTTAGTGGATGATGAAGAGGAAGTTCGAACAAGCATCATTAAGAAGATGGATTGGATAGCGAATGGCTTTGAAGTAGTGGGTGATGCAGAAAATGGCAGGGATGCACTTGAAAAAATAGAAGTTCTAGAACCCAATGTAATCATTACGGATATAAAGATGCCTTATATGGATGGGCTTGCACTTACGGAAAGCCTAAGGCAGAAATTTCCGTCTATTAAAGTTATCATTTTTTCAGGCTTTGATGATTTTTCATATGCAAAAGAGGCTATAAGGCTTGGAGTGGCAGAGTATATTTTAAAGCCTGTCAATGTAGATGAACTTACAGAAATTTTAAAAAAAGTCAAGGCAAAACTGGATGAAGAGATAGAGTCGGTAAGAAATATAGATATTTTAAGGGAGAACTACAAAGCCAGCCTTCCCGTACTTAGAGAGCAGTTTTTAAATAAGCTGATTATTAAAAAGGGGCTTTTTGATGAGGAATCAATAAATGGCTATCTTAGAGAATATAACATGGATATTGGTAATGCAAATAAATGGATAGCCTGCATTGTAAACATTGAACTTGAAAATGCCAATATAAGGGGAGAATTATTAAAAGAAAAAGAACTGATACCTATATATGTGAAAAAATTTATAGAGGAGAAACTTACTCCTTATTATAGAAGTGTAGTCTTTGATTCCATTCAGGATGCAGAGCCGGTAATAATTGTAGCGATAGATGATGAAAACAGCCAGACAGGGCTTACAGATGTAATGCGAGATGTGTGTAAGAGTGCCAAGAGAGTGCTTGGAGTAGGGATTACAGTAGGAATAGGACGCAGTAGTCAAACCCTTTCAGAGATTTCAGCTTCGTACAAGACTGCTGTAGATGCTGTAGGATATAAGAAAATAGTAGGTACAGAAGATGTAGTCTATATTCATGACATGGAGCCTGTAAGTACAGGTGTACTCAGATTTGAAGAAAAAGATGAGGAAGAACTTATTTCTGCTATTAAGTTTGGTGGAGAAGACAGGATAGCGGAAGTGGCATCCGGTCTTGCTAATAAACTTGATGAAGTAAAGGTGCATTCCAGACAGTATCAGGCATATATGTTAAGGATAGTGACCTGTATTATGGATTTAATGCAACAGTATGAAATAAGCCTTGCAGGAATTGAAAACTATATGGAAATAGTTTCTAAAATTAAAGATGGAGACAGCTTTAAAGATTGGCTAATAGGTATATGCAATAATATTAATGAAGGTCTTCAACAAAAAAGAGAGTCAACTTCAAAGCAGATTATTAATGAAGCGAAGGAATATATCTTGGCAAATTATACAAATTCAGAGCTTTCTCTTGAAATTATCTGCCGCTACCTTCACTTAAGTCCCGCATATTTCTCGAGTCTTTTCAAAAAGGAAACAGGACAAACCTATATCAACTATCTTACTGATATAAGGCTTAATAAGGCAGTAGAACTTCTAAGCACAACTGACGAAAAGACATATATGATAGCTGAAAAGGTAGGATATTTGGAACAGAATTATTTTAGCTATGTATT
Organism: Catonella sp.; assembly: GCF_052169795.1. Classification (GTDB taxonomy): domain Bacteria; phylum Bacillota; class Clostridia; order Lachnospirales; family Lachnospiraceae; genus Catonella. Next base: position 9,959 of record NZ_JBQNBU010000051.1, read on the forward strand.
TAAGAAAAAGTTTGGTGTATCACCTACTAAATACAGGACAGGAAAATAAAAGATGCAGGTTGAAAAGAAGAAAATTACTTATAACAGGAGCATAAGAAACTCAATATTCATTTACTTTACTGTTTCCTCGCTGGTTGCAGTACTTCTGATAGTAATATCCATATATTCGAGGCTTTCTTCCCAGCTTTCAGATACAGTTAAGCAGGAGAATATAAGTCTTATTAATCGTGTAAATGCCTCTATGGAAGTTTATTTAAGAAATATAATGAAGCTTTCAGACACGATATATTATGGAATTATTAAAAATGTGAATTTATCTGAAGCATCCATTAATGAGGAAATGACTCTTTTATACAATAATAATAAGGAACAGGTGTTAAATATTGCACTGATTTCAAAGGATGGAAAGCCACTCAGTGCAGTGCCGGCAGCAAGATTTAGAAAGAATTTTGAGGTAAGACGGGAAGAGTGGTTTATCAATGCACTTAATAAGACGGAAAATATACATTTTACTCGCCCTCATGTACAAAAGCTATTTGAAAAAGGGGACAACAGCTATAGATGGGTGGTGACTATGTCCAGAGCGGTAGAAATTACCATGGGAGGAAGTACGGAGCAGGCAGTACTTTTAATCGACATGGCATATCAGGGGTTTGATGAGGTATTAGATGAGGTTTCGTTAGGAAGTGGAGGCTACATCTACCTTATGGACTCTAAGGGAGAGATAATCTGGCATCCGAAATTTGAGCTGATAGCATCTGGCAGGATAAAAGAGAATAATTTGGTAGCAGCTTCTTATAGTGACGGAAGTACGGAGGAAGAATTTAACAATGCCAACCAGACAGTTGTAATAAAAACAGTGGGCTATACGGGATGGAAGTTGGTTGGAGTAATAAAGGGGACAGGAATTTCGCTAAATACCATTAAAACCAGATTGTTTATTGTATTTGTAATTTTTCTTATTATTTTCATAGTAGTGCTTATAAATTCCTATATTTCTTTCAGGGTGACAGACCCTATAAGGGAGCTTGAGAAGTCTGTAAAAAAACTCGAAGAGGGTAACCTGGATGCGGAGATATACATGGGAGGCTCTTATGAAATTCAGCATTTGGGCAAAACGGTACAGGATATGAAACATAGGATAAAGGGGCTGATGCAGGATATTGTAACAGAGCATGAGGAGAAGCGAAAAAGTGAGTTCGACTCCTTACAGGCTCAGATTAATCCTCATTTCCTCTATAATACTCTTGATATTATAGTCTGGCAGATAGAAAATGAGAAACAGTCGGAAGCGGTGCATACCGTTACTGCTCTTGCAAGATTTTTCAGGCTTTCACTGGGAAAGGGTAAGAATATAGTTACGGTAAAGGCAGAGATAGACCATGTAAAAAATTACCTTATGATTCAGCATATGCGATTTAAGAACAAGTTTGACTATGAGTTTGAGATAGCAGAGGATGTATTGGGACTTTCCTCGTTGAAACTGATGCTACAGCCTCTTGTGGAAAATGCAATTTATCATGGAATGGAATTTATGGATGGGGACGGACTTATCATAATTAAAGCATGGCGAGAAGCTGGTGAGCTGTATTTGTTCGTAACCGACAACGGCCTCGGTATGACGGAGGATAAAGTAAGCTTGGTGCTTTCAGGCAAAAGTAACTCCGGTAACGGCAGAGGCTCAGGCATAGGAGTTAAGAATGTAAATGAGAGGATAAAACTTTATTTTGGTGATAAGTATGGGCTAAAAATAGACTCAGAGCCGGATGTAGGTACTACTATTATTATACATTTGCCGGCGAAGGAGTATGAGGAGGAAAATATATAGAGATAAGTTTTGGATTTATAAGTTAAAAAAATGTTAAAATATAAAGTTTTAGACTTATAAATCCAAAAAAATTATACTAAAATTACTCGTCTATCAACCAGTCAATTACATTTATTATTTTAATCCCGTTTTCAGAAGTAATGAAGTTCCTGTCGGTGGTAAGTATAATCTTCTCATAGTTGTCATTTATATTTAGCAAAGGGCGAAGTTCTCTTTCCCTTGTTTTTGGCGAAGTAAGGCTCTCGGTAACTTGAATATATAGTTTTTCATTAGGTTTTTCAGCAAGAAAATCTACCTCGGTATCACCTATTTTTCCTATATATACTCTATAGTGTCTTCTTATGAGTTCAAGAAATACGATATTTTCTAAAATATGTCCTCTGTCGGCATCTCTGTATCCTAACAGCATATTTCTAAACCCCATATCTACTATGTAGTTTTTATCTAATGTTTTTAAAAGCTGTTTTCCTTTTACATCATATCTTCCTACTCTATAAAAAATATAGGCATTATTTAGCATTGAAATGTATTTATCAACAGTTTTGCCTGCAATATTTTTGTTTTTTTCTTTATCAATATTACCTTCGCTTGAAAGAATATTTCCAATCTTATTTGGAGAGGTTATGCTTCCTATATTTGAAGAAAGAAAATGTGCTATTTTATTTAGTGCAAGCTGGTCACTTTGGTTATGCTTTTGTAAAATGTCCTTTAAGATTACAGTAGAGTATATGCCTTCAAGAGCCTGATTAATTCTCAGCTCGTTAAAGTTATATTCATGAAGTACAGGCATACCTCCAAATTTAAGGTAGTAAATAAACCTTTCTTCAAGTCCTGTCTTATCATCAAAATTATAAAAATCTAAAAATTCACTAAAAGACAAGGGAAGCATTTTTATTTCAACATATCTTCCTGAAAGCAGTGTGGCAAGCTCGGTAGACAGTAAATAGGCATTGGAACCGGTAATATATATATCAACATCATAGTCTACTCTAAAAGATTCGATAGCTTTTTCCCATTCTGATACAACTTGAAGTTCATCAAAAAGCAAATATGTTTTTCCGGTATTATCAATTTTATCACTCACATAATTATAAAATGAAAGATAATCTGATAGTTCGTTATACTTCAGGGATTCTAAATTCATGTGTATTATTCTAGTTTTATCTATACCGGTTTCTAAAAGGTGTTGGTGGAAAAGTTCCATAAGCGATGACTTTCCACATCTTCTTATACCGGTAATTATTTTTATCAAATCTACATCTTTATTTTCTATAAGCTCATTGAGATATGCAGGTCTTTTAATTAAATTTTTCATAAGCAGCTCCTTATAAGAATTATGTTTTTAGAGTACTACAAAATTCCCCTAAAATCAAGTTTCAGACTTATAAGTAAGAAAATATATAAAAATATCAAGTTTCAGACTTATAAGTAAAAAATTATAAAAGCTTGGGATAAATAATAGTGGTTCACAGGCAAACTCCATGTTATACTATACCCAAACTCTTGTGGGAGGATGCCCTATGAACAAAAAAACAATAGTTTTCTGGCTCATATACGCAGCCTTTCTTATCTTTCTATACATTCTCTCTGCCACAGACCTTATAATAAAAGAAAATGAGGCGAAGGTATATTCTATCTCTGTACTTGTAGATGGAATTTCCGGAGAGAATTCTGCAAATATGAAAAAGGGAATGGATGAGGCTGCTTATGAGAATAATGTAGATCTGAGATTTCCTGCTGTTGCAGAAAATATAACCATGGAAGAAAAACTTGAAATAGCTGAAGATGAGATAGAGGCGGGGGCTGTGGCAATAATTATAGGTAACAGATGGAAGGATGAAATTGCGGGTCAAATAAGAATGAGGCATAAAGATTTTCCGGTTCTCGTTCTAGGAAGTTCCAAGGAAAATGAAAGTATTTTTATAGATTATGCAGGGATTGTGAAAAATTTATCAGAAAATATAATAAAGGCAGAAAGCACAGAAAATAAACTATGCATTGTCTCGGAAGATTTTTCGGATGAAGACTTGGGAAATGTAGGACGAGAATTGAAAATACAGCTTGAAACCCTTGGATATAAGCTTGGATTTGCAGAAGGAGAAGGACCTAAGCTTGAAAAACAGCTCAATGCTTTTGATAAAAGCAATACGGTTTTTGTGTCATTAGATAAAGAAAGTACAATAAGGCTGGTCAAATATGTAAGTGACAATAATTTTAAGGCGGCAATCTATGCTGTAGGAGCTACTAATTATCTGTTAGGTAAGCTTGAAGATGGAGAAATAAAGGGAATTGTAGCTTGGAACGAGTATGATATGGGATATTTTATGATAGAAAAATTGATGAAAATGATGACTGATAAAAATAAAATAACTAAAGATGAAATATCAGTATTTTACATTACCGGAGAAGATTTAAAAAATGAAGACTATATAAAGATGCTTTATCCGATTAATGGGTAGGGAGACATTAATGAAGAAAAAAATTATATATCGACTGGTTTTAGCTCTGTCCGCAATAATAATGGTAATTATGGGGTTAATACTATTTAATAAGAATGAACATGGGGTAGCGGAAAAAAAGAATATAAGAATAGGTGTAAGCTTATACCGATTTAATGATACCTTTATCTCAAGCATAAAGAAAGAAATGGAAACCTATGTAAAATATTATGAAAAGGGTAATGGACTGAAGCTGAGTATGGAAATAGTGGATGCAGGAGGAAGTCAGTTTACCCAAAATAAACAGGTAGATCGTTTTATTTCGCTAAACTATGATGTAATATGTATCAATCCGGTTGAGAGGGCAGATGCTTCAGTTATTATAGATAAGGCTCTTGTGGCAGGTATTCCGGTAGTTTTTTTTAATAGAGAGCCTGTAGAAGATGATATGAGGCGTTCAGATAAATTCTGTTATGTAGGGGCGGATGCAAAGGAGTCGGCTATCCTGGAGGGACAGATTCTGGTAGATGCTTACAATAAAGATAATTCAGTGTTAGACCTGAATGGAGATGGTGAAGTAAGCTATATTTTGCTTGAGGGAGAAGCAAGCCATCAGGATTCTATAGTAAGGACGGAATGGTTGATAAATACCTTAAAATCAGGAGGAGTTCCTATAAAAAAGCTGGCAGGAGATATAGCTAACTGGGACAGGAGTCAGGCAGCAGCCTTAATGGAGGGCTTTGTAAAAAAATACGGGAAGGAAATAGAACTGGTTTTATCAAATAATGATGATATGGCACTGGGAGCAATAGACATAATAAAAAATGAAGAATCATTAAAAAACATAAAGGTAGTTGGAGTAGATGCGACAGCTCCTGCTCTTGAGGCTATAAAAAAAGGAGAACTTTTTGGCAGTGTTTCGAGTGACAAGTCGGAGTATGCAAGGGCAATTATTGAATTTGCAATAGCCAAGGCTACAGGCAGAGAGTTGCCGGAGGATATAAAGAATAAGTCTGTAGATGAAAAATACTATAATGTGAGCCAATATGTAGTAACTGTAGAAAGCTTATCGAAAAATATACATTAAAATTGGTTAAAAAATTAAA
>NZ_JBQNBU010000052.1:0-14752 GCF_052169795.1 Catonella sp.
TCTTGCAAGCAAGCTTGCATCGAATTTTTATACTTTTGACACTTGTATCATTATATAAAATAAATAAAATTTAGGAGATTTATGATTAATAACGAAAAAGTTGCTGTAATTATTGCTGAATACAATCCTTTCCATAATGGCCATGCTTATCACATTAAAGAAACCAAAAGACTTACCAATGCCAAATATATAATAATACTTATGAGTGGAAACTTTGTGCAAAGGGGTGAGCCATCCATCATAGACAAATATATAAGGGCAGAATCTGCTCTTCTTTCCGGTGCAGATGCTGTGTTTGAGCTGCCTGTTACCGTATCTACAGGAAGTGCGGAAATTTTTGCTGATGGCTCTGTTGCTCTTGCAGAAAAACTTGGCATAATCGACTATCTCTCTTTTGGAGCGGAAAATGACAGCATGACAGAACTTGTAAACTGCAGCAAATTACTTATTCAAAAAAATCATAATAAAGACATTGCTAAGATTATGTCATCTGGTTCTGCCTTTCCTGAAGCAAGAGATATTTATCTTAGGAGAAATGGTTTTATAAAAGAGGCAGATTTGCTTAGAACCTCAAACAACATCCTTGCCATATCATATTTAAACCAACTTCACCGACTAAATTCAAATATTGTTCCGATTGCCATAAAAAGAGCTGAAGTTTTACATGATTCTGAAATTGTACCTGATAAAAATTTAACAATCGCTTCTGCTAAAGCAATCCGTAAAGATTTACATGACAGCTTATCTAAAAAAAGCCTAAAATATATGCCTGATTCTACTATAAGCAGATTAAACCCAAGTGGATATTATATTAAAAATGATGATTTTTCTGATATTTTATTCTATAAACTGGGAGAAATTATTTACAAAAATAATAAGAAAGATGCAATAAATATTTTAAGCAGTTACAGTGATGTAACTACTGATTTAGCCGGCAGAATTTATAATCTATTTGGAAAATCAAGTTCATATGATGAATTTGCAGCCTCCTTATGGTCTAAAAATTATACCTATGCAAGAATTGACAGAGTCCTCTTTCATATAATAGGAGGAATAACTCAAGAACTTATTGAAAATAATAGAGCTTACGATTTCTGCCCATATATCAGACCTCTTGCAATCAAAAATACATCAATGGACATATTAAACTCTATTGGAAAATTATCCAAAACTAATGAGGATATAAAACTGATTGCAAGAATCGGTGATGCTAAAAAACTTGATAACAAAACAGCCATAGAAACTTTCAGAACAACAAGTTTTATGACTGCCTTATATAATCAAATTTCATTCAATAAGTACAATATAAAATGCCATGATGAAGTGTCTGAGAGTTTCATTCTTCGCCATAAGCTCTAATCATCTTCAAAATCGTCCGAATTAACATTTACGGTAAATTCTTCCTCAGTTTCTCCAACCTCAGTATCTTCTTCATCAAAATCATCTTCTGCCTTGATAATCTGAGTTTTAATCTCACTGCGGTTATTCTTTACAATTTCTAAAGTATTCTTCAATGTATCTGTAACACTGTTTGAACTGGACATCACAGTATCAAGATTATGCGAAACCATTTTCTCAACAGTGGCAAGCATTTCTTCTGCATAAGAAAGGGCTCCAAGTTTAATTCTGGCAGCCATTTCTTCTGCTTCCTTCACAATATTGTCAGCATTTTTTTCTGCATTTTCAATAATGTAATCAGCTTCTCTTTCCGCTGCAATTACTATCTCATCATCCTGAATAATCGCATTAATTTTTTCTTCTGCCTTAGCCTCAATTTTAGCAGCCTTACTTTTAGCAGCCCTCAATATTTCATTTTTAGCTTCATTGACCTTCTTTGCTTCCTCAAATTCTACTTTCATAGCCTGTCTAAGCTCATCTGTAAAATCAAGAAGCCTCTCTTTCGAAATTTTTATCCTATCTTTTGACAGCGGTATAATATTCTGATCGTCAATATATTCTGCCATCCTGTCTATCATTTTCAATATCTTATCTTCTGCCATAGCCAACTCCCCAAATTTATTATTTTCTTAAAAACAAATGTCTGTTATTTTTATACAACTTATCTTTGACAATTTTAAGACCAAGTTCATTTATATACAAAAAATCTGTATTTTTACTTGCTTCAACTATTATTATAGCATCCTCGTAAAGTATAGTCGAATCTATAAGGGCATTTAATATGCTTTTCTCAAATCCTTGACCATATGGAGGATCCACAAAAATAATGTCAAATTTCTTTTTTTCAATCTCCAAAGTCCTGATTCCTGATAAAACTTCCATTTTAAGTACTAAAGCCTTATCAGTAAACTTTGTTTTATTAACATTATGTTTAATACATTTGACAGCCTCATCAGATTTTTCTATAAATGCTGCAAAATCAGCTCCACGGCTTAAAGCTTCTACACCTATTTGTCCACTTCCTGCAAATAAATCTAAAAACGAAGCTCCCTCTACATATCCTTGAAGCATATTAAACAACGTTTCTTTTATTCTGTCTGAAGTAGGCCTTGTTTCTAAACCTGTAGGCGTAATTAGCGGAACAGTCCTTGCACTACCAGCTATGACTCTCATTATACACCACCTTTTCTTAAAATTCAAAATCTTCAGCTGTTATTATTGACAAATCTTCTATAGTAGGTTCTTCCAAATGAGACAACCTGTTTGCCTGTCCTACAAGCATTTTTTCAAAAAGGTTTCTTATGCCTCTCGCATTTCCAAATACTCTTTTAGAGCTTTCATTCATCCTTGAGAGATAGTTTCTTAGCTTATCCACCGCCTTGTCTTCAAGCTTCATTTCCATTTTACCGGACATGGCATCCATAATAGCTATAAGATCATCCTCATTATAATCTTTAAATTCAATAAACTTATTAAACCTTGAAATCAGTCCGGTATTAGTCTGTAGGAAGTCATTCATCTCCTTAGTATAACCTGCAACTATGACAACCAAATCATTTCTATGATCTTCCATAAGTTTCACTAATGTATCAATTGCTTCTCCACCAAAGTCATTTGCAGCACCCGGAGCTGAAAGCGAATATGCTTCATCTATAAATAACACCCCGCCTAATGCCTTGTTTACAACTTCTGTAACTTTAAGGGCAGTCTGTCCTACATAGCCTGCTACCAGACCTGAACGATCTACTTCCACCAATCCGCCTTTAGAAAGTACTCCAAGTTCTTTATATATTCCGGCAATAAGTCTTGCTACAGTTGTCTTTCCGGTTCCCGGACTTCCTGTAAAAACCATATGGTAAGAAATTGCGGGTGACGGAAGGCCTTTATTCTTTCTTAACTGTCTAATATTTATAAGATTTATTAATGAATGAACTTCAGTTTTAACATCGTCCAATCCCACTAAAGCCTCTAACTCAGCAACCAGTTCGTCAAGCCTTTTCTTTCTATCCTCTTCCTTAAGTGGAATAGGCTCAGACTCCGCCTGTTTAGGCAGTTCTTCATTTTTTATCACATTTTCATTTGCCCTGACTTCTTTTAGTATAGGAACAGCCTCATCTTTTTTTTCTTCAACATCCTCATCCTTAAAGCCTTCTCCCGGCATTGTAATATCTCCGGATGCCTTACGAAACAGATATCTTTCATTTATGCGTTCTGCCCTGTCTGAAAAGAAAATAAATGCCTGAACCGAATGATAATAGTCCATTATAAATTGTGGGAGAAACTCATCCCTGTTAGCATTTAAATATGACATTGCAACTATAATATTTAACATCATATCCATATAAGCACTGGACATATTGGAATTTTTTTCTCTATCACGCAAAGAACAAAGCTGCATTATTATCGGAGGCGATTTCACCACTGATTCAGCCTGTCTTATTATCTCATTACTTATGTCTTCAACCTCAGAAATATCATACTGTTTGCTATCCGGCAGAGAAACAATGAATTTTACCTCATCCTCGCCTAATTTTCCCCCATATATTGCAATATTTATCAGCATTGACTGTATATACAGATCCAAAGTTTGAAAAATAGTCTTATGCAGAATCTTCTCTGCCTGCATAAAATATCCTTCACTCTCCAGCTTAGAACAATAACCAACCAAAGTTCTGTAATTGGCTTTTGCTATATCAAAAACCTGCCCTGCATTTGTATACATAAACATCCCCTATCTTATAATATGGAAAATTCTAAAGTGTCATTATATCTTCTCCACAACCAAAACCATTTTTATAAAAATCACTTCCTCTATAATAACATTCATTTTTGATTTTGTCACTCATGCATTTTACAGTTTCCGAAGTAAGTTTTAAAATATCGGCATCTCCTATCACATCTCCCAGATTAAAGGCCATTTCACCACTCTGTCTTATCCCGAATACATCACCCGGACCTCGCATTTTCATATCCTCTTCCGCTATTTTAAAGCCATCATTGGATATATTTAGAATTTTTAACCTTTCCATTGCCTCTTTTGAAGCATTTCCTGACATAAATATGCAATAAGACTGTGCATTACCTCTGCCAATCCGTCCTCTTAGCTGATGTAAAGAAGCAAGCCCGAACCTGTCAGCATTTTCAATCATCATCACTGTTGCATTCGGAACATTGACCCCAACCTCTACTACTGTAGTAGAAACAAGAACATCCGTCCTTCCACTTGCAAAATCTTCCATTATCTCATTTTTTTCATCATTCTTCATCTTTCCATGAAGATATCTGATTCTTGCTCTATTGCCTATAAGTTCCGTTAGTTCTTCAGTATAGCTTATTACATCTGCTAATTCATCATTTTCTTCCGATTTTTCAACCATTGGGCAGATAATATATGCCTGATGCCCCTTATTCACCTCATCTAATATGAACTTATAGGCAGTAAGCCGATAGTCTTCATCTACAACACAATTTTTTATAGGTAACCTGTCAGCAGGAAGTTCATTTACTATGGAAATATCAAGGTCTCCATATAAAATCACTGCTAAGGTTCTTGGAATCGGAGTTGCACTCATTACTAAAATATGTGGTTTTTCCCCTTTATCTGCCAGTTTCTCACGCTGTTTTACTCCAAATCTATGCTGCTCATCCGTTATTACAAGGGCGAGATTATCGTATACAACCTTTTCTTGTATAAGAGCATGTGTGCCTATAATAATATCAGCCTCATGCTTTTCAATCTTCTCGAAAACATCTTTTCTTTCTCTGCCTTTTACAGAGCCTGTCAATAATACAACCCTGATTCCCAGTGGTTCTAACATTGTAGAAAAACTTTCAAAATGCTGTCTTGCAAGCACTTCCGTAGGAACCATTACACTTGACTGGTATCCATTTTCCGCCATTAATAAGCAGGCAAGAATTGATAATATGGTTTTACCTGAGCCAACATCCCCCTGAATCAACCTGTTCATTCTAAAACCACCTGCAAGGTCATTTTCTATTTCTTTCCACACCTGCAATTGTGCATTTGTCAGAGAAAACGGAAGCCTCGAGATAAATTCTACTGTTGTAGATTTTTGTTCTACACTGTAAGAAACCTTTAACTTTTCTCGTTCACCCTTTAACCTGTCTATGGCAAGTGCAAATAAGAAAAACTCATCAAATACCAATCTTCTCCTTGCATCAACTAAGGTGGTGTAAGACTTTGGGAAGTGAATTTCATGTAAAGCCTCTTTTAACGAAATCAACGAATTTTCTTGTTTAATTTCTTTCGTTAAATAGTCTATCTTTGAAGTTACTTCCGACAGCACTTCTGTTATAGATTTTCTAAGCAGGTTACTTGTAACTCCTTTGGTAAGCCTGTATATAGGCTGCAAAACCTCAGATTTTCTGTAATACTCAGGCTCAGTAAGGATTTCAGGCTGTACAACCTGTAAAAATCTGCCTTTCTTTACAACCCTTCCCCTAAAAATCATATGTATGCCTTTTTTTAGCTTTGTTTTCATAAATGGCATATTAAACCAGTTTAGTTCTATTTTTCCACTTCCATCACTTACTTCACAGACTAAAATACTCTTCTTACCTATCTGCTTAAGTATAGGCATTGAAACAGGCATTGCACATACTACTGCCATCATTCCTGTTTTAATAGTATTTATAGGCATTATCTTGCCATACTTATCATAGTTTCTTGGAAAATATCTTAAAATATCACCTTTTGTGTATATATCAAGTTTATTTAGGAGGGCTGCAGTTTTGTTTCCAATACCTTTTATGGCAGTAATATTCTCTTCTAAAACCATAGTTCCTCCTAATTACAATTTAATAATTTCTCATTTAAATGTCATTGCCTTATTTTTGTCTAAATCAACCTGTTTTTTTAAAGCATCTAACGAGTCAAACTTCATCTCAGGTCTTATAAAATCCAAAATCTTCACCTTTGCAAAATGTCCATACACATCTTCATTAAGACCGAAAAGCCAAGTTTCAATTCCTACAGCATTATTTTTACTTATAGTAGGTTTTACACCTATATTGGTTATTCCTCTATAAATCTTTCCATCCAGTTCAGTATCTGAAGTATAAACTCCATACGGAGGAAGTAATTTATATTCTTCAGGCTTTATATTTATTGTCGGCATGCCTATCGTATGCCCTATATGATTTCCGTGTATAATTTCTCCTGAATAAGAAAATGCCCTTCCTAACAGTTCATTGGCTATCTTTATATCTCCTCTTCCAATAAGGTTACGGATTCTTGTACTTGAAATTTCTTCTCCATACATTACCTTCTTCTCTACAACTTTTAGTTCATAACCTAAATCTGCTTTCCTTCTTTCAAGAAGTGTTACATCTCCCAGTCTGCCTTTTCCAAACCTAAAATCAGTACCTACTACAAGTTTTTTTGCACCCAGCTTATTATGAATTATTTTTTCTATAAAGTCATTTGCATCTGTATCAATGACATCCTTAGTGAATGGAAAATTTATCATATAATCTAAGCCAAATTTCTTCGCTAACAGTTTTCGCTCTTCATTTGTGTCTATCACCTTCATATCCTGTTCAAAAAGAATACCAAAAGGGTTTACCTCAAAAGTAAATAACACCTTCGTAAGTCCACCTGTTTTAAGCACTTCATCAATAAGTTCCTTATGGCCTAAATGAAGACCGTCAAACTTTCCCAAGGTTACAACTGTATCATATAGTTTAAAGTCACTTCCCTGTATATACTCCATTCACCTACCACCTTAAAACATCTTATCTATTTTAAATGCCTTAAGCATCTCATTATAACTGTAAATAGCCTTAAATTCACCGTTATTGTACATCCTAAATTTTTCGCCATCTCTCACACCGTTCATTATATCCGTTTGATTTACTGCCTCTAATTTTATAATTCCCCCATTTTCAAGTAAAATCCCTGAATATCCTGAAACATCTATGCTTTTTAAATCCTTAAATATATCTTCTATCGGAATTACTATTTCATCAAGCCTGTTTTCACTCACTATCTTTTCTATTTCATCTAACTTATAACTATTTTCAAGATAAAAATCCCCTGTCCTTGTTCTCAACAGACTTTTCATGGCAGCCTTGCAGCCCAAAGCTTCCCCAATATCCTTACACAAGGTTCTAATATAAGTACCCTTTGAACAAGCTACTTTTATAGTAATTTCTCTATTTGTAATATCTATATTGGTAATTTTTATACCATAAATAGTAATCTCACACGGCTTTCGCTCTATTACCTTGCCTTCTCTTGCCAATTCGTACAGTCTTTTTCCATTAACCCTCTTAGCAGAATACATAGGCGGTGTCTGAAACTGTGTACCAATAAACCGACTGATATTTTTTTTTAGATTATCATCTGACATATTATCTATGTACCACTCTTCAGAATAATCCGTACTTTCGACAATCTCACCTGTAATATCTTCTGTATCGGTAGCTATGCCCAGTTTCATTACGGCAACATACTCTTTCCTATGATCTGTAAGCAATTCACATAACTTGGTTGCTTTACCAACACACATAGGCAGCACACCTTCGGCTGCAGGATCAAGTGTTCCTGTATGTCCGACTTTGCGCTGCCTAAGAATGCCTGTAAGTCTTGTTACTGCATCTCTTGAAGTATAACCTACTTCTTTATATACATTTATGACTCCATTTATCATTAAATATAACCCTTTGTCTTTAACTGGAATTGTAATTGTTTTGTAATATTATTTATTACATCATGCACTGTTCCGCTTGATATGGTACAACCTGAAGCCATCTTATGACCTCCGCCACCAAAGAATGCAGCAACCTTGCTGACATCTATGTCCGAAACCGTAGAACGCATACTTACCTTAAAAAGGTGAGGCTCTTGCTCTTTGATTAAAATAGCAACCTTCACGCCCTCAGTAAGCCTAAGCTGATCTATAATTCCACCCGCATCATTGGAATCAATCATATAAAAATCCATTTCCTTGCGTGTAAGATAAGAAACTACACCCACACCATTCCAAAGAAGCATACTTTCCATCAGACATCTTCCAAGTACCTGATTCTGTTTATATGTTTTTGAATAAAAATTATGATCTATAATATGTCCAAAATCTATTCCCTTGTCCATAAGTTCGCCTGCAATCTGCATTGTACGCTTTGAGGTACATCCATGATGGAAGACTCCTGTATCATGAATAATCCCCGTATAAAGGCAGGCTGCAACATCTGTATCTATTAAATCCAAATCCATCATTTCAAATACAATTTCGCAAGTAGAACTAAGTGATGTGAGAATGAAATTTTCATCCGCCACACCCTTGCTTGTTATATGATGGTCTATGCAAACAGTCTTTTTCGCCTTTGAAAAAAGCTCAGCCACTACTCCTATCCTGTCTACATCACCAAGATCTAACATAAAAAACACATCATAAACCTTGTCTTCAGGCTCATTTTTTATGACCTCAGAACCCGGCAATTCATTAAATTCTTTACCAATCGGCTCTAAATACACATCCACTTTTTTACCCATCTTTGTAAGATAATTGTATATAGCTAAAGTAGAGCCTACACAATCTCCATCGGGATTAGTATGACCTGTAACAGCTATGGTTTCTGCATCTTTTACAAGATCTAAAAGATGAACCAAATTATAATTTCCTATAAACATCCTGTCTCCTCTCTCAAGCTGTTAATCGTTGTCCTCTGTATCCTTCTCTTTTACTTTAACCTGATCAATAAGTGCAGACATATGCATTCCATACTCAATAGAAGTATCTAACTGAAATCTGAGTTCAGGAGTATTTCTTAAATTGATACTCTTTGCAAGCTGACTTCTAAGGTATGGCATAGCACTTTTAAGTCCGTCCAAGGTGTCTTTCTGCTTCTTTTCATCTCCAAGCACACTGATAAATACCTTGGCTGTCTTCAGGTCAGGAGCTACTTCAACATCTGTTACTGAAGTAAGCGAGCTTACCCGTGGGTCTTTTACCCCCATTCGGATAAGTTCACCAAGAGCTCTCTGTACCTCAGAATTTATTCTTACATTTTTAATACTGTTTTTACGCATTTTAACTCCTTGGAACTTCTACCATCTGATAAAGTTCAACCTTATCTTCCTCTTTCACATCATTAAATTTCTCAAATACAAGACCACATTCATAGCCTGCATTAACTTCCTTGACATCATCCTTAAATCTCTTAAGAGAGGCAAGATTTCCTTCAAAAATAAGATCTTTATCTCTGGTAATTCTTACCTTACAGCCCCTGATTATCTTACCGTCAAGTACAAATGAGCCTGCAATATTACCAATTCCTGATGCCTTAAATACCTGCCTGATTTCTGCATGTCCTATTACCTTTTCCTCATAAATAGGCTCAAGCATACCCTTCATAGCAGATTCTACATCTGAAATAATATCATAGATAATCTTGTAAAGCCTTACATCAACCTTCTCTCTATCCGCAGTCTCCTTAGCCACTGCATCCATTCTTACATTGAACCCTATAACAATCGCATTTGATGCACTTGCAAGGGAAATGTCGGATTCATTGATAGCACCTACCGCACCATGAATTACCCTTATTGCAACTTCATCATTATTTAACTTAGTAATGCTCTGTTTAATAGCTTCAACTGAGCCCTGAACATCAGCCTTAATAATGACATTCAGTTCTTTTACAGTACCGGCCTTAATTTGATCAAATAGTCCGTCAAGAGAAAGTTTCTTTCTGCTCTCATCTATAAGTCTTGCCTTATCCTGAGCAATAAATGTCTCCGCAGCAGCCCTTGCTTCCTTATCATCCTTAAAACTAAGCATGGTATCACCTGAATTAGGAACTCCATTTAATCCGAGTATCTCAACAGGAATAGAAGGTCCGGCCTCAGTAACATTATTTCCCTTGTCATCAATCATTGCTCTTACCTTACCAAACGAAGAACCTATAGAAATAGAGTCACCCACATGTAAGGTACCTTTCTGTACAAGAACTGTTGCCACAGGACCTCTGCCCTTATCAAGACTAGCTTCTATTACAATACCTCTGGCATCTCTGTTTGGATTTGCCTTATAATCAGCTACATCTGCTGTAAGAATTACCATCTCAAGAAGTGTCGGTATTCCTTCTTTAGAATGAGCTGAAACCGGTACAAACACTGTCGAACCGCCCCAATCCTCTGCAATAAGCTCATGCTCTGTAAGTTCCTGTTTAACCTTATCTATGTTTGCACTAGGCTTATCTATTTTATTAATTGCTACGATGATTTCAACACCTGCAGCCTTAGCATGATTAATTGCCTCCACCGTCTGTGGCATTACACCATCATCAGCAGCTACTACAAGAATAGCTATATCAGTAGACTTAGCACCACGCATACGCATTGCTGTAAACGCTTCATGTCCCGGAGTATCAAGGAAGGTAATCTTATTACCATTAATTGTTACAACAGACGCACCTATACTCTGTGTAATTCCTCCAGCTTCACGGCTTGTAACATTTGTTGAGCGTATTGCATCAAGCAGAGAAGTCTTACCATGGTCAACATGACCCATTACACAAACTACCGGAGGTCTCTTTACCATAAGAGCCTCATCTTCCTCATCTTCCTTAAGAAGCTCAGCTACTAAATCTACAGGCTCTTCAAGTTCACAGATTATATTATACTCTAAAGCAATCTCTTCTGCTTCTTCAAAACTTATATCCTGAGTCACTGTGTACATTTTTCCCTGTAAGAAAAGTTTTTTGATAATTGCAGAAGGCTGAATCTTCATCTTATCTGCAAGTTCTTTAATTGTCAGGGTATCAGGAATAATAATATTTTTAATTGTATCCTCTTCAGCAGGTTTTACTACAACCTCAGGCTTAATAAAAGCTCCCTTTCTGTTAGGATCTTTTTTCTTTCTATGTGTTACATTTTCATCATCATCTATGTTTGAAAGAACCTTATTCTTATCAAAACGCTTACTAAGATTTTTCTCTGAACGCTCTCTCTCTTTAGCTTTTTCACGCTCACGCTCACGCTCTCTATCACGAGAACCTGTCTTTGTTATGATGCGTTCTTCTCCACCGGAAGCATTTTGAGTCCTTGTCTGCCCACCTCTTGCCTGTGCAGTTCTTCCTCCTGTATTGCCTCCATGATTATTTCCTGATGGCTGCCTTCTCTCATTAGAACCGTCTTTATTAAAAGGTCTGTCATTCTTTTGTCCCTGAGGTCTGTCAGAATTTCTATTGCCCCTAAAATTTTCATTATTTTTATTCTGACCATCTCCCTGTCTGGAACGATTCTCTCTGTTTCCATCCTTAGAATGATCTTTTTGGTCTTTTTGTCCCTGAAACCTGTCATTTCTCTTTTTATCTCCAAATTTCTGAGACTTGTTGCCGGAACCGGTATTTTTAGCTGCCTTATCATTATTTAAAGCTGCAGCCTGGCTTGCTTTCTTTCTTGCAAATGCAATAGCAGCTTCTTCAGGAGTCATTTCAGGTTTCTCAGGCACTTGTTTAACTTCAGAAGTTTTAACATCTGTATTTTTATCTTCAGTAACTTTCACCTCTGAAGCTGATGCTTCAGAAACTATTGCTTCTGAATTTTTTATCTCTGAATTTTTTACTTCTTTGACCTTAATTTCTTTTTCTGTTTTTTCTTCTCTTCTTTTTGTTTCCTTAACAGCAACCTCTTCATCCTTTTGTAAAGTTTTCCTGCTCTCTTTTTCAGCAGAAATCTTCTTTGCTTTTCTCTCTACTGCTTCACGGACTTCTGGAGACCTTCCGTCAAAGGTCTGCTTCATAGGCTTTGTAGCTGCCGCAGGCTTTGTCCGCTTAGGCTTAGCTTCTGCTTTAGGTTCAGGCTTAGCCTTTTTAATGCTTTCAGGAGCATATTGCATGCGTACTGTTGTCTCTTCTTCATCACTCAGTACACTGTTCATGTTTTTCACATTGTCATAACCTTTTTCATGAAGAAAATCAACAATCTCTTTACTTTTTAACTTTATCTCAACTGCCAGTTCACTTACTTTCATTTTAGACATTTTATCGCCTTTCCCATTTAATAGCTAATTCAATATATTTAAGATAGCTTTTGAAAACCCTTCATCAAGTACTGCCATTGATGCCTTTATCGCAGCTCCTGTAGCATTTCCAAGTTCTTCTTTAGTTCCATAAAACTTAATCGGCACTTTATGATGCGTGCATCTGTCAGTAAATTTTTTCTTAGTATTGTCAGATGCATCTTCTGCAATTATTACAAGAAATGTTTTTTTTGCATAAATAGCATTTTCGGTAAGGAACTCACCCGTTGCCAATTTACCTGCCTTCTTTGCAAGTCCTAAATAAGATAATACCTTATCCATTTTCACCTTCCTATAATAAATTTAATTCAGCAATCAGTTTATCATATACTTGTGCAGCAATCTGCGATTTAAAAGAACGGTCTAAACCTTTTGTTTTTTTCAAAATTTCAAAACATTTTACATCGTTACAGATATAAGCTCCTCTCCCATTCTTTCTTCCTGTACTGTCAATCTCTATCTCTCCCTCATTAGTACGCACAATCCTGATAAGTTCTTTTTTTTCCTTTATATTTCTGCAGGCAATACAAGTTCTTTGTGGATTATTCATACTATACCTCTTTATTCAGATAATATCTGTGATTCACTCTTAATATCTATCTTGTATCCGGTAAGCCTTGCTGCCAATCTTGCATTCTGTCCTTCCTTACCTATAGCAAGTGAAAGCTGAGAGTCAGCAACAACAACCTTAGCTGTTTTTTCTTCCGGATTAGCCTCTACCGAAATTGCCCTTGCAGGAGAAAGTGCATTCATAATAAATACTCTAGGATCTTCACTCCATACAACTATATCAATTTTTTCTCCTCTAAGTTCCCTTACGACTTCTTCAACCCTAAAACGGTTTAATCCTACACAGGCTCCTACCGCATCCACTTCCGGATTATTAGAATACACAGCTATCTTAGTTCTTGAGCCTGCTTCCCTTGAAATACTCTTAATTTCAACTGTTCCATCCTTAATTTCAGTAACAACGGACTCAAAAAGTCTTTTAACCAAGTCCGGATGAGTTCTGGAAACTGTAATTTTAGGCCCTCTTGAATGATCTTTTACTTCTACCACATACAGCTTGATTCTTTCTGTAGGTCTAAACCTCTCTGTCCTAACCTGTTCAGCCTCTGACAGTATTGCATCTACTTTTCCAAGATTTATATTAATACTGCTTCCATTATATCTTTGAACTATTCCTGTAACAATATCATGTTCTTTAGCAAAATATTGGTTAAAAAGTGATTTTCTCTCTTCTTCTCTTATCTTTTGTATTACAACCTGTTTAGCCTTTTGAGCAGCAATTCTTCCAAAATTTTTAGGAGTAACTATCCAATTTACAACCTGCCCTTCAACTGCATTAGGGAAAATGGTTTTGGCATCCTCTATACTTATCTGAGTTGTATCATCCTCTACCTTATCTACAACAGTTTTTTCTGCAAATACATTTATTTTCCCATTTTCTCTATTTATAATAACCTTTATATTATCCGATTTTCCAAATTGATCTTTGCAAGCAGCAAAAAGCGAATTTTCAACTGCTTCAAGTATTTTTTCCTTGCTTATATCATTTGCTTTTTCAAGCTGATTCAGAGCTTTTATCAGCTCCATTCCATCGTCTGTCTGTGCATTTTTTCCCATTTTCCAATTACCTCTCTTTATCAAAAATCAACAGCTAATCTTATAAGAGCTATGTTTTTCCTGTCAAATGTCTTTTTTATATCATTTTCAAACCCTAGTGTCACAGTCATCTCATCATAAGCATCTAAAGTCCCTGAAAACTCTTTTTGTTCTTCAACTGCTTTATACAACTTAACTTCAACCTCTTCTCCTAAACTTCTTTCAAAATCTTTACCTTTCTTAAGTGGTCTTCCAAGTCCCGGAGAACTGACTTCCAGTATATAAGACTCTTCAATAAAATCTTCTTCATCTAAAAGATCTGAAAATTCACGACTTACCTTTTCGCAATCATTAACAGTAAAACCACCTTCCTTATCTACATAGGCTCTCAAAAACCAATTAGAACCTTCTTTTACAAATTCTACATCTACCAGCTCATAATTATTTTTTGTAATAATTGGTAAAATAAGTGCTTCTGCTTTCTTTTCATATGTTTCTCTTTTATTCATTCAAGACTCCTTCTTAGATAAAAAATCCCCAAAAATTCCCATTTAACAAAAAAAGCGAACCTCTAACGGTTCACTTATCAAAAACATAGCCTGTAGGGGAATCGAACCCCTGTTTCTGCCGTGAGAGGGCAGCGTCTTAACCCCTTGACCAACAGGCCTTAACTTGTTGCATTGCTTAACAACGCAAAGCAA
>NZ_JBQNBU010000053.1:0-14615 GCF_052169795.1 Catonella sp.
CGCTTCGCTACGCCTAATGCGCTCGCTTAGGCTATGGCTGTGGCAAGCCTGATTTAGGAGGGTGAAAAGAAAAAATATATATTGAGGCAAATTTGAGATGAAATACATTTTAGATGTGGTATAATATAAGGGTTGTAATGAAATAATGAATAATTATTTGTAGGCTTTTGGAAAATAGAGTGGAGAGGAAGAGTGTGATGAGAGGACGATGGTTCATTAAAAATATTGATGGTGATTTTGATGGGATAGCTGAAAGGTTTGGAGTTGAAAAGATGGTGGCAAGGGTACTTGTCAACAGAGGTTTGAATACTGATGAGGAAATTTTTGAATATTTAAATGCTGAAAAAGGAGAACTTGCGGATCCGGCACTAATGTATGATTTGGAAAAAGCTTGTGAAATTATTAACGAAAAGATTGAAGCCGGTAAAAAGATTAGAATTATTGGGGATTATGATGTAGATGGAGTTTGTTCTACTTTTATTTTATATGATTATTTTAGAAAGATTGGTGCAGATATAAGCTATGTTATTCCACATAGGGTGCAGGACGGATATGGAATCAATATAGATATTGTTGATAAGGCAAAGGCTGATGGAGTAGATACTGTAATAACTTGTGACAATGGTATAGCAGCCTACGAGCAGGTAAAGCATGCTAAGGAGATTGGACTAACTGTTATAATTACAGATCACCATGACATACCTATCAATAATGAACTGCCGCCTGCAGATACGGTGACAGATCCTAAGAGGGAGGACTGTAACTATCCTTTTAAGGGACTTTGTGGCGCAGGAGTAGCATATCAGTTGATAAATTGTTATGCTAAAAAGTATGGAAAAGATGTGGGGGTGTTGAAACAAACAATAGAAAAGACATATTTAGAATTTGTTGCATTAGCTACAGTGTGTGATGTAATGGAACTGGTAAGGGAAAATAGAATAATTGTAAAAAAAGGATTGAAAGCAATATATAATACGGAGAACATAGGACTTAGAGCAATGCTTGAAGTATCGGGACTTGCAGAGAAAGAAGGGATAAGTGTATATCATATAGGTTTCATACTTGGGCCTATGATTAATGCGTCAGGCAGGCTTGAGTCTGCCGTAAAAGCAATAAAGCTATTTTTAGAGGATGACAAAGATAAGGCTTTGGAGGAGGCAAGAGAACTTCAAGAACTTAATAACGAGAGGAAAAGTATTACAGAGCAATCTTTAATAAAGGCGACAGAAATAGCTGAGAGTCCGGAATACATAAATGATAAGGTTTTGGTGATTTTAGTTCCTGATTGTCATGAAAGTATAGCCGGAATAGTGGCAGGCAAGATAAAAGAGAGGTTTTATAAGCCAACCTTAATATTTACTTATGCAGAAAGGGGAATCAAGGGCTCAGGGCGTTCCATAGAAGATTATAATATGTTTGAGGAAATTTCAAAATGTGCAGAGTGCTTTTCGAAGTTTGGCGGACATCCTATGGCTGCAGGGTTTTCACTAAAAGGAGAAAATACCGCAGAACAGTTAGAAGTATTTTCTGCTTTGAGGAGAAAACTTAACGAAAATGTTAAACTGACTGAAGAAGAGTTAAGACCCAAAATCTATTTTGATATGGAACTTCCACCTTATTATGTATCAGAAAGCCTTATAAATAATCTTGCAAAGCTTGCTCCTTATGGAAATGGTAATAAAGCACCAACTTTTGCGAGGAGAAATATGTTTGTAAGTACATATAGAATTCTGGGAAAAAATGAGAATGTAATGAAACTTGAACTTGCAGATGAGGAAGATGGGCAGTTATATAATGCAATATGGTATGGAGATGCAAAGGCTTTTGAACAATATTTACTGAGTAAGGATGAGAAAAAACTTAGTGTTATATATTCTCCTGAAATAAATGAATATAGAGGAGTAAAAAAAATACAGTTAAAAATAGAAGAATACAGATAAATAGAATAAAGCCGCCTAAATTCAGACGGCTTTATTCTTATTCAAGTATTACGGTTGTGCCTGCTGAGGCAGTTTCGCCCCATCTGTCAGTAATGGTGTATTTTATGGTGTATTTTCCGGGGTTGTTAAAGTTTATATTTTCTTCAATTTCTATATCCTGAGTAATATCTTCTCCATCATAACCGATGGCCTTCACGCCTTTTAGCAGGTCATAAGCATAGTCATCGGAAGATAAAACAATCTTTTTAGGAACGGTTAAAACGGGAACGGGCTTAATGCCGTTCCAACGGTCTGTAGGGTCATAACCTGTATATTTAGGATAAGGGGCAGCTTTAGGTTTTCCTAAAGGACCGGGATCGTTTGAAGAGTAAATAGTGACTTTAGTACCATAAGAGCAGTTGTCATAGATCCATTTGACATCTTCAATAGCGAGTCTGACACAGCCATGAGAAGCTGAAGTTCCAAGCTTTTCATATTCTCCACGCTGTAGGGTAGAAGCATTTTTGCGTATATATGGGATGGAATGAAACAGTATAGGTCCATATATCCTGGTGGCGTACTGTCCGTAAACCCTGCCATAAAGAGCACGCCAGCGGTATTTGGTATTGGTTCTGAAAGTGCCTAATGGAGTGTTTTTTCCACCGGTAGAACAAAGCATTGCTTTAATTGGAGAATAAGAGCCGTCTTTTTGCTTTTGGTATACGGTTACTGTATTTGTATATCTGTTAACTTTTATATGATAAGTATCTGAAGCAGCAGCAACCGGCTTAATGAAACTTAAAGAAATTATCAAAAAAGTTAAAAAAAACAGATAGCTTATTATTTTTTTTTCTTTCATATTATCCTTTCTAAAGATAAGTATAAATTATCATACAAATTTAGCATTTACAGTATAAATGATTATGAATACAGTATAAATGATTATGAATAAAAAGTAAATATCATTACATTAATTTTTGTATCGATATTGATTTTTCTTTATAAAATCATTATAATAAATAAAAATGCTTTTTTTTGTGTGCAAAAATATCTAAGAAAAAGCTGAAGTTGGTCAAAGTATGCGATATGGAGGTCATACATGATAGATGTAACAAAGATGAACGGATTAGAGTTTACTATCAATGCAGATCTCATTGAAGTAATTGAGGAAGTTCCTGATACTATTATTACACTTACTACAGGTAAGAAAATAATGGTTAAGGAAAGCAGGCTTCAAATTAAAAATCTTGTTAAGAAATATAAAAATGAGATTTTTACCGGAAAAAATATTCTTGAAGAATAATTTTCCCATTATTACTACCCTTGAAAAGGGAATAAATGAGAACGGAAGGTGAATGGCTTGGACATAGCTACATTACTTGGACTTGTGATTTCGTTAGGACTGGTACTTTTTTCTATTATGATGGATAATCCGGCTGCTATATTCGGATTTTTGGATCTTCCATCAGCACTTATTACTTTTGGTGGTGCGTTTATGATTGTTCTTGCTTCAAATAAGAACATAGGAGAGTTTGTGGCAGGATTGAAGAGTTTTGGTTTAGTTTTAAAGCCGCTCAGTTTTAATCAGTCTGAAGTGATAAAGAATATCATCAATCTTTCAAACATAGCTAGAAAGGACGGGTTACTTGCTCTTGAGGAAGCAAGCCAAAATATTGAAGACCCTTTTCTAAAAAAAGGAATACTTCTTATTGTGGATGGTACTGATCCTGAACTTGTAAGGGGGATTCTTGAAACAGAAATTTCCTGTATTGAAGAAAGGCATAAAGGCAAGTTTGGATTTTGGGAAACCCTTGCATCTATGGGACCTGCCTGGGGTATGATTGGTACTCTGATCGGTCTTGTAAACATGCTTGCCAACCTTTCTGACCCAAGCTCAATCGGACCATCCATGGCGATAGCTCTTATTACCACATTCTATGGTTCTTTCCTTGCAAACTGGCTCTGTGCACCTGTTACCAACAAGTTAAAAGGAAACAGTGCAGAAGAAATTATGCTTAAGGGTATAATGGTAGAGGGCATACTTTCCATTCAGGCCGGAGAGAATCCGAGAGTAATAGAAGAAAAATTAAAATCATTCTTAACACCTGCTGAAAGGGAAGCATTCTCAGAAGGTGGCGGAGAGGAATAAGATATGGCTAGGAAGAAAAAACCGGAAGAAGCTAAGGCAGGAGCACCTGAATGGATGGCAACATTCTCTGACCTTATGAATCTGCTGCTGTGCTTTTTCGTGCTTTTGTTTTCTATGAGTAGTACAGATACTGCGAAGTATAATGAAATTGTAGAGGCTGTAACCTCTTCTTTCAGTATATTTTCAGGAGGTGGCTCGGCTCTTGATCAGGGTATTCTTGTTTCGAGCGGAGTCAGCCAGTTAAATGAGCTTGCTGAATACTATTCAAATTTGGCAGTTGAAAATACTGCTAAGGAAGAGGGGACTCAGGGAGGAAGCGGCAAATCAGATGCTGCAAAAAATGAGAATAATAATGCCAATAAAACAGAAGATAAAAAAGAAGAGGAAGTAAAGAAAGAAGATAATAAAGAAGTAAGTAAGGAAGAGGCTGTACAAAAATACAAGAAAGAGCTTAAAGATACTGCGGAGAAAAATTATGAAAAAGCTTCAGAAGCTATTAATCAGTTTAAGCTAAATGATATGGTACAACTTAAAATGGATACTTCATATAACTATATAGGACTTAGTATAGATGGATATTTTCTTTTTGATTCCGGACAGGCAGACCTTAAAAAAGGAGCTGATGCAGTTCTTGATAAGGCAGCAGGTGTCCTAATGAAGTTTAAGGATGCTAATATAGTTATTGAAGGACATACTGATAATGTGCCGCAGACCAATACTGTTAAGTTCAAAAATAATATGTGGCTTTCAAGTGCGAGAGCTATGGCAGTGCTTGAGTACCTTACAGATGTGGAACATATGGATCCGAAGAAACTCTCTGCCAGTGGAAAGGGTGAGTATGAGCCTATAGCCACTAATAAGACAGCAGAAGGAAGACAGAAAAATAGAAGGGTTGAAATAAAAATTTTCAATAAAGTCGCTGATTAAAAAATGCTAAGGAGATTATTATGAAAAAAAATATGCTTACAATTGTTGCTATTGCCTTGAGCTTTATAAATTTGGTACTGACAGCAGTCATTATGTTTTCGGTAGTGTCTTCAGCAAAGGCAACAAATACATTGGTTTCAAACATAGCATCAATTATTGACTTGGAGCTTGAGAGCAATACAACTAAAAATAAAATTGTAATGAGTGATATGGATGTAGTAAACTTTGAAGTACCTCTTCAGATAAACCTTAAAGGTTCTGGAGATGGAAAGGATCATTATGCTATAATTGACCAGACATCCATATATCTTATTAAGACAGCAGAAGATTATAAAACTCTTTCAGAGAGTATGAAGAATGCAGATACCAAAACGGGTTACGGCTCTACTATTGGTGAAATTGTAAATAACCAGTTTTCTCAGTATACTAAAGAGGAAGTACAAAATAATAGAGAGGCTATAAAAATGGCTGTATTAAAGGCTGTTCAAGAGAAATTCGGTACACAGACAATTGCTGAGATAGCATTCAAGAATCTTAGATTACAGTAAGATTGACGGAAGTGCAAAAAAATTTAGGATGGTGAGGCTTAATGAGTGATATACTCTCACAAGAAGAGATAGATAAGCTATTAAAGGGCATTGAGAGTGGAGATGTGGATACAAATGATCTCAAAGAGAATGATGAAAAGGTTGTAAAGGATTATGACTTTGCAAGACCTTCAAAATTTTCCAAAGATCATTTGCGTACACTGGAATCTATATTTGAACATTATGGAAGGCTTTTATCAGCTAATCTTCCGGCTTATCTTAGAAAGACTGTTCAGGTTGAGGTAAGGGGGTCGGAAGCCATTACATATCAGGAGTTTCAGAACTCTCTTTCAAACCCGGTGTTGCTTGCTATTATGAATTTGCCTCCGCTTAAAGGAAGCTGTATAATGGAAATGTCCAATAATCTTGGATATACAATTATAGACAGGCTTTTGGGTGGAGAGGGAAATCCGATTGAAAAAGCAAGGGATTTTTCGGAAATTGAAATAGTTGTACTTGAGAGGATTTTAAATACCTGTACTGACTATTTGGAAGAGCCATGGCATAATGTGGTTGAAATAACTCCTAACCTGCTTCGTGTAGAAACAAATGCACAGTATGCACAGATTATTTCACCTCAGGAAATGACGGCTCTTATTACTCTTAGTATTAAGATTGGTACGGTTGAGGGCTTTATGAGTTTTTGTCTGCCTTTTACCGCTCTTGAAGATGTTATGGACAGGCTCAATACTAAGTTTTGGTTCTCTGCACTTCAAGAAAGAGATGATACTAACTATGAAGAACAGATTAGCGAAATTATTGATAAAGCACAGATACCTATCAGGGCAGTTTTAGGAAAGAGTGTGGTTTCTGTAAATGATTTTGTGAATTTACAGCCTGGAGATGTTGTTAGGCTTAATGCAAAGGTTGAAGATGAACTGGATGTCTTTGTTGGGAATATGAAGAAATTTAAGGCATTACCAGGAGCATCATCGGGTGTATATGCACTTAGAATTACAAAAGTTATTAGGGAGGAAGAATAAGCCATGGACGGAATGCTTTCGCAGGAAGAGATAAATGCGCTGCTTGGCGGTATGGGTGAAGATAGTGGTTCGGATTCTTCTGATACCTCTTCTCCGGAAGGTATTGAGCCTTTATCAGGAGAAGAAAAAGATGCTATAGGGGAGATTTCCAATATAAGTATGGGGACGGCTGCTACAACGCTTTCCACTCTACTTAATCAAAGAGTAAATATAACTACTCCTAATGTCTCTATAGCGAACTGGAATGATATATCAGAGTCTTATGACAGACCTTGTGTATTTATTCAGATTTCATATATTGAAGGTCTTGACGGTAATAACATTCTTATAATTAGAGAAAATGATGTTAAGATAATTACAGACTTAATGATGGGTGGAACAGGTACAGATGTAGAAAATACAGAACTTACAGAACTCCATCTATCGGCTATCTGTGAAGCTATGAACCAAATGATGGGGTCAGCTGCTACTTCTATTTCATCGGTTCTTGAGAAAAAAGTGGATATAAGTCCACCTACTGCAAGTCTTATTGATTTAGATGGATCAATAGATGAAGAAGGCTTGGGAGATTTCTTAAAGGGACAGTTTGTAAAAGTCTCATTCAGACTTGAGATAGGTACGCTTATAGATAGTGAGCTTATGCAGCTCTATCCAATAGATTTTGCAAAGGAGTTGTACAGTAAATTTATGTCATCATCAGAAACAGATCAGTCAGCACCGGCTCCTCAGCCTGCACCGGCACCAGTGGCACCAGTGGCACCACAGCCAATGCCGGCTGCACCACAGCCTGTACCTATGCCGGTACAGGGATATGCACCGGCACCAATGCAACCGGTACAGCCTGTCAATGTAGCTCCTGCTCAGTTCCAGACCTTTGATAATAGCATAAATCCGCTTATGCAACAGGAAAATATGGGTCTCATTATGGATGTTCCTCTTGAGGTTACAGTGGAACTTGGAAGGACTAATAAGACTATTAAAGAAATTCTTGATTTTTCACCGGGTACAATCATAGAGCTTAATAAACTTGCAGGTGAAGCTATAGACCTCTTGGTTAACGGAAAGTATGTGGCTAAGGGCGAAGTGGTTGTAATTGAGGACAATTTTGGTATTAGAATAACGGAAATTGTGAAGTAGGATTCTCCGTAAAAGCTTTTAGATGGAGATTATATGTTTGCATTAAAAACAATGGGAACACTAGGCAGCATTGCTCAGATTCTTGGAATGCTTGTTGCGTTTGCAGTTATTTTAGCAGCTGCCTATTTTGTATCTAAATATCTTGGTAAATATGCACTTAAGACTAGAGAAAACAGCAATATAAGAGTAATAGAAACCAGTAGGATTGCTGTGGATAAATATCTGCAGATTATTGAGGCAGGTGGAAAGTATTTGCTTATAGGAATAAGCAAATCTAACATAAGTCTTATATCTGAACTTAGTGCAGATCAAGTAAAAGATTTTACTGTAAAGGAAATGGAAAAATTTTCTTTTAAAGAATTTTTTGACAAGGCTAAATCAAAAGAAAAATAAGAAAAGGCTGGTAACATGAGAGAACATCCTTTATTTAAAAAGAAGTTTAATTTTCTGTATCTTGGGATTGTTTTAGTGCTTGTATGTACCTCCCTTTTTTTTGTTACTCCGGCTTATGCAGTAGATAACAGGACAGGGAATACGGTAGATAGGAGTTCTAATGACAGCAATAGTTTCACTACAGGAACTTCTCCTTATAATATAGGCATTAATTTAACTACGAACGGCAATCAGAGCGGACTTGCTGCTACGCTAAGGATAGTTTTGGCACTTACAGTGCTTGGACTTGCACCGTCTATCCTTATTCTGCTGACTTCGTTTACAAGAATTATAGTAGTATTACATTTTGTGAGGTCTGCACTTACGACACAGACTACCCCACCTAATCAGGTACTCATAGGGTTGGCACTCTTTCTTACCTGGTTTATAATGTCTCCAATTTTCATACAGATAAATACGGAGGCAATAAAGCCCTTAACTGATGGCAACATAAGTTTTGAGCAGGCATATGAAGTTGGGATAAAACCTCTGAGAACCTTTATGTATAAGCAGACTAATACCAAAGATATAAGGCTCTTCCTTGATATAGCAGGAATATCCGAGGTAAAAGATATGGATGAGATACCTACTAATGTGCTTATCCCGGCATTTATAATAAGTGAGCTTAGGGCGGCATTTATTATAGGCTTCTGCATCTACATACCGTTTTTGGTTATAGACATGGTAGTTTCATCAACCTTAATGTCAATGGGCATGATGATGCTTCCGCCTACAACTATTTCCATGCCGTTTAAGATTCTTCTCTTTATTATGGTAGATGGATGGGATTTAGTGATAGGAAATTTGGTTAAATCATTTGTAAAATAGATAGGAGGCAGATATGAGTGCGGATAAGGTGTTGGATATATCTAGAGAAACAGTCATGCTTATTCTAAAGCTTTCTGCCCCTCTGCTTTTGGCTTCACTTGTTGTCGGACTTATAATAAGTTTGATTCAGACTATTACATCCATACAAGAGCAGACACTTACCTTTGTACCGAAGCTTATAGTAACAATGCTTATGCTTGTGCTTACAGGAAGTTGGATGATGACAAGTCTTGCAGAATTTACCACAGAGCTTTTTTCGGGTTTTGGTAATTATGTTTATGAGTCAACAAGTTATATAGGATATTTCGCAATATTATTACAAAAATAAATAATAAGAAAGTTTGGGGATGAAGATGCAGCTGCAGTTTACCGTTGAGAATTTAGAATATTTTTTATTCATAGTTACACGAGTATCTGCCTTTGTATTTACAGCTCCTTTTTTTAATTTTGGGAGTGTGCCGAGGCAGCTTAAAATCGCATTCACAGTGATTTTTTCAACTTTACTTTACCTTACTCTCCCATACACGGAAATAACTTATCCGGGAGTTGTAGGGTTTACACTTATGGTGTTTTCTGAGGCTTTGGCAGGAGCATTACTTGGCTACTTTACCAATATAGTTATGACCATACTCAATTTTACGGGAAGATTGATAGATATGGAAATAGGATTTGCTATGGTAACTATGTATGATCCTGTTTTTAAGGTGGATACTTCAGTTTCAGGAAATCTTTATAACTATTTTGTGATAATTCTCCTTCTGATAGGAAATTTTCATCATTATTTTTTGAAAGCGTTTGCAGATGCTTTTAAGATAATACCTATAGGTAGGGCAGTGGTAAATGCTAATGTTGTAAATGTTATAGTGGATTTTTTGGGTAACTATTTTCTTATTGCAATGAGGCTTATGCTACCCATATATGTGGCGATGCTGCTTGTGAATGTAGTACTTGGAGTTATGGCTAAGGTAGCTCCACAGATGAATATGTTTGTAGTGGGAATTCAGCTGAAACTCCTAGGTGGACTTATTGTTATGGTTCTTATGATGACCATGTTGCCGGGAGTTGCAGACTATCTTACAAGAGAAATGCAGGATGTATTTCTGAAGGCGGTGGAGGCGCTGAAATAATAGTGAGTTTTTGGGTTGGAGATTGCAAATATGACAAAAATGCTATACAATTGAGAAGTGGACAATTTGCCTACAACCTGCAGTTTTTTGGTGAAGGCGGAGAAAAGACAGAAAAGGCAACACCTAAGAAGTTAGAGGATGCAAGGAAAGAGGGGCGTGTTGCCAGAAGTACAGACTTAATTAATGGGTTAATGCTTTTGGTTATGTTTATTATATTTAAGATATTTGGAAATATTATTGCGAAAGGCTTTTTAGAAAGCTTTGTAAAATATTACAATAGGACTGCTGATATTTCAATGGAAGTATTTGATGTTAGGCAGGCATCAAGCCTTGGCAGGGAGATAATCTTTGATATAATAATAGGAAGTCTTCCGGTGCTGATAGGAACCTTTATGGTTGCTTTTTTGGGTAATTTGGTACAGGTAGGATGGAAGGTGACGGGCAAGCCGTTAAAACCTAAGCTTGAAAGGTTAAACCCCATTGGCGGATTTAAAAGGATGTTTTCGCCGGACAAAGTAGTTGAGTTGGTTAAGTCGATACTTAAAGTACTTGCCATTGCTATAGTAACATATAATGAGGTAAAAGACAGATGGAAGTTCATACTTAATCTTTACGATTTTGAATTTATGCAGGCAATATTAAATATTTTTGCTGTTGTTTTGGATGTAGGTATTAAAATCAGCATAATATTTGTTATAATAGGACTAGCTGATTTTGGCTATCAAAAATGGAAACATTTGCGTGATTTGAGAATGACTAAACAGGAAGTTAAGGATGAAATGAAGCAAAGCGAGGGAGATCCGCTTATTAAGGGACAGATAAGGCAGAAGATGAGGGAAGGAGCCAGAAAGAGGATGATGCAGGATCTTCCCAAGGCAGATGTTGTAATTACAAACCCTACTCATTTTGCGGTTGCGATAAAGTACGATAAGGAGACTGCAGAAGCTCCGTATGTACTTGCTAAGGGTGCAGATTATGTGGCGGCAACTATCAGAGAAGCGGCAAAAGAACATAAGATTGAAATAGTAGAAAATAAACCTCTTGCCCGTATGCTCTATTATAATGTAGAGATAGGTGATCAGATACCGCCTGAACTGTATCAGATGGTTGCAGAGGTACTGGCTTATGTATATAGTATTAAAGATAAAGAAATGTTTGTAAACTGATAATGATTGATGAGAGGAGGACAGGCTAGGTGGGAAATAAGGCGAGTTTTGGGATTGGCAGTTTCGTGCTTCTTTCTGTAATAATGTTTATAATTCCTATTCCAAGCGTGCTTTTGGATATATTGCTTGCAGTCAACCTGTCTTTGGCAATGATAGTTCTTTTTAATGCAATGTTTTCTAAAGAGGCGCTTGATATGTCAAGCTTTCCTACTATATTGCTTTTTACAACAATATTTAGGATCTCTCTTAATATATCTTCTACAAGGCTTATTCTTCTCACTGGAGATCCGGGGAATGTTGTAAAAACCTTCGGACAGTTTGTAGGTGGTGGAGATTTAATAGTAGGCGTGATAGTGTTTTTTATTCTTGTAATTGTGCAGTTCATAGTTATAAACCAGGGTTCTGAGCGTGTAGCTGAGGTTTCGGCAAGATTTACCCTTGATGCTATGCCCGGTAAGCAGATGGCTATAGATGCAGACCTTAATACAGGAGCTATTACGGATGAGCAGGCAAAAGAAAAAAGACAGAAGATTCAAGATGAGGCATCATTCTTTGGTTCAATGGATGGTGCCAGTAAGTATGTAAAGGGAGATGCTATTGCAGGTCTTATCATTTCTGTAATTAACTTTGGGGGTGGTATAGCTCTCGGAGTGATGAGGGGAATGAATGTAAATGAAGCACTTAACAGATATTCAATACTTACTATAGGTGACGGTCTTGTTTCGCAGATTCCCTCTCTTCTTATCTCGCTGGCAACAGGTGTACTGGTAACTAAGGTAAGTAAGGAGGCTGACCTTGGGAATATTCTTGGAAAACAGCTGTTTTCAATTCCGAAGGTCATGTATCTTGTAGGTGCTGCCCTTGTATTTTTTGGTGTGGCAACCCCTCTTAACACAGTAATTTTTGTACCGATGGGAGTATTTTTTATAATAGCCGGCTGGAGGATGTCAACAAATCTTAATATAGAAGAAATTGAGGATGAGGTTACTGCGGAAGAAGAGGCTGCTGAGGAGGTTAGGAGACCTGAGAATGTAAATGCACTGTTACAAGTAGATGCAATAGAACTGGAGTTTGGGTATGGTATAATTCCACTTGCAGATGTAAATCAGGGAGGAGACCTGCTTGACAGGGTTGTAATGATTAGGAGGCAGATAGCCTTAGAACTGGGCTGTGTTGTTCCTATAATAAGGCTTAGGGACAACATACAGTTAAATCCTAATCAATATATGATTAAGATAAAGGGAGTTCCGGTAAGTGACGGAGAAATACTCTTTGATCATTATATGGCAATGAATCCGGGGTATGTGGAAGAGGAAATTACAGGAATACCTACGGTAGAACCTTCTTTCAATTTGCCTGCAATATGGATTACCGAGGCACAGAGAGAAAGGGCTGAGACACTGGGGTATACAGTAGTTGACCCACCTTCGATTATAGCGACACACATTACGGAAATAGTAAGAAGGCATATTTGGGAACTTCTTACAAGACAGGATGTACAAAATCTTATTGATAATATAAAGGATAAGGATCAGGCTCTTGTTTCTGAACTTGTACCTAAGCTTCTGAGTGTGGGTGAAATTCAAAAAGTGCTTCAGAATCTTATCAGAGAGGGTATTTCAATAAGAGACCTTGTAAGTATTTTGGAAACTCTTGCAGACTATGCGACAACTACAAGGGATACCGATGTGCTTACAGAATATGCAAGACAGGGGCTTAAGAGGGCTATATCTAACAAATATTTTCCACAGTCTGAGACTACAAGTGTAGTTACTCTTGACCCGAAGATAGAACAGGAGATTATGAATTCCGTTAAGCAGACTGAGCAGGGTGCTTATCTGACAATAGATCCGGCTCTTGCTCAAAATATAATGGATTCTTTAAAAAATGAAATTGATAAGTTGGACAAATTAGGAAAGGCACCGATAGTAATAACTTCACCAATAGTAAGGATGTACTTCAAAAAGCTGACGATGGATTATTTTGCTGATCTGATAGTGCTTTCATATAACGAAGTAGAATCGAATGTTGAATTACAATCGGTAGGGATGGTAACTGTATGATAATTAAAAAATTTAAGGCAGAAACTGAGAAGGATGCTATTCTTCTTGCAAAGGAGGAACTGGGAGGGGATGCTGTAGTTATGAATATTAAAACTACAACTCCGAAAGGCTTTTTCAGCTTTTTAAGAAAACCATATGTAGAGGTGACAGCTGCAATTGATGAAAATATTGAAAAAAAGCCTAAGGTAGAACCGATTCCCAACAAACTACCGGAAAAGCCGGCTGTAAATGAGGTTTCTGCTATAGAAAAAAAACTTAATGATTTGCAGGGGCTTCTTGAAAAGCAGTTAAATGATTCTAAAATTAAAGAAATAAGGGATGCTTCAAAGACGGCGGAACAGACAGAAAAACAACAGGAAGTACATGGAGATTTTTCAGACAGCATAGACATAGACAAAAGTATAGCGGAAGATGCTGCAGCATGGGATAAGGGAGCAGGTTTGGAAAAGAAAGAAAGTAATCTTGCAGCCTGTATGCAACTCATTTATAAACAGCTTAAAAATAATGAAGTGGATGAGAAATATATAAAAGAATTGACAGGTGAGATAGAAAATTCCATTAAAAAAGATGCTCAGCTGGATCGTATATTAGGTGCAGTATACCAGAAACTGGTGCTGAAGCTTGGTCAGCCGAGCCTGATAAACATTGTACCGGGAAAGACTAAGTATGTGTTTTTCTTAGGACCTACCGGTGTGGGAAAGACAACTACAATTGCGAAGATTGCATCAGCATTTAAGATTAAGGAAAAGAGGACGGTAGGTCTGCTTACTGCTGATACCTATAGGATAGCGGCGGTGGAACAGCTGAGGACTTATGCCAATATTTTAGGAATACCTTTAAGCGTAGTTTATTCCGCAGGAGAGATAGCGGAAGCAAGAAAAACTTTGGATAAATATGAAGTGGTACTTGTGGATACTGCCGGAAGGTCGGATAAAAATAAAGAACAGATAGATGAATTGAAGAGACTTATAAGTGCTATACCGGAAGAAGACAGAGAAGTATATCTGGTGCTTTCAGCTACTACTAAGTACGGAGATTTAAATAGAATAACAGAAGTATATAAGGATATAACAAATTATAAAATTATTTTTACGAAGGTAGATGAAACGGGAACAATTGGCAATATATACAACATTCTTATGAGAACAGGCTCAGGGTTATCATATGTAACCTTTGGACAGAATGTTCCGGATGATATATGTGCGGCTGACACACAGGCAATTGCCAAACAGTTATTGTCATAAAAGCAGTAAAACTAATAGAATGGGAATAATATGGATCAGGCACAAAATTTAAG
>NZ_JBQNBU010000054.1:0-14410 GCF_052169795.1 Catonella sp.
ACATAGAGGGTTACAGACCGGAGAGGAATCAGATTAAACATCGCTCCGAAACATTAGATGTGCTCTACGAGGTAGAAGGCGACAAAAGGTTCAGAGAAATCCGAGAGAAGATTGAATCAGATGAAAAAGAAGGGAGGAAGTCAGATATGTGTGAATACTTGGACGCACTGGAAGCAAGAGGAATAGAGAAGGGAATAGAGCAAGGTATAGAACAAGGAATAGAGCGAGGAATAGAGCAAGGAATAGAGCGAGGTATAGAGCAAGGAATAGAGCAAGGAATAGAGCGGGGAATAGAGAAGGGAATAGAACAAGGTATAGAGAAGGGTATCATCCTATCTTTAAAAAGGTTGATGACAAATCTAAAACTAACTCTAGAGCAGGCACTTGATGCACTGGAAATTTCAGAACAAGATAAGCCGCAATATAGAGCAATGATAAATAATACAAAGTGATACAATCTGGAAGGTGGAAAAAGATTCAGAGAAATCAGAGAGAAGATTGAATCAGATGAAAAAGAGGAAGCATTTCTGCTTCCTCGAAAGTACAGGGGATGAGGGAATCGAACCCCCGCTAAAGGTTTTGGAGACCCTTGTCATACCATTTGACCAATCCCCTAGACAACGAATAAAGTATACACGAAGATATAGAGAATGTCAAGTATGAAAATGTGTGGCGTAATACCAAAAGAGAATAATTATTGATTATAATTGAATAAGCCTAAAAAATGTGGTATGATTTTAATGCAGAAATTTGTATTTCATGCCACTTTTATTATGCTTTGAAGGGAGATAGTATGTTGGATTTTGATAAAGAACTTGAAAAATTTCAGCCAAGCCTCGAGGTTGAAGAGGTAGAGGATGTCGTAAGGCATAATGATATGTCGGATGTGGCTGACCTTATTAAAGAATTACTTAGAGAAACAGGGGAGATGAGGTAATAATATGCAGTGCCCTTATTGTAATACAAAACTTACAGCCGGAAACATTTGCGAAAAATGCGGTAGTGATATACAAATATTTAAAAAGCTTTATATGATTTCGAATAGATGTTATAATGACGGACTTGAGAAAGCAAAGGCGGGAGATCTTTCGGGAGCTGTAATAAGCCTTGAAAACAGCCTTAAAATTAATAAAAAAAATACCAATGCAAGGAATCTCTTGGGACTTATTTACAGTGAGATGGGGGAGATTGCACAAGCTTTAAGCGAATGGATAATAAGTGGACATTTTCAGCCTGAAGATAATCTTGCGATAAGTTACCTGTCATATTTTCAAAATAATCTGGCAAGGCTTGACGGTGCGGAAAAGGTAGTTAAAAAATATAATGCCTCATTAAAGCTTGCAAAAGCAGGCACATATGATCTTGCAATCATACAGTTGAAAAAACTGATTTCATTAAATGGAAGGCATATAAAAGGGTTGCAGCTTTTAGCACTTTTAAGTATTAAGACGGGAAATCAGATTCAGGCTAAAAAATACTTAAAAATGCTGCTTAAAGTGGATATAGCAAACCCGACAGCTATTTTTTATCTTAATGAAATTCAGGGTACAGATGCCGGTGAAGACAGGACGGAGGATGTGGCGGCAGATAAACTGGTGCTTAATGCAAGGGAATCTTTTGCACCTGCAAGTGCCTACAGGGATAATAAGCATGGAATACTTCCTTGGATTAACCTCCTGGTTGGAATAGTATTTGGAATGGCATTTTTTATGATAGCAATAGTACCCGGAATAAGGGCTAAGTCTATTGAAAATAAAAATGCGGAAATAGTAAGCCTGAGTGAGACTATGGCAAAGACTAATGCTGAATTTGATTCGCTAAAAAGTGAAAATGAAGAACTGAAAAAACGAACAGGAATGCTTGAATCCAAGAATAAACAACTTTCAGAAAATACTAAGAAAACTGAAACTAATGACTATGGCTCTTTGGCAGAGGCAGCAGCCTATTTTGTTATGGATGATAAGGCAAAAGCGGCAGAGGTATTATTGGGAGTGAATAAGGCAACAATCACCAATAAAAATATGCTGAATCTGTACAACCAGCTTTCTACAAAAGTATTTGAGGAACAGTCTAAGAAGCTCTTCCAAGAGGGATTTGGAGCATATAACAGAGGAAAATTTGAAGATGCCCTAAAGATATTTGAGACTTCGATTAAGATGAATCCTCTTAATGTGGATTCAATTTATTTTACGGGAAGATGTTATGACAGGCTCGCCGATAAAACAAAGGCAGCCGAGTGGTATAATAAGGTCATAAATGAACATAGCAACACTCAGAGGGCGGTAGAAGCAAGAAGAAGGCTTAGAGCATTAGGAGTATAAATGGAAACAATAAAGATTAAATATTTTACGGATGAGATAGAAAAACTCTGTTACATAGCGGGTAATTCAGACTGGATAGACCTTAGAGTAGCAGAAAATGTGACTATGAAAAAGGGAGAATTCAGACTGATAAGGCTTGGAGTTGCAATGGAGTTGCCGGAGGGTTATGAGGCTCATGTAGTGCCGAGAAGTTCTACATATAAAAATTTCGGACTTATACAGACTAATCATATGGGAGTAATAGATGAAAGCTATAAAGGAGATGCTGATGAATGGAAGTGGCCGGCCCTTGCAATGAGAGATACAGAGGTACATGTAGGTGACAGGCTCTGCCAGTTCCGTATAATGAAGCATCAGCCTAAGATAAATTTCCTTGAAGTAACTTCCCTTGAAAATGAAGACAGGGGAGGTTTTGGGACGAGCGGCACCAATTAAAGCTATTTACACCCCTTCTTATTTTCCTGCTTATCAAGGAGAAAATCCGCATAGTCTCTTATGGAAGCTGCACTTTCCGGCATAAGCTGCTGATATACCAAGAAGAAATCAACTATTTCCTTGTCCAGTATTTCACCGCCTATAGGAAGGGCAGAATCAGATATGCCGAGTAAATAATCACAGGTAACATCGAATTCTTTGGACAGAGCTATAAGCTTGTCAAAAGAAGGTTCGTTCCTGTTGGATTCATAATTTGAAATCGCAGTAGGTTTCAGACCTAACATCTTGGCGAGTTCACCCTGAGTAAGTCCATGCTTTTGGCGGAGCTGTTTAAGTCTTAAGTGAAAATTCATTAACTACCTCCTATATGGGGAAATTGTAAAACAACATGATATTAATATATAATTTTATCTGTAAAATGTCAAATGAAAAAGTGTATGATTGTATGCACTTTCACAAAATGTGTATGGGAGGTGGAATATGTATGTTGATATGGAACTTTTTAATATTCTCAAAGAGGAATGTCTTGAACTGGTGTTTGTATTCGATTTGGCAGGAGACTTTATGGACTGCTCAAATAAGGCTAAGGAAAGTTTAGGCTGTCTGCAGGGAGAGCTGACCGGCAGCTTCAGTGATATATTTCCGAATCTTGTTTTAGAAGAAACTTCAGCATTTGAAAATGTTGAAACAGATATTTATAGAAAGAACAAAACATGCTTTCCGGCAGATGTAAAAATAATGAAATTTGGAGAGCAGGGATATGTAGTATTTGCAATCGACCAAACAGAAAACAAAAATATGGCAAGGGAGCTTGCGGCGTGTAAAGAAGAATTAAAATCCGAATTAAAGTATAAAACAGAATTTGTATCCAATATTACCCATGAACTTAGGACTCCGGTAAATGGTATCCAGGGCATGGCTAAGAACCTTTTTAATACGGAGCTTAATTCCTACCAACTTGAAACTGTAGGCATAATAGAAAACTGCTGTGTAAATATGTCTAAGATAATAAATGATCTTTTAGATTTTTCAAAGATGGAATCTGACAAGCTGGTACTTGAAAATAAGGCATTTTCATTTAGGGAGTTTTTAAATAATGTAATGGCATTTAATGTAACCTTAGTAAATGAAAAAGGCTTGAAACTCCTTGTACATGTAGGCGATGACATACCTAAGTACCTGATAGGCGATGAACTTAGGCTCACTCAGATATTTAACAACCTCCTAAGTAATGCAATTAAATTTACTACAATAGGTCATATAGCGGTAGAGGCTTCGCTGATTCGTGAAGAGGATGATTTTGTGGAACTCTTCTTTATGGTGGTGGATACCGGCATAGGTATAGCCAAGGAAAATATGGACAAGCTGTTTAAGAAATTTTCACAGGTAGATGCCTCTACTACAAGGCGGTTTGGAGGTACAGGTTTGGGACTTTCCATAACTAAGAAGCTTGTAGAACTTATGGGGGGAGGCATTAAGGTTGAAAGCGAAGCAGGCAAGGGCAGTTCGTTTTCGTTCAATGTAATATTGAAAAAGAGTGAAAGTGCAGGAGAGACTACAGGAGTAGAATTGCCGAACGGTAACTTCATCTATGAAGGAAGCGGACAGTATACGGAATCTGAAGAAGAATCCAGATATGCAGGAGACGGAGCTAAGGGTTGGAAGCTTACGGCAAATTCGGACAGTGTCTATCAGTTTGGAACGAGTGAGAATATAAGGGAGATTAATTCGGCACTTGAAAAGCTTTTCATCTGTATCGAACTTGAAAACTGGGAAAAGGCGGAGAATTTTGCCGGTGTTATAAAAAATCTTATATCGGATGACGAATCTGAACAGAGGCTTAAAAAAGAAGCCTTCAGGCTGGAACTTATTATTCGCCGAGGGGATCATGATAAGGCAATAGCCCAGTTTAATTTATTAAAGAGTAAACTTGCGGAAATTGGCTTTTAAAGGGTAGAAAGATATGAAAACAAATATTCTTATTATTGATGATGTGCTTACAAGCCTTGCGGTAATGTCTGATATAGTAAAAGATGCAGGGTTTATAGCAAGGCCTGTACAGAATGTGAAACAGGCTATGGAGGCTATAAAGGCATTGCCTCCGGATCTTATTTTGTCCGATATATCCATGCCGGATATAGACGGTTACGAATTTTGTGAAATGTTAAAGGCAAATCCGAAGACGGCGGACATACCTGTAATCTTTGTATCGGCTATGGGAGATGCCGATTCGAGAAAAAAAGGATATAATGTAGGTGCAGTAGACTTTATAGTGAAACCTTTTGATTTTGATGAAGTAAAGCTTAGAATAAATACTCAGATTAAAAATCTCGTTATGCAGAGGGAACTTGAAGAGTATAATAAAAGGTTACACAGGATGATGAATTCCCAGATAGCAAAGATTACCGATGACCAGAGATATCTTATATATGGACTTGTAAGGCTTGCAGAATCAAGAGAAGACCCTACAGGAACCCATATGTTGAATGTGTCTGCAAATTCAGCTTTTTTAGCACAAAGTCTTCAGCTTTCGCCTGAATATGAAAAATATATAAGCAATAACTTTATTGAAGACATAGGACTTGCAGCACCTCTCCATGACATAGGTACACTTGCGATAAGCGACAGGATTCTGCTTAAAAAAGGTAAGCTTAATTCGGATGAAATGACGGTAATGAAGACACATGCCGAGATAGGAGCAAGGACTTTGACAGAAGTATATAGTCATAATGAATTTAGCCGCTACCTCGGTATGGCAATTGACATAGCCTATTACCATCATGAAAAATGGGACGGTACAGGTTATCCTAAGGGGCTTAAGGAAAAAGGTATACCGATTTCAGCAAGAATCTTTTCTTTGATAGATGTATATGATACACTTACAAGGGACAAATGCTACAGAGATGCCTACACACATGAAGAGGCACTTGAGATAATTAAGTTGGAATCCGGAAAAAGTTTTGATCCAAGTATAGTAGATATATTTTTTAAGATACAGAGCGGGATAAGGAGGAATTGATTTGGGAGTAGCAAAAAAAGAACCTATTATTGAAATGTTTGTAACTGAAGCGGGAGATTCCATCAGCGCCTTTGATAAGTACAGGCTGAGTGCTGAGCAGGCAGGAGATTTTGGCAGGGAACTTATAGCGGAGCTTGCCAAACTCGTAAGGATAATCCGAAGAGATGCGAGTATGCTCCTCTTTGACGGTATAGCACAGGTGAGCGGAACACTCGAAAAGCTTTTAGACTGCTATAGGGATGTGAGGGCGGAAAAGCCTGAATTTGAGCCTTTTAATGAGGTGCTTACTGCTTATTCGGAGTTCATACATAATGAGCTTTATAAGCTTACACATAATGAAAAGGTAAATGGTGATAACAGCGAGATTATGGAGCTGATAAGCCAAATGGATACAGGAGTGGTGGGTTTTAATAAGCTTCCTACGGCTGCACCGGCAGAAAGAAAACAGTATTACATACCTAGCAGGCCTGAAAGCGATGCAGCCTTAGTCTCTCCTAAAAGGGGAGTATTTGACGGACTTTTGATGGATGAGAATAAAAAGAGCGAAGACGGCTTAAATAAGCCTAAGACTCCTGCAGAAATCCTGAGTTCGCTTAAGAACAGGCTCATCAGCTTCGATATTACCGATGATAAGATGGAAGAAATCAGGAAGTTAAGTGTAAGGCTTGAACATATAATGGATGAACTTAAGGCTGCCGGGAAGGCAGCGGAACTTGATGAAATTGACCATTTGGCACAGGGGATTAAGGCTTGGGTTATGGATGCAAGGATGATGGACTTTTCATCGGTAGCCTCTAAGGCAAAGCTTGCTGCCAAAGACCTCTTAAAACATACAGGCAAAAAGGCTGAGTTTGAAATAATAGGGCTTGAAGATGAAGAAACTGCTCTTTATATAGAAAAATACAAGACAGGCAATCTTTCAAAGGCACTGACCCATCTTATACGAAATGCCGTAGACCATGGTATAGAAACACCTATAGCCAGAGTGAAAAAAGGCAAGGAAGAAGAGGGGCATATAAGGGTTGAATTTATGAAGTCAGATAAATTCAAAGGTATAGAAATTCATTTTTCAGATGACGGAGCGGGCATCAATCCGGACAAGATACTTAAGGCGGCTGAGATGAAGGGAATCCTCCTTAATCCTAAGGAAACCTACAGTATGGAAGACATACTTAAGATACCGTTTATGGCAGGATTTACCACCAGAAAGACTATAGGTGATTATTCAGGACGAGGAGTGGGGCTTGATCAGGTAGCACATCTGATAGAAGAAATAAATGGAAGAGTCATACTTAAAAGCGAAGAAGGAAAAGGGACAGAGGTGGATATAGAGCTTCCGTTTGACCATATTTCCGAATAATAAGGAGGATGAAATGAGAATTTTACTGGCCGAAGACGATTATGCCAGCAGAAAGTTTGGGATAAGTTTTTTAAGCAAATATGGAGAAGTAGATGCTACAGTGGATGGAGAAGAAGCCGTTGCCGCCTTTGAGTTTGCGGCAGAGGATGGAGAATACTATGATTTAATCTGCTTAGATATAATGATGCCGGGGACTGACGGCATAGAAGCACTGTATAGAATAAGAGAATCTGAAAAAAGGCTTCAACTGTCGGCAGATAAATGCCCTAAGATAATTATGGTTTCCGCTCTTAGCGACCTCAACTATGTAGATGGAGCCTTTGAACTTGGCTGTGACGGCTATGCCAACAAGCCTCTTGATACAGACAAGTTTGAAGATGTGCTTAAAAAGTTGGGACTGGTATAAGTTGCAATTGAAAATTTGATGTGTTAATATAAGTCTTGCTCAGTTAGTTTTATATAACCGGCTGAAATAGACGAAAGGAAGAAGAAAGATGACAAAGATAGATATAATTTCAGGGTTTTTAGGAGCAGGAAAGACCACCCTGATTAAAAAGCTTATTAAGGAAGC
This sequence comes from Catonella sp., assembly GCF_052169795.1. Classification (GTDB taxonomy): domain Bacteria; phylum Bacillota; class Clostridia; order Lachnospirales; family Lachnospiraceae; genus Catonella. The sequence continues at coordinate 7,707 of NZ_JBQNBU010000054.1, forward strand.
GTTGTCGGGAGAAAAGCTTGTGCTTATTGAAAATGAATTTGGAGAAATAGGCATAGACGGAGGTTTCCTTAAGGAGGCGGGCATCGAAATTACAGAGATGAACTCCGGCTGTATCTGCTGTACCTTAGTAGGAGATTTCGGTACAGCCTTAAGAGATGTAATAGCAAAATATGAGCCTGACAGGATAATAATAGAGCCTTCGGGAGTGGGCAAGCTGTCAGATGTAATTAAGGCAGTTGCTGATGTAGAAAAAGATTTTGAAAATGTAGAATTAAACAGTTTTATTGCGGTAGCGGATGCCGGCAAGGCTACAATGTACATGAAAAACTTTGGTGAATTTTTTAACGATCAGATAGAAAATGCCCATACTGTAGTCCTAAGCCGTACCGCTAAGACCTCCGAATCTAAGCTTACCAAGGCGGTAGCTGCCATAAAAGAACTTAATAATAAGGCAGTCATAGTTACTACAGACTGGGACAGCCTCACAGGTAAGCAGCTCCTTGATGCTATGGAAGGAGCAAGGGATGAGGTTAAAGACGCCTTATTTACAAAAGAAGAATTAGAAGCCTGCGAGCATCATCACGAGCATGAGCATGAAGAAGGGCATGAATGCTGCCACGGTCATCATCATGAGCATGAAGAAGAGCACGAATGCTGCTGCGGTCATCACCACGAGCATCATCATGAGCATGAAGAGGAGCACGAATGCTGCTGCGGTCATCACCACGAGCATCACCATCATGAGCATGAAGAAGGGCATGAATGCTGTTGCCGTCATCACCACGGTCACCATCACCACCATGCAGATGAGGTCTTTGACAGCTGGGGAATTACTACTCCTAAGCATTTTACAAAAGAAGACCTTGAAAAGATTTTAGATACATTAGCTTGGGGCAACGGTCTCGGCATCATCCTTCGTGCAAAGGGCATAGTACAGTCTGAAGGAGCTGATTGGCTGGAATTTGACCTTACTCCGGGAGAATTTGAAGTAAGGAGCGGTAGTCCGGATGTTACGGGCAAACTCTGTGTAATAGGCTCTAGGCTTAAAAAAGAAGCAATTAAAGAACTTTTTGAGGTATAATAAGACTGTAAGGAGAAACTATGGCTTATGAAAAAGATATACCTGTCTATATGTTTACAGGTATGCTTGAGAGTGGAAAAACAGCCTTCTTAAGGGATACCCTTGAGGGGGGAGAGTTTGAAGACGGCAATATCTCCCTTTTTATAATGTGTGAAGAAGGAGAGGTGGAGCTTTCTGAAAAACTTTTAAAGAGAAATAAAATCTCTACAGTTGTAGTAGAAGATAAGGAAGAGATAACTGAGGAATTTCTTAAAAAACTTGAAAAAGAATACAATCCGGACAGGGTAATTATTGAAAATAACGGAATGTGGATTCCACAGGAAATTATTGACGAGTTTCCCGAGAACTGGATGCTTGTACAATGTATCAATCTGATAGACGGCTCTACCTTTGAAAACTACCTGCAAAATATGGGAAGTTTTCTTATGGAGCAGGTAAAGCCGGCAGACCTTGTTGTATTTAACAGAGTTACAGACACAGAACTCAGGGGAGGCTATAGAAGAAGGATTAAGGCTCTTAACAGAAAGGCTCAGATTCTTTATGAGGATGAAAAGGGCAACCTTGATGATGCCTACATAGAAAGCCTGCCCTTTGATACAGATACGGCTGTAATAGAGCTTGAGGATGATGATTTTGGACTTTGGTACTTAGATGCTATGGAGCATCCCGAAAAATACAAAGGCAAGACCATTAAGTTTAGAGGGCTTGTCTACAGGGATAAGAACTTCCCTGCGGATAAGCTGGTTCCGGGGCGGTTTGCAATGACCTGTTGTGCAGCAGATGTACAGTTCATAGGCTTTGTCTGCCATGCTCCCAATGCCTCCGAGTTTAACCAAAAGGACTGGGTACATATAGAGGCTGAGGCGAGGTACGAATACTGTAAGGACTACAAAGGAAAGGGAATTGTGCTTTATGCTAAGGAGTCTCTAAAGAGGGCTGAGGCGGGTGAGCAGTTGGTGTATTTTACCTAAACAGCTTTCTTTATGTCATCATTTTTGCGGTAGTATGTCACGATTATGGCAGAAACCTTACAATTTTTGTTTTTTGCGAAAACTTGGCAAAAATGCTTGACAAATCAAGGGTGGGGGATTAGAATAACCTCAGTTATATTAAAAACTATTGCCTATTTATTTAGGTAACATTTATTCAAAATTTAGGAGGAATGAAAATGAGAAAGAAACATTTTGCGGGCGTGCTTATGCTTACTGCAGCAGTAGCCCTCGGCACAGTAAGTCCTGTAGTTATGCCTGGTACAGCTATAGAGGTAAAGGCAGAGACGAATTATGAATTTAATGCAGGCGAAAGTGCTGCTTATACTGGCATGGTAGCTTCAGTTTCAGGAGATAGAGAACTTACACTTACCAAAGATGGTATTAAAAATGTAATAACAACTAATGTACATTATGTAGGTTTTGGAGCAACTGTATCTAAAGCTATTGAAGATGCTGTAAAGTCTAAGAGAACAATTAAAACCGGTTCAGAAGATAATAAGATTATGGTGGATGTTCCTGAAAATTTAGGTGCTACAGTTGTTCTTGCTATTGTTAAAGATGGTACAGTGAAAGCTGAAACACCTAATACTGTTATTGGTGGTAGTGTAGATAGTATAGAAGGTAAAGAACAAGCTAAGCCAGATACTGCGGATGTTAAAGCACCTGAAACTTACCAGATAGCTGGAGCTGGTCTCCAATGGCGTGAAAAAGGAAAGACAGAGTGGAACGAGGTAGATTCTAATAATAGTTTCCCACATAAAGGAACTGTGGGTCTAGGAACAGTTAAGGAATTTGAAGTTAGAAAAAAACATACAGCTAATCTCTTTGCTTCTCCGGTTCATACAGTTAAGTTGATAAATCAGAGGAGAGTTACTCTGCCTGAGCTTATAAGTGGATTAAAGTTTACACTTTCTGAGAAAGCTGATACACTTATGGTAGATGGCTATAAGAGTTTTGAAGATGAAAAGCTTTCAGCAGATATTAAGTATAAGGTAACAGCTGCAGATGAGGCTGTTGCTACTGCTCTTGCTGACAAAATAACAGGTTTTTCAGATACTGATAAGAACATTAAGATTGAGGCAACAAATGGACAGCCAGATGCTAAAATAAAGCTTGTTTGTGAAAAGACAACTGTTCCTACAGGAGTACAGGTAAAAGACAAGTATCAGATTAAGATAACAAACTACGATAAGAATGCAGACTATTATTTATATAAAAATGCTCTTGATCCAAAAGCAAAGCCTGCTGAAGTAAAAGAAGTAAAGGAAGGCAATGATACAGTTCATGTTATAGATGTAATGGATCATACAGGTGGTAGTGAGGCTGCTGATAAAAACTATAAAATTAAGGCTATTCTTAAAGATAAGGCTGTAACTGTAAAATCAACTGGTGAAGGAAAAGTTGTTCTTCCGGCAGAATCAGCTGTTATAGAAGTTAAAGCAGTTGATACCTCTATGGATGACAAAAAGTTCTATGGTATCAAGGTTACAACAGATAATGATAAAGCTACTCTTAAGATTGATGCTGCTTCAATAGGTAGTGCAAAAGATGAGGTTACTTATGAGTATGCAGGACAGACAGGAAAGCTTATGGCTTCTACTCCTGCAAGCCTTAGCTTGCGTCCAGGTAAGCTTACAATTAAGGTTAAGGGCAACGAAGCTCTTACAAAGACAATTAACTTTAATATGGTTTCAGATAGAGATGGTCAGCCATTTGAAGCACAGTATCGTACACCTGGAGACTTCCTTAATAGAATTGGTGATAAGACCAAGTATCTTATTAGAAAGAAAGGTGATACTACAGCTCCTGTAAGCTTAAAAGATTTTGTATTTGCTAAAGAAACAGCTTATGAAGTTTCTCCTGCAACAGCTGAGATTACAGCTTCAGTTACAGATAAAGCAATAAATCATGCTGATTTTAATAAGGCATATTTACTTCCTGGTTCAGTAATCGTTACAATTACAGAGAGAGCATCTTCAGCTGAGGGTAACAAGGCTGCAGCTTATGTTCCTAGCACACCTCTTACAATAAAGAAGGAAGAGCCTAAGAAAGAGGAGCCAAAGAAGGAAGAGCCTAAGAAGGACGAAACAAAGAAGACAGAAGAGAAGAAGACTGAAGAGAAGAAGACTGAAGAGAATAAGACAGAAGACAAGAAGACAGAAGACAAGAAAGCAACAAAGAAGAAAAAAGCTAAAAAAGCTAAAAAGGCTAAAAAGTCTACAAAGAAGACCAAAAAAGCTAAAAAAGCTGTTAAGAAGACAGCTAAAAAGGCTAAAAAGTCTACAAAGAAAACTAAATAATATAGCTTACTAATTGTAGCTATCAACACCCCGACAGGAAACTGTCGGGGTGTTTTTGGTGTACCTTGCCGTACATTTCCAAAGATTGAAAGTCCCTAAATTGAAGTCCGATAACTACTCAATTTGTATGAGGCAGGGCTTCAGTAGCTTGACAAACTGTGCTGTTTTTTGATATATTATGAAGAAATAATTGTTTTAATAAGGTAAAGCTTATGCACGATTTAAAAAATAATGTGGATTGTTTGGATGATTTGTTTCCTGCGGTATTAAAGAATAAGTTATTAAGGAAAGAATTAACATTTCCGGAAGGAATTAGCTATCATTATGATAAAATAAAAGCTTATAGATGTATTAGGCGTAATAAGGATGATTTTACACCGGTGGGTAGAGAAGATTTTCGCTCTAATATTGAAGTATCTATGTCAGATGGAGTTGTTATTAAGAAAAAGCGAGGACAGAAAATAGACCCGAATGATATTAGCTATTATGGAACTTCTTTATTTCAGGACAGGAGTAAATTAAAAAATGCAATGAAGTTGCCACGCCCCTCTCAAAAAATATGTGTAGGTTATGTATATGAAGAGGGTGGTCCTCAATTAACCAACGAAGGAAATGGACATATAAATTGGTGGCTATATGAAAATGTAGATTTGAGTAATTTTGTTATTGAAGAAGAGACAGAAAAGGATATAAATTTGAGTAATATTGATATTGTAGAAGAAATATAATCAAGATGATTGGTGAAGTATATTGAGAATTGTGGTGAAATATGGATAAAGAATTATGTTTTAGGATAGATTCCGTAGACTTAATACTTTCAGAGGTATTGGTAGATTTTGATGGAATACCGGTTTATTTTATTTGTGAAGATGAAAAAGGCCAGTATTATGTAGTTTTATCTACAGATATTGATAATGATAAGTATATTATAGTGAAAACTGATGTTGATAAGCTGTATAATCTTCTTACAGGAAAGCTGACAATGAGAGAGATAATAACTTCGGAGCAGAACTTTTGGGAGATTGAAGCTGCAGAAAATGTCGAACATGATGTCTGTGTAAATAAAGAAATGTCAGAAGTAGATACAGATATTCTTCCATATACGGACTCATATTTCGATATTGTTACGAAGGAACAAAAGGAGTATTTGGAAAAAATAAAAAAGATGAAATTCTCATCTATTGAATGGGAAAAAATTAGTGTTTCTTCAGATTTGAGAGAAATCCCACTTTTTAGGCATTTTTAGACTTTATTGATATGGAATCTCCATCAAAGAAAAGGCAGGCTTCTTTATTGTTCTCACTAAATCCCATTGTTTCAATCCAAGAAAGAGGAAGGGTAATTTTAGTGCCCATTCGTCCTTGCCCATTACGGTTGAAATGGATATTACTTATTTTTTCAGCAGTCTGAACCACTTCCCCCATCTCCCATAATTCCCATTCGGTAACATCTATCTCATCATTCCAACATACTGCACAGCCCCCACAGTCAACCTTTGCCTGTTTGAAAAGATAAGGATTATTTTCCAGTTCTTTGAATGGTTCATAGTAAGACATAGCTTTTTTAACATCATATATTTTGCGTATGCCATTTGTAAAAAGTACATCAAGCTTCAAATCATCAAGAGGTTTAACTTCTTTTACTTTTATATTCATTACAATCCTCCTGTAAAGGCTGTCCCCCTTATTCAAGGGGCGGCAGCTTTTGTAATTGTTTTTTATTCCACATTTCCATTAGTTCAGCTTTGTAATTGCCTGCCCATTCAACTATTAGTGATTGAGCTTTTTTAGAAAGGTCACCTTCAAGCATTTTTAGAGTTTCAATTTCAAAAATACCATTATGTTCATCATATACAGCGTGGAAATGTGGTGGATTGTGTTCTCTTAGAAAAAATATTTTAATGACAATTCCATAAAACCTTGTAATTTCAGGCATAGTATCAACTCCTTTCTATAAGGATATTATAGAATAGTCGTACGACTATGTCAATAGAAAAGTTCGGATATTAATTTGATAACACATCATCAAAAGCCTCAATAGTTTCTTTGTCAAGATAATTATTTAATGTTTCAAAAAATTTAATTTTCCTATTTTGCTTTGCTTTTTCTGTTTTAACAGTACCTATGTATTTATCGTAACAATCTAATATATAATTATAATATTAAAATATATTGCAATTCGAACTTGATGGTGTTATTATTCAATTATTACAGTATTTTATTATTCATTCCAACTTATTAGTGTAATATTTTGTACTTATGCTCTAAATAAGTTGGATTAATCTGTTTTATTAAATCTTGAGATAATTATTCTAAATTTCTCATTTATTTC
>NZ_JBQNBU010000055.1:0-13782 GCF_052169795.1 Catonella sp.
TGGAACCACTCCATATCTGTACCCGGCTCGCAGAAGAATTCTAATTCCATCTGCTCAAACTCTCTGGTACGGAAGGTAAAGTTACCCGGTGTAATTTCATTTCTAAATGATTTACCTATCTGACCTATACCAAACGGAATCTTCTTTCTTGATGTACGCTGTACATTCTTAAAGTTTACAAAGATACCCTGTGCTGTTTCAGGACGGAGATAAACTACCGCCTTGCTGTCCTCTGTAATACCCTGAAAGGTCTTAAACATAAGGTTAAACTGACGAATATCTGTAAAATCATGCTTATCGCAGCTTGGACAAGGAATTGCATTCTCATCTACAAAGTTCTTCATCTCTTCATTTGACCAGCCGTCAACCGAACTTCTGAGAGTGATATTTTTCTCTTTTGCAAAATCTTCGATGAGTTTATCAGCTCTAAATCTCTCATGACAACATTTACAGTCCATAAGCGGATCTGAGAAACTTCCAAGATGACCTGATGCTACCCAAGTTTGAGGATTCATAAGTATAGCACAGTCAACTCCCACATTGTAAGGACTTTCCTGAATAAACTTCTTCCACCATGCTTTTTTTACATTATTCTTAAGCTCTACTCCAAGATTACCATAGTCCCAAGTATTGGCAAGTCCCCCGTATATTTCTGAGCCCGGGTATACAAAACCTCTTGCCTTAGCCAAAGCTACAATTTTTTCCATCGTTTTTTCCATAGGCTGCCTCTCTTTCTCTGATTCACCGGATTAATCCAAACCATCTATATTTATTGCTTGTAATATTTACAGATGGAATTAGTTTAATTTTTAATAATCATTTTGAATATACTACCACAGCTGTCTTTCCCTCGTCAACTCTAAAGTGGTGTGTATCTATAAAAGTTCCACCTGAATAGTACTTTATCTTCTTGCCTGTATTAAAATTTAAGAAGCCGTCTACCACTGCAATATTATATTCATCTGACAATACTTCACTTGCCTTTTTATTCACTTCTTCTTTAGAATCCGCCTCCGTAAACACGGCATCTGCAAACTCTGTCAAAGCCTCTGCCGCCTTAGGGAACTTAACATTATTCTCGCCCCTCGCCTTATTAAAAGCTGAATATACTTCCGCATTTTTAAATGTAAGCACAGCCTTTACCCTGCCGTCCTTTAATTCAATATCACTTAGTTCTATGACCTTATCTCCATACTGTTTATTGTAAGAAATTAATGTAGCGGAAATATAGTCCTTAAGATCTTCTATGTTAAAATAATTTTCTGCAAAATCCTCAACATAGGCGACCTGTCCGCTGCCATCCGCCCTCATATAAAGTGTTTCTGCGTTCACATCTCCTGCTTTAATTTCTTTTGGCATACTGTCACAAGATGAAAGTACAATTACAGCCGCCGCTATCGCCAAAAGGCTTTTTTTCTTCATTTTCTTATACCTCTCTTATCATTTCTAAAGATTTAAAACTTATATCCGTATTTAAATCTCTATACTCTTTAGCAAGTTGTATAAACTCTTTTTTTGATTCTGCCTCCAAATCAAACGAAAATATTTTCTCTAAATTTCCGTTTGACACTGTCTTTATGGCATAAGCCGTAGAAGGCCTGAGCCTCTTGCCTAAGAGAACTCCCCCATCTATACCGGGCATTATACCCTCTATCGCAAAAATTTTCCACTCAAATATCGCCTTAATAAAGTCCGGTGTAAGTGTCTCCATCTTTGCTTCAAGTGCTTTAAAAGCTATGTAAATAAGGTTTATAAGAGCCTTTTCCACAATATTTTCCCTTGAAAAATAGGATGCCAGCTCTAAAAAATAATATCCGTAATACACTCTTTCTATATCCATTTTTAAGTCTTCAAAATAATTTACTATCTTGACCTCGGTCAGAGTATATGCATTTCTTCCTGTAACAAGCTTAAACTTACCAAAAGTAAGCGGGTCTGTTCCTGCTAAAAGTTTGCTGTTTGTTCTTCTTGCTCCCCTTACAAAGGCATGAATTTTGCCTAACTCCCTGGTTATAATCACTATTCTTTTGTCGTATTCTCCTATCGGCATTCCGGAAACGACTACTCCCGACACTTCTATTTCATCTGTCAATGATTCTCCTCTTTATATCCGAAATTCTTCATAAGCGAATCAGAATTTCTCCAGTCTTTTTTTACCTTAACCCAGAGATTAAGATTCACCTTCATTCCAAGAAGATCTGAAATCTGATGCCTTGCTTTAGTCCCTATTTCCTTTAGCATTGCACCTTTTTTTCCTATAATTATACCCTTATGAGAATCTCTTTCACAAAAAATGGTTGCTTCAATGTTCATTATATTTTTATGGCTGTGTCTTACACTTGTATCCTTAACTTCTTTCATACTATCAATTATAACTGCAATTCCATGTGGAACCTCCTCTTTTAAGAGCCTTAGAGCCTGTTCCCTGATAAGCTCCGCCGTAATCTGCCTCTCAGCCTGATCTGTAATCACATCTTCATCATAGTACATAGGTCCTTCAGGAAGCAAATCAAATACAGTCTTAAGAAGATCCTCTTTATTTTCACCTGTTACTGCTGAAACAGGTACACAGGCTTTAAAGTTCACAATATCTTTGTATTTGTCAATTACAGGCAAAAGTTCACCTTTTTCCACAGTATCAATCTTATTTACCACCAGTATAACAGGAGTTTTGGTTGCTGATAAAAGCTCTGCAATATGCTGTTCTCCCTTGCCGATAAAGGTGGTCGGCTCTATAAGCCACAATACTACATCCACCTCCGACAGAGTTCTTTCTGCCACCGAATCCATATATTCACCTAACTTATTTTGAGCCTTATGGATACCCGGAGTATCAAGAAAGATAATCTGCCCCGTTACATCAGTATAAACAGTCTGAATCCTATTTCTGGTAGTCTGAGGCTTTGAAGATGTAATTGCTATCTTCTGACCTATAAGATTATTCATAAGAGTTGATTTGCCCACATTAGGACGCCCTATAAGGGTTACAAATCCCGATTTAAATTTTCCCATTCATCCTCCATCCTACTATGCAAGCAGACTTGATATTTCATCAAACTTATCAGCATTCTCTTTAATCTTTTTCTCTGAGCCTACTACTACCAGTACCTTTTCATCAAGTATTGCCCTTATGTACTTTGCCATTCCTCTCAAATCGGAAACAGTAGTATTTATCATTTCATTTCGTGATTTCTTTATATCTTCTTCGGTCGTTCCGCTCATATAAGCAAGAAATGACCTCTCTCCGTCTGCATAAGGAGTTAAAGGAATGTCTGCACCACCTACTGCTCCTATAACAAACTTAGTCACATCCTTTTCAGATGCTTCAAAATTCTCAATATATTCCGCTATATGCTCATAAATCTCATTTGTCTCCAAAAGTTTCGGGTCTCTGTAAGATGAGAATATGGAATCACCATTTCTGTCAAACTTACTGTAGCAGCCATATGCTCCTCCCTTAACCCTGACATTTACCCAAAGATATTCATAGCTTAAAAGCACATTTAATACATTTAACACACCTGTATAAGGTAGTCCTGCATCTATGAAGTTGCCTGCTCTGGTTACATACTGTACCTGTCCTGACGCAGTGTACCCCTTTGCAAGCAGTCCCTCTTTTCTCTTAGACTTAAGTTCATCTATCTCAAGTTTCATCCTCTCACAAAGCAGAGTTTTTCCTACTCTTTCTCCGTTTGGAATCTCTTTTATTATATTTTCTAATTCATAAACAGCCTTATCATAGTCTTCCTCATCCACTGTAAGACTCATTAATACTCTTTCTTTTACAAAGTATTTTTTGATAAGAGAATTCAGCTTATCATATAACTCTTCTTTCTTATCAGCAAAATTCTCTGTTAAATCTTTCACAAATCTATAATGTGCAAGTCCCGAAAGAGTGTTGCCAATCCTACTATTTATTGAAAAATGAGTTTTTGCAATCATGGCAGACATCCTGTCACCGCTATTTTCAAATTCCATTTCCATGCCGACAAGATTTTCCCTCAAAATCTCAAGTATCCTCTTATCGCTTTCATTATTTATCTTTGACTTATAAAGCATTTCTAAAATAAGCGGAAGTCCTTTATCACTTTGTGAAACAAGGGACTTGAACCTTATAGAATAACTCATTAATACTTTATTCTTATCAGCCTTGTCTGTATGAACTCCCAAATCAGTATTGATTCCGCCGGTATACATAAGAGTTTCCGATACAAAGTCTGAATATCCTCTTTCCTTAGTATCTATAAGTCCAAGTAATTCTGTTAAAAGTCCAAAATATGCTAATTCCTCCGACTCCATATCACTTATATCAAAATTAAGCCTGAAATACATAATGCCGTTAGTATTTATCTTATGCCAAATTACAGGTCTTTTAAGCAGTTCTTTTTCTATATTTTTAAGAGGCTTGATTTCAGTAGAAATATCACTTCTTTCAAGAGTAGGAAGTTTTTCAATATCTTCTTCTGAAGAAGGTTCTTCCTGAAAAATTCTTAATTTTTCTGCCCTCTCCTTAAGTATTTCCAAGTCCTTATCGGTAAGTGACTCCTTATATTCTGCCAGTTTATCCTTTAATTCTTTTTCTATCCTATCATTCTTATTCTTTTCCGGAACAAGTGTAAAAATAACTTTATGCTCATTATTAATAAGATAAGTCTTTATTAATTCCTCAAAATATCCTGTACCTATCTTGCTCCTTAACACATCAAAATTTTTACCTACATCCGCCTGGTCAAATACCATATTCTCATCATATAGCCAGGTAGTATACATATTGATGCCTGAAAGAAGTCCTGCCGGAAATCTTCCCGAATCCTTCTCCCTATACTTAAATTCTCCATAATTAATAGCTGCCGTAAGTTTTTTCTCATCTACTCCCTCTGCAACTATCTTCTTCAATGTATCTTCAATTATTTTTACAAATTCATCCTTCCTATCTGCCTCCGTTCCTGTAGCATGGATGGAAAAAGTAGGCTGAAGCATATGTGCAGACAGGCTTGAAGATATGTCTTTTCCTATTCCTGCATTTATAAGTGCTTCTTTCACTGCTGCCCCCGGAGCATCCATAAGCACAAATCTTAGAAGCTGTAAAGCTCCCATCGTCATTACATCGGTAGTAACTCCTGTAACTACATTATAGGAAAGGAAAGTTTTTTCTTTCATTTCTTCACTTTCCGCAATAGAATAACTATCTGTAAAATCTCCTCCGACAGGGGTTTGAAGAGGAATATCCGATTTAGGATCTATCTTATCAAAGTCTGACAGATATTCCTTATCTAAGAACTCAAGCCTTTCTTCAATATCGAAATTACCATGAAGTATAATATACGAATTAGACGGATGATAAAATCGTTTATGAAAGGCTACATAATTCTCGTAAGTAAGTTCAGGTATTACTTCAGGATCACCGCCGGACTCAATTCCATAAGGAGAATCAGGATACAATGCCTCCCTCACACATAAATCTTCAACCTCATCCGGAGAAGAAAATGCTCCCTTCATCTCATTATAAACAACTCCATTTATCTTAAGCTCTCCTGTTTCTTCATCAAGCTCGTAATGCCAGCCTTCCTGTTCAAATATAGCCCTATTAGTATATAGATTAGGATAAAATACCGCATCCAGATACACATTCATAAGATTTTTAAAATCTTTATCGTTGCAGCTTGCAACAGGATAAATAGTTTTATCAGGATATGTCATAGCATTTAAGAAAGTGTTTAACGAGCCCTTAGCCATTTCAATAAAAGGGTCTTTAGACGGATACTTTTTAGAACCGCAAAGAACTGTATGTTCTACTATATGGGCAACTCCTGTCGAATCTTCAGGCGGAGTCTTAAAACCTATACAAAACACCTTATTATCATCTTCATTGGACACAAGTGCAAGCCTTGCTCCACTCTTCTTATGCTTTAAATATATTCCTAAAGCCTTAATATCTTCAAGTTCCTTAGTAAAGACTAACTCATACTCCTCAGGAATCACTACTTCTTCAATACTTTTAATACTTCTACCCATCTATAATATCCTTTCTACTTTCTCTTTCACTATTTGAAAAAATATGTTAAAATTTCATTATCTATCTAGTTTACCATAATTACGCAGTTTTGCAAGGAGATATTAATGAAAATGTATTTAAAAACGATTTTTTTTGCTTTTATTTCAGTAATTTTGATGATGGTATCAATAACCCTGGCCACGACAGTCATACTTAATTTCCGCCCTCTTTACTACAACCATATAAATGACTTTGTGAAAAATAGCAGTCTTAATTATGAGCAGATAAAAGAAAACTATGATGCACTTATAGATTATAATTCTTTTTGGGGATCTGATAAACTGGAATTTCCACATCTACCATCATCTGCCAACGGAATAACCCATTTTGAAGAAGTAAAGACTATCTTCTTAGAGTTTCAGCTTGCTTTGATAATAGGAGTAATAGTATTAATTCTACTCATCCCTCTCTACCACGGGCTATATCACAGCTATGAGTATCTGCTTGCAGGGGGAATAGCCACTATCTTCATTCCTTTCAGTCTTGCAGTACTTATATATGCAAATTTTAATAAAATCTTCATCCTCTTCCACCAAATAGCCTTTAATAATGATTATTGGATATTTGACTACAGGACTGACCCCATCATTAAATACCTCCCTCAGGAGTTTTTTATGCTCTGTGCTATAGGTATTTCAGTGCTTGTTTTTCTATTCGGAATAATTATGCTTGTTTTATATCATAAACAACACCGAAAGACTAAACACTCATTAAATTAATATATAAAAGGGATATAGTATCAAACCTATATCCCTCTCCATAATACTCTTCATATTATTCTTTACACTGTTCTCTTATATCTCTAGCCATATCCTTCATCCTATCTGTAGCATTCTTAGACATTATCACAGTTTCCAGATACCTAAGTGCCTCATGTTTCTTGTCAAGCTTTCTAGCAGTTTCAGCCAAAATAATGCAAAGTGTATTCTCATCCATTCCACAGATAGGGAATTGTTCATTCATGTATGCTTCACTAAAACCTTCATAAGCATTTTTGAGATAGTTCAACTCATTCTTGTCCAGTTTTTCATAATTTGCATTATAATCAGGCTGGGCATTATCCAAATTTTCTTTCATTCCCCTTGTAATCCAAGCAAGTTTTAAACAAACATAAGCTTTCTCGCTATTTTTAGCACATTTGATAACTGTAGAAATTAAAGCAAGCTGAGTCCTCTCAAGAGCATCTTCATAAGAATATGTCGTCTTTGTTTCATCTATGCCTTTAAATTTAGCTGAGATTTTCTCCCTTATGTCCTTAATATGTCTGTCGCTGATTGAATCAAAATTTTTAATCAGTCCTGCATAACCGCATTTAGAACACACAATCGCATCATATTTTGTTGCATCAGCAAACTTATAGACAGGTCTTAAATCACTATCAAGTCTTACTAATGCATTTCTTCCCACCCTTACTGCTTTTGACTTAAAATTTTCACCACAGCAAGGACAGGTATATGATTTATCAAAAAGGATTGACTCTTCAGATATTCCCATAATCCTACCTCCTACATCATTATTATCTTGCTTTATCTCTGTTTCCTTTTCTTTATATATTTCTATACTCTTCAGACTTCCAAGTCCAAATTTCTCCAGTCCACTTAAAATACCGGACATCTTTTCCTCCTTAAACTACATCAGCCTATGCTTTTTTAGGATTATAAGAGCTCTTAAGAGATACTATCCTGTTAAATACAGGCATTTCAGGCTTAGAATCCTTAGAATCCAAACAGAAAAATCCATTTCTTACAAACTGATACTGTTCTACTTCTGTAGTATCTTTAAGACTTTCTTCAACATAAGCATTTTTTATTACTGTCAATGAAGTCGGATTTAAGTTTAATTCTCCATCCTCATTGTAGACTCCCTTTTCTTCATCTACAATATTTTCATACAGTCTTACTTCACAAGGTACTGAGTGGGCTGCACTTATCCAGTGAATGGTTCCTTTTACCTTTCTACCCTCAAAACCGCTTCCACTCTTGGTTTCAGGATCATAGGTGCATCTGATTTCTGTAACTAAGCCGTTCTCATCCACATCATATCCTGTGCAGGTTACAAAATAAGCATTCATAAGTCTTACTTCATTTCCCGGGAAGAGTCTGAAATATTTTTTAGGAGGATCTATCATAAAATCCTCACGCTCTATATAAAGCTCTCTGCTAAAGGCAAGTTTTCTGCTGCCTAAGGCTTCATTTTCAAGATTGTGAGGAGCATCAAGCCACTCAGTTTCACCCTCCGGATAATTTTCAATCACCAGTTTAACCGGATCAAGCACAGCCATTACTCGTTTCTTCTCAAGCTTAAGAGTTTCTCTGATACAGTATTCAAGCATAGCATAGTCAGAAGAAGCATTACTCTTGGTTACTCCGGAAAGCTCCATAAACAGCTTGATTGATTCAGGCGTATAGCCTCTTCTTCTAAGTGCACTTATGGTTACAAGCCTCGGATCATCCCAGCCGTCCACTATACCGTTATCTACAAGCTTCTTTATATATCTTTTGCCTGTTACCACATTGGTAAGATAAAGCTTCGCAAATTCTATCTGTTTAGGTGGATTCTCATACTCAAGCTCTCTTACTACCCAGTCATAGAGCGGTCTGTGATCCTCAAACTCAAGAGTACAGATAGAATGTGTAATTCCTTCCTCAGCATCTTCTATCGGATGTGCAAAATCATACATAGGATAAATGCACCACACATCCCCTGTATTATGGTGTGTCATTCTGGCAATTCTATAAATAACAGGATCTCTCATATTCATATTAGGAGAGGTCATATCAATTTTCGCCCTTAAAACCTTACTTCCATCCGGAAATTCTCCATTTTTCATTCTTTCAAATAAATCAAGGTTTTCCTCTATGCTCCGCTCCCTATATGGAGAGTTCTTACCTACTTCTGTAAGAGTACCTCTATATTCCCTTATTTCATCAGCAGATAAATCACAGACAAATGCCTTACCTTTTTTTATAAGTTTGATAGCAGCCTCGTACATCTTTTCAAAATAATTGGATGCAAAAAAACATCTGTCTTCAAAATCAGCTCCCAACCATTCAACATCAGCCTTAATAGACTCTACGAACTCCATCTTTTCCTTAGTTGGATTGGTATCATCAAATCTCAGATTGAACTGTCCTCCATACTGTTTTGCAAGACCATAATTCAAAAGAATAGACTTAGCATGACCAATATGCAGATATCCATTAGGTTCAGGAGGGAATCTTGTTATAACTTTCTTAGTCCTGCCCTCCGCTATATCCTTATCAATAATATCCTCAATAAAATTTCTCGATACTCTCTCTGTATTCTCTTCCATAAAGAAGCCTCCATTCAATATACAATCCTAATTATAGTACCATAATTTTAGCTTTGTCGCAACAATATCACCTAAATATGTATCCAAAAATATAAAACTCTGTATATTAATCGGAAATTATAAAAAACTTTCCTAAATTTAAAACAAAAATCTCCGGAAAATAATTCTCTCCGGAGACCTTATCTTTTAATAATTGTAATAATATGTATCGTCTATCTTTACGCCATCTGCTTTCCAGTTTTCAATGCCTTTGTAATAGAGCCTAAAAAAATGATATTTTCTATCTGTAGCAGTCTTGCCCGCCAATGCATCCTTGCAGACTTCAATGCAGGTCTTTTCATAGTCATTTCTCCAACCTTTATTCTTTCCATAGTTCTTCATTGTCTGATCAAGCTTGCCACCCGGAGCACATAAGGCAAACTGATAATGTCCTGCATATTTCTGATAGATTACACCTTTTATTGAGTTAGGAAATTTCTTGCTAAGTACCCTGTTTATAACTGCATTTGCTGTTGCAAGCTTTCCTTTATAGGACTGGTTTCCTGCCTCAAGAAAGGTAACACAAACAAGAATTTTGAATTCTTCATCTGTATATTTGATTACAGACTTTGGAGTTTTGTCAGCTTTTTTTTCTGCCTTTGTTACAGTTTTTTTAGTATAAGACTTACTTAGTGGAGTTTCCTCCTCATCCGCATCAAGCTCCTCTTCATCTTCTACTTCTGTATCCTCATCATCAGACAATTCGTCTGCATCTTCAACACCTTCCTCAGTATATTCAGCTTCAATAGCTGTACCTGATGATGCGGTTTCCTCAGCCTTAGCTATGCTATTACTGCCACTAAGCATCATTCCTGCTAAAATCATACAAACAAATGTTATTATTTTAATCTTCATTTTTCTCCTAGCCTTTTAACAATTTTGTAATATTTTCGTAATTATTATATATTATTTTACAAAATTTGGCAAGGGGTGGGGAGAAAAAATGTATTGTTAAAGACTAAATTTATTAAAACCTAAAATAAACCTGTATAATATCTCACTTGGCTTTCACTATAAATAAGATATATACAGGCTTAATCTCTGTATTTATTTTACATTACAAAAAAGAAATCTTATTCCAAATCCATTGCCTTACATCTGAAATTTTACCATTTAATCACACCTGCTTCTGATATTCTTCTTCTGCAAGCTTTAAGCTTTCCTTATCCGCAAAATGAACTATCTCTTCACTTTCTTCTATAGACAGTCCTTTGTTGCGGCAATTAATATAAACCTTAAGCATAGTTTCATTAACGCCACGCTCCCTGCCTTGTTCTATTCCTTTCTCTATTCCCTCTTCTATTCCCTCCCTATACTTTGCCTTTAACGCAAATTCCATCGCCTGTTCCTGCGAAAATACAGTCATCATAATATCCTCAACCTCCTTCTTCTTTACTAAGAGTATGTCCTTTAATATACCCTCACTTATACAATACTCAATTGTCATTTTAAGTGCATTTAACTTATCTTTATTTGTTTTTGCTTCTTTCTTAAACCGGTCAAAAGTCTGGCAAAAGCCTATGTATTCTTGAATTATATTCTGCCTTACATTTTCAGAGTTTATTATCTTTACCCTGAGTTCTATCGGTGCTATGCCTTCACATATATAACTGTCTGACAGTTTCATATCTTCTACATCCAGCCTGTCTTCTCCTGTATACACAACTACAAACTCAGGTCTTGGCAAAATTAGCCTCGCTGTACCATAAATATCCATTTCATTTGCTACTATGTAATCCTGATAGGTCTTTGCAAGATACATAAGAAACCTGACTGCCATATTAGGATTAAAAGTACTCTGGGCTTCCATAAGGATAATCAGCCTGTCCTTTACTCTTAAACCCAAGTCATTATACACATCATTTACAAAGATATTCTCCAATGTAATCAGGTGAAAGTCCTCATCTAAGTAATCTTTTTCATCATCATAAAGGCTCGCATAAAGTTTTCTCTGATACTTTATGTCCTTAAATATAAAGGTAAAGAGACTGTCTTTTGCCTTGTATTTTACTGTCTTTATTATGTCTTCCATTTACTTCCTTTCTTACATTTTAACATTTTTAGTGTGGATTTACTACTGAATTTTGAAATTAAGACCATAGTAAATTGAATTGAATTAATTCTAATAATTAGTTCTTATAACTCTAAAATTTTAAGCTTAAAATTAAGCTATCTCTCCGATAGCAAGTATATTTTATCATAAGTACTAAGTTCAGTCTTCGCTAAAATAGACTCGACTTCACTAAGTGCTTAGATACCGCTCTCACTAAATTCATACTTCGCTTTGCGGCTTGTATTCATTAAATGTTCACATTATACCACAAATCTCATGACTTTCTTATTTCCTTTCGGTAAAGTTTACTTTTCCGAATTTTAATTCACACTTTACATATTCCTTAAACCTATAAAAAGCATACAGCGGAAGCGACCACACATGGCTCTCACCAGCCATATTATCTCCAACATTTTTAAGAGAAGACTTAAATGCAATTTTGGGATTATATCTGTTGCAGAACAGGTGAAGGCTCTTTGCCCTTGTATTGTCTGCTGATTTTACTTCTATTGGAATCAGCTCTCCTTCATAGTCTGTAATAAAATCTATCTCTGCATCTGATTTTGTTCTCCAGAAATATGGAGTAATACCTAAGCATTTTAGCTCACAAAAAACATAATTTTCAGCTAAAGCCCCCTTAAAATAAATGAATGCGTCACTTCCTGTAAGAATTGTCCTGTAGTTGATATTTGCTTTTCTTCTTAACAACCCGACATCAGCCATATATATTTTAAAATATGTAGAATCTGCCATACCTGATAAAGGTATCTCAGGCACAGATACCAAATCAAGTTTAAGGATAGTTCCGGAGCTTACAAGCCATCCCAGAGCATCCTCAAGCTCTTTTGCTCTTGCTCCCTGCTTAACATGTGAAAATATAAATTTACTGTTGTCTTTTGCAATCTGGTTTGGAATTGAATCCCAAATCATCTTAATCTTTATCGCTGTGTCTTTAGTTGCATGTTTACCAAAATCATCTGCATAGTCTTTTAATATTCTATCCTGAACTTCTTCAGCCTCTTTATAGTCATGAGTATCTGCAAAAGTTTGTACTGCCTCCGGCATTCCACCAACAATTAAATAGTTCTTATAGTACTTTTCCAAAGGTACAGTATATAATTCAGGAATCTCTCTTTTAAGCTCAAGCTTGTTAAGTCCTTCAATAAATTTTTTTCCACCATCAGCTATGACAAACTCTTCAAAACTCATAGGGTACATCTCAATACGGTCTACTTTGCCCACAGGAAAAGAGATACCTTCTTCCCTAAGAGCAACCCCAAGCAATGAGCCTGCCGCAATAATATGTAATTCAGGTATATTTTCACAAAAATACTTCAGAGACTGTATAGCACGAGGGCAGTCCTGTATTTCATCAAATATAACAAGAGTTTCACCAACAGTTATCTTTTTACCTCGAACCACACTTCCCAGTTCATCAAGAATCCTGTCTGTATCAAAATTGTAGTCAAATACTGACTGTAAGCCCTTTTCACCGTCAAAATTAAAGTATGCGACATCAACAAATTCCAATCTTCCAAATTCTTTTATAAGATAGGTTTTTCCACACTGCCTTACTCCTGATACAATCAGCGGTTTTCTATTAGATTTATTTTTCCATTTTAATAAATCCTGATATGCCTTTCTTTCCATACATCGGCTCCTTTTAATAATTATAATTAAATTATATCAAAATTGAACCGAAATTTCTATATACTTTTGCATTTTTCGACTGAATAAATGTAATATTTTTACATTTGTTGGCCGAATAAATGTATACACATTGTATAACAGATAAAAAAGAGACAGCAAGCAAATCCTGTCCGCTTACTGCCCATCCTTTTTACCTCACCTGCTTATAATAAACATTGGAAGTAATATTAAAATTTACAAAATAAGCTACTGCAAATACAAAGCCTACAATCAAAAGATTACTGCCATAATCCATAAAATTCCTTACTCCAAACATACCTAGAAGCTGGTAAATTATTTTTGAAGAAACTATAGAATGTATCACAGCTACTGCCAGTGGCAGGAAGAACATCCATACTACCTGTGAAGCAGTAGTTTTCTTTATCAGTTCATCAGGGAGTCCCACTTTTTTCATAATCTGATACTTTTCCCTGTCCTCACTGCCTTCACTTACCTGCTTATAATATGTAATCAACATAGTTCCTGAAAGAAAAATAATACCTACAATAATTCCTAAGAAAAGAAAACCACCGTTAAGTTCATAAGAGCTTTTTCTTATATCTGAAATTTCAGCCAATTCATATTTGCCTTCACCAAGTGCAAAAAATGCTTTTTCAAAATTTGCCTTATCTG
>NZ_JBQNBU010000056.1:0-13404 GCF_052169795.1 Catonella sp.
ATATACTTTCTGCAATATAAAAAGAATGAAGTGTGTGCAAAGCACACACTTCATTCTTTTTATATTCCTGATCTTTCTTAATCTATAAATTCATTAAGAAGTTCACAAAGTTCATCCACATCAATCCCGTGTATCTCAGCTGCCTCTTCAAGAGTTTCTCCCAAAGAAGACGGACAACCTACACAGTGCATTCCCGCATTAAGCAGAACAGGAATTAAATTCTCATCAACCTTAAGTATATCCGCAATTATCATGTCTTTTGTAATTTTCTTTTCTGACATATTTTACCTCTTTCGCTAAATTATTTTAATTAACTGAATATAAATGCCAAAGCTCGGCACTTATGCTATTATAAAATACATTAACCCTTTAGTCAAGAATCGCTTATGGAGTTTCATCACCCTCTCCGGAAGGATTATTTTCCTGCTCTGCCTGATTATTACCTTCTTGTGCATCGTCCTCCGGTTGTTCAGTATTATTTTCGCCTTCAGATGGAGTTTCTTCTGTATCTTCGTCTATATTCTCCTCCTCTGTTTCAGCCTCTTCATCTTCATTGTTCTCAACCTCTTCTCCGGCTTTCTCTCTCTCTTCTTCTAATTTCTTTTCTTCTTCAAGTCTCTTCTCCTCTTCTAATTTTTTCTCTTCCTCAAGCCTTTTTTCTTCCTCAGCCTTCTTTTTTTCTTCCTCCTCATCCTTATCTTCTGAAGGTTTAATGACAAGCTTATAATCATCTAAAGGCTTAGCTTCAAGCCCCTGATGTAACTCTTCCATATATGTTTTCCAAATACCCAGTGGTGTTGCAGAAAAACCTAGTCCATTAAGGCTCTGAGGTATGTCATAGCCTACCCATACACTTGTTGTATAATACTTAGTAAAGCCTACAAACCACAGGTCTTTGCTTTCATTAGTAGTTCCTGTTTTTCCTGCACAAGGCATAGAGGCAAGTCTTCCTCCTGCTCCCGTACCCTTAGTCATAACCGCTTCCATACAGGTTGTTATCATTTTACATGCAGTTTCATCATACACATATTTAGTAATTCCTGTTTGATAAAATCCATCAGTTATTACATCATTTCCCTCTGAATCAGTCATCTTCATAATGCAGGTAGGCTCTCTGAATGCTCCCCCGTTTTCTATTGCTGAATAAGCTGATGCCAGTTCTACGGCACTCACTCCCTTTGTAAAACCTCCCAGGGAAGCTGCCGGATAATAATCCGTCTCTTCTATTCCTGCAAATCCCATTTCCAAAAGTTTGTTAATGCCCACTGTAGGAGAAATTTCTGTAAAAAGTCTCCAAGCTATTGTATTTTTAGACTTTGCAACCGCATCAAGTATAGTCATATCTCCCAAATAGGAACCGTCTGCATTAACAGGGCCTCCCTCTATCTTCTCGTCCCTAACTATACTTTCAGGCTTATATCCCTGCTCAAAAGCAGGTGTATACACAATTACGGGTTTAATAGTACTACCGGGTTGTCTAAAACTCTGATATGCTCTATTTAAAGTTCTACCTTTAAGCTTTTGGCTTCTGCCACCCACAATTGCAACTACTCTCCCACTTCCATTATCTATAGTAACTGCAGAGCCTTGAAGCTTATAGATGCCCGCTTCACTCTTCTCACTTGAAATGCTTAAGCCGTTATCCACTGTTTCCTGCAGTAATTTTTGCTTCTCAGGATCCAGCGATGTATAAATCCTATAACCTCCGGAATACAACTTACTTTGGCAGCTTGAATATACCTCGCCATAGCTTTCATTATATGCCTCTTTGTCCTCTGAAGACGAAAAAGAATATCTAAACTGAAAACCCTCTGATTTCATAAGACTCTTAACTGCCTGATCAAGGGCAAAGGTAAGCATATATCCGCTTTTTTCAGCCTTTGGCTCTTTTACCTTTATTTCCTCACTCTTTGCTGCCCTAGCCTCAAATTCAGTTATTTTCCCATCTAACACCATTTGGTCTAAAATACGGTCTCTTCTGCCAAGTGTACCTTCAATGTTCTCATAAGGGTTGTACCTGTTAGGACTGTTAGGTATGCTTAAAAGGAAGGTAAGCTGTGAGAGGGATAAAGAATTCACCCCCTTGCCAAAATAACCAAGGGCAGCAGACTGTATCCCATAATATCCATTTGCAAAATAAATATTATTCAAATAAAATTCCATAATTTCATTCTTAGAATATTTTTTTTCTAATTCCCGAGCAATAAAAATTTCCCTCGCCTTTCTTTCCCAGCTTTCTTCAAACGAAAGAAAAATATTTCTTGCAAGCTGCTGAGTTATGGTGCTTCCTCCCTGCGTTATAGTTCCTTTATTCCTTATGTATGCCCAGCCTGCCCTCATAATTGCCTTAATATCATAGCCCTTATGTTTAAAGAAACTCTTATCTTCTATACTTACTATAGCTTCAACTGCCTTTTTAGGGATTTCATTATATTTTATATAATAAACATCCTTTTCTCCTTTTAGCTTAGAGATAATTGTTCCATTTGCATCATAGACGATGCTGGTTTCATTCTGCCTGAAAGTATCCGGACTGCTATTTAAAACTATTTTTTTTGCATCTGCCTCCATAGCCAATATTCTTTTGCCATATTTCATATATATCAGAATTCCGGCGGCAATAATGGCCGCAAGCAATAAGGCTATTATTATTTTTATGACTATTCCGATAGCCCTGCTTATCGGACTTTTCGACTTCTTTTTTCCTTTTGCCAAAGTTTTTCCCTCCTTTTTGGATTCTTGTATTTTAGCACATTTTTCTTAAAGTTTAATGATTAATTCCTTAATTTTTAACTAATCTTTATTTATATCAAAAAACTTTGTCAAAATTTTGCCCTTGAAAATATAATGGAATTATACTATACTAGGAAGCCGAGTGTTATAACCTTCCCACTCATATAAAAACTAAAGGAGAATAAAATAATGGAAGATTCAAAAGTTCTAACTCCGGGGATGTCACGCACCCTGACTGTCACACAGGCCGCTATAATAGCCGCCCTCTATACCGTACTCACTGTCTTTGCAGCCACCCTCAATCTTGCAAGCGGGGCAATTCAGGTAAGATTCTCAGAAGTTCTCACCATCCTGCCTTTTTTTAGCTTTGCCGGTGTACCGGGTGTAACTCTTGGTTGCCTCATATCCAATATTATTATCGGAAGTCATCTATTTGACATTGTATTCGGTACCTTAGCTACCTTTATAGGTGCAGTTGGAACTTGGTACATAGGAAGACTTTTTAAGAGAAGCAATGCACTCATAATAAAGTTGTTTGCAGTTCTTCCCCCTATTTTGGCAAACACAATAATAGTTCCTTTCATACTTAGCTATGCTTATGGACTACCTGACAGTATACCTTTCCTCATGCTTACTGTAGGTGCAGGTGAAGTTATTTCTTGTGGAATACTTGGCACTATCCTGATTTCTTTCCTATATCCTATTAGAAATAAAATATTTAAATAAGAATTTATTATTCTGAAAATTTATTTTATTTAGCAAAAGGGCTTGGATATAAAATATACTTTATAACCAAACCCTTTATTTTTATACTTCACAATTTTTATAGTTCACAGTTTCCTACAGTTCTTGGGAAAGGAACTACATCCCTTATATTACCCATTCCTGTTAAGTACATTACACATCTTTCAAAACCAAGTCCGAAGCCTGCATGTCTTGCTGTTCCGTATTTACGGAGATCGAGGTAGAAATCATAATCCTCTTCATTAAGTCCCAATTCTTTCATCCTCTTTGTAAGAAGAGTGTAGTCCTCTTCTCTCTGGCTTCCTCCTATAATCTCTCCAATGCCCGGTACAAGGCAGTCCATTGCCGCAACTGTCTTACCATCCTCATTAAGTTTCATGTAAAATGCCTTAATTTCCTTTGGATAATCAGTTACAAATACAGGACGCTTAAAAATCTTTTCCGTAAGATAGCGTTCATGCTCAGTCTGTAAATCACAGCCCCAGCTTACCTTATAATCAAATTCATCATTATGCTCTTTTAAGAGTTCGATGGCCTCAGTATAAGTTACCCTGCCAAAATCTGAACTTGCAACTCCCTTAAGCCTTTCAATAAGCTCCTTATCTATAAACTGATTAAAAAATGCCATTTCTTCAGGAGCATTAAGAAGAACATAATTAATTATATACTTGAGCATAGACTCAGCCAAGTCCATATCGTCAGAAAGGTCTGCAAATGCTATCTCCGGCTCTATCATCCAAAACTCTGCCGCATGCCTTGTTGTATTGGAGTTCTCCGCCCTAAAAGTAGGTCCGAATGTATAGATATTTTTAAATGCCATAGCATAGGTTTCTCCGTTTAACTGTCCGCTAACTGTAAGATTGGTAGTCTTGCCAAAGAAATCTTCACTATTATCTACCCTTCCATCTTCGCCAACAGGAAGATTATCAAGATCCAGAGTTGTCACCCTAAACATCTCTCCGGCTCCCTCAGCATCAGAGCCTGTAATAATTGGAGTATGCACATAGACAAAATCCCTCTCCTGAAAGAACTTATGTATGGCATAAGCAATAAGAGAACGCACTCTAAAAACTGCCTGAAATGTATTGGTTCTTGGACGAAGATGAGAAATAGTCCTAAGATACTCCAAACTGTGGCGTTTTTTCTGAAGAGGATAATCACTGGTTGATTTCCCTTCTATGATTATCTCTGAAGCCTGTATTTCAAAAGGCTGTTTTGCATCAGGTGTAAGTGTAAGCTCTCCCTTCACTATGATGGCTGAACCTACATTTAACTTACTTACTTCAGCAAAATTCTCCATATTATCATGATAAACTATCTGTAAAGTTTCAAAATATGTACCATCACTTACCACGATGAATCCAAAGGTTTTTGAATCTCTTACACTTCTAACCCATCCGCCAACTCTAACTTCTTTTCCTGCAAACTTTTCTTTATTTTTGAAAAGTTCTCTGACTGTAATAAGTTCCATAATGTCCTCCTGCTCTTTGTAACTTTTATATCATATTAGTATAACATAATTTTTAGTTATGTTCCAGTAGGAGCACCATTTTTTTACTCTCAGCTAATGCAAGTATTTTAAATACCATTTAAGCACGGGAACTCCATTATTTTTCTTTTTCTTAAGAGTCCAAACCTTAAAATTAAGCCCTGTCATTATTGACTTATTAGACTTTTCATCAAGATGTACTAATGACTTATATTCCTTGTTCTCAGGTCCTAAAGCAGGCACATTTCCATAATAATAGCAGTCTGAAATATGTGCGTCTCCCTTTACCACGCCTATTATACTTCCCTTATTATTACTTGAACTTTCAGTGTCAATTACTCCTGAAGCAGTCACACATCTCTTAAGTGTACCAAAGAACTCACCTGCCATTCCACCAACTGCAGCTGCACTTTTCTTAGATATCCTGCCTATCATAAGACAGTCTTCAATAAGCATATTTCCACGGCCTTCTCCAACTAAACCGCCGGCAATAGATCCTGTATCAAGATAAATTGAGGATACACAAGTCTTAATTTCTGTATCTTCCGCCTTGCCCACAAATCCTCCGGTCACAGCAGTACTATCAATTCTTCCACTCACGGAGCATTTTGTAATAGAGGCACCCTGCGAAGTATTGGCAAGTCCTCCTATATTTATAATCATTGACATTGTATCAAGATTTTTAAGTGTATCAATACTGATATTTGTAAGTCTCAGATTGGATATTTCTGCTCCATATGTAAGATTATCAAAAAGTCCACCCTTTGTACCTGTAAGGTTTTTAATTGCATGCCCTCTGCCATCTAATTTTCCCGAAAAATCAAACGGTTTCCAGTCACTTATGTTTTTAAGGTCTATGTCTTTTTTTAAAATATAAACATCTCCCTGTTTTGCATTTTTAAGTGTCTTAAGCTCTTTAGCAGTTTTTATATACCTTGTCCCAGCAGATACATACTCCGGTGCAAAAAGACTTATTGCCATTATGAATATAGCTAAGCACAAACTTAATTTTGATAATTTTTTCACAACTATTCTCCTTAAAATCAAAGTCACTGTCAGAACTATTGAATTACATTCCGTCAGTTATAGGATTAATATCTTTATAACCATTAAATTCAATAGTAACTGCTCCGGAAGGAGTAAATACCTTAAGTGTACTATCTGTCTGGTTTTCAACCTCTGTAATTGCATGAAGATCACGGATGCTGATTAATGTATTTTTTGCAGAACTTCCTACTGTAATACCCGAAGAAGCATAGACATCCACTTCAGCCGGTGATAATAAGTTTATATAACTGCTTACAGCACCTGCATTTACTGTAATCTTTCTTACAGAAGCAAGTTCTAAAACTTCGAGTTTAGTCTTGCCGGCAAGCTTTAGATTGTTTACACCCAAATCTTTAATCTTAAAGTCTCCGCCACCGTTTATGTCAAGAACATCCACATTGGTGACACTGCTTCCATTAGTAACTACACCGCTTTCAGTTTCTTCAGTTACTATAATACTTCCTTCAATAGTAGCTTCCGAGCATGCTGCATCTATCTTAAAATGGCTTACATTTCCTTTTACTAAATAATTTGCCTTTGATGAGCTTCCAACTACAGCAAGACTGTCCACCTTTACATTTTCATACAAGTTGAAACTGGTAGAATTGCGTAGTGTTATCTTAGGAACTGCCGCTGCCTGAACACAGGATACCGCTTCTATATCAAGGCTCTTAAGTACCTCGCTCTTGCAGGTAAATCTTGCATTAGGAGCTTTTACCACTAAATCAAATTTCTTTGTTATTCCATATTTTTCTGAGGAATTTACCGGTATCTCAAAGTCTGTCTGCTTCTTTGTCTTAATTGTGAGCTTCTTAAGTTTTTTATTTTTCAGTGCCTTCAGCAATTCTTTCTGTGTAGATATGGTTACATTTGCCTTAGCCTTCTTTTTGCTCTTTGCTAATGCTGCTGTTCCCGGCATTAAGAGCACAGCGGCAAGCAAACATATAAATAAGCTCATAATCTTTGTCTGTCTGATATTCATCTTTCCCTCCATTTGAAAAAAGTCCACCAAGCAACATACTTGGTGGACAATATTAAATTGAATCCGTATTTATTTAGAAATATTATCTTCCTAAACGAACACTTGTCTTAAACTCATAACCGGATCTTGGGAAAGTAAGCTTTAAGGTAACAACCTGCTTACCGTTCTGTATACTTGTACCCTGACCTTCCTTGAATGTAAACTTCGCATCCTTCTCACCGTTATGGGTTATAGTTGCATACTGACCATCAGTACCCTTATTAAGGTTTGAAGGATCTATTGTGAAGTCTTCAAAAGTAATATATGGCTTCATAGCAATAGGATTACCATACTGATCCTCTACCTTTATGTACTTCTGAAGAACATCCCAATCAATTACAGCTGCACCTCCAGATATAGGTGTTGCTTTAACTGTTCTATCGTGATCACCATATAAATCTGTAAATCCTGCAGACTTAACTACACGAAGAGCCTTGCTATACTTATACTTGTTGTTAATCTCTGTACCAAGACCATTCTTAACGATTGCTCTTATACCGGCATCTCTCTCTACATCATTTCCAAGAGATAATACATTAGGAACATTGATAACAACTGAATCCTTGTCTTCATATGCCTTTCTCAAACTAGCCTCAGATGCAAATGCTATAAAGTCATCTTCCTTAACTAAGTTGACTTTATCACCGGCATACATACCATAAAGCTTAGCCTCAAAAGTAGGATGTGTTTCATCTTTACCGGCTACATTCTTAAGATTTACAACAGGGCTTCCTAAATCAGGCCAGCTCTGCTCAAATGGATCAGCAACTTCTCTAAGTTTTAAGCTGTCACCATCAAATGCAAATCCACTCATATCCTGAAGTCTTACATTGAAGAGACTGAATTCATAATCTGACTTAACAGTATTGTTATTGTTGTCATCATGCTTAGGACCTGTAAGTCTGAACTTATATCTTCCCTCACCACTCTCATTGCTGATAGCTGATGAAATAACTGTCTTAACTGCTAAGAATACATTATCTTTCTTAACAGTAGTAGCAGCTCCGGATACAGCAGCTTTATCTACTACGAAGTAATTTGCACTCTTAGGACCTACCTCTGTAAGCTGCATTGCATATTCACCCGGATACTTTTTAAAGATTAAGTTAGCATCCATCTCATTACCATACTGATCCTGGTATCTGAAATCCTGTGCCTTAACTACGATGCTATGATCATTCTTAGCTGTACCTCTTGTAACACCTGTAGCAAAATCTTTCTTTAAGCCGATAATTGCTGCAGGATATCTATCCGGCTTAATTGTAATCTGCTGATTTACAAACTTGTTGGTCTCAGTAACAAAAGAAATAACCTTAATTGTACCAACCTTAGTCTGATCAGGTACATTATTGAGAGATTCGAAGAAAAGTCCTACTGAACCATCTTCCTTCTTCTCAAATCTTACATCACCGGCATTTCTATTATAGAAGTGAGTATTAAGATTCTTTAAGATCTTCCAATCTTTGATTGGCTTACCATTCTGATCAAGTGCCTCAAACTCAAGCTCATTTACCTGACCATCATATACTCCTAAAGCAGACTCTCTAATAGTAAGAGTATCAACCTTAGTTCCTGACTCTACATTGAACTTATCAGAAATTGATTTACCGCTGTTGATAGCTATAGCCTGAAGCTGTACTTCACCTGCTCTAAGACTTCTTACACCATCATTCATGCTTGAACCAATCTCAAGTCTGTAAGTAATATACTTGTGACCATTAATTGTATCAACCTGACCTGTAGCCTCATTTGTAAGTCCTGTTCCACTTAAAAGAACGATATTGAGCTGTCTGCCAACTAACTGACGGGTATGCTCACTCTTTCTTGTATATGAATCTGTCTGTGTAACAGTATGACCATACTGATCTTTTCCTGAGAATACAAGATAGTAATTCTTGATACTTGTTTTATCTTCTACATCATCAATATTCTTAACGAATTTTCTTGTAGACTTATTGTAGATACCCTCAAACTTAGCCTCTACAATCTTAGATTCCTCACTTACTGTAAGGATACCCTCTGTATGTACGCCTGTAGCTGTATCAACGATAGATACACTTACCTTGCTAAGACCTAACTGATAACCAACAGTTGTATTAAATTCAATTGTTCCCGGCTCAGTTCCTTTTCTTGCATTATCAGAACCTGCAACAATTACATTTGATGAAGAGAACTTCTCTGTAATATCCTCTTCAAACTGGTTAAGAACCTTATAGTAAGCTACTGCTTCTTTAGAAGAAACGAGTACAGCCTTATCTGTAGGATCAAGAGTAATACTCTTAACCACTTCTCTAGCTGTTGTAAACTCTACAGGCTCTCCACCCTGATATGAAAGTGTATACTCACCAGCTGGAAGATATGTAGTATCTCCGTAAAGAGTAGCCTCAGTACCAGCGTCATTTACTTCAACCTTATCTGCAAGCTTAAGAGGAGCACCTGCTTTGCTCTTAATTACATAAGCAGCTGAACTAGCTACAAGGTTTGTTCCCATAACCTTAATCTTATTAGCACCGCTCTGCTTAGCTTCAAGAGAGCCATTTACCTTAACTGCAAACTCAGTTGCAACTTTAACCTTAAGTTTTTCAGCTTTTGCAAGTGTATCTGCCTGAGCAGCATATACTGTAATTGTAGCAGGAGTAGCTGACTTAGCAACACCTGTAACCTTAATTGTATCGCCATCAGCTGTAACTGTAGCTACCTTCTCATCAGAAGATTTTGCGAAAAGCTTATATGTAGTCTCTTTTCCACCTGCTGCTTTAACCTTCTCTGAAAGCTCATAAGAAGCCTTAACTTCTGCTGTCTCACTCTCTTTAACCATTACAGAAGCTGGAGAAACCATAACCTTTGATGCTCTGGTTCTTACAGAAATCACTTTCTTAACTGTAGTTGACTTCTTACCCTTTGTCTTAAAAGAAATTGTAGCATCACCATTCATAAGAGCCTTTACAACACCGTTCTTATCAACAGTAGCAACTTTCTTGTTGCTTGACTTCCAAGTTCCCTTTGAGTCACTTACTTTCTTTCCCTTAACTACAGCATTTAAATCTACTGTCTGTCCACCAAGGTAAATATTCCTGGTCACAGTCTTGCCTGTCTTTGAATCTACAAGCTTGCTCTTTGCAGCTGCTGCTGCATTCTGTGGTGCATACAAAGATGTAACCACCATAGCAGTAGCCATAACGAATGAGAGTTTCTTGCTGAAATTCTTCATTTTTCTTCTTCCTCCTTAAATTTCGGGTTTACTTATGCCCTGTTATATATCATCTCACTTACTGACACAAAGCCGGTACTAAGCGGTGTGACCTGTAGCAAGAGACCCGTCACAGGATATAATCTTTCCAATTAACACAACGATTATAACAACAAGTCCACAAAAGGTCAAGTATACATACCTTAAGAATTTCTTAAATATTATAATCCTTTCAATAATTACAAAGATTACTTGCTAAGATTTACTTTACGAGTAGTAATATACTCCCAGTTTGTGACAAGACTATGTCAAAGTTATATCTTTTTTCGACTTTTTTAATTTGCCTGACCTATCAGAACAACCCTCCCAATATCTTGTCTCTAACTATATTTTTCATCGCCTCTTTGCTGCATACTTCTCTATGCCTTACCTCTGCTTCCTTTATATCAATAGCTGATTTAGGAAGTTTTTGTCCTGAAATCTTCTCAAGTTCTTCCATCTTGTTCCATTCATCTTCTATCATATCCGCCTTATCTCCTGTAAGCGCTTTTAATACACTTCCGGCAAACTTAAACGGACTCGCCGTAGAAGCCACAAGAATCTTACCGTCTGACAGTTTTTCCTTACGGTACTCATCAGCTACAAAGGCAGCTACCGCCGTATGTGTATCTATGACATAGCCTGTCTTTTTGTATACATTATTAATAGTAGAAACTGTTTCATCTTCTGTAGCAAAGCCTGCCTCAAATCCTCCTAACCCCTTCAACATGTCCTCATCTATCAAGTATTTACCACAATCTTTCAACTGTTTCATAAAATCTGCATTTTTTGCTGCATCATTTCCCGAAAGCTTATAGATAAGTCTTTCTAAGTTGCTTGAAATAAGTATGTCCATACTAGGCGAAATTGTAAGTGTAAATTCTCTCTGTCTGTCATATGTACCGGTCTTAAAGAAGTCATATAAAACTTTATTGGTATTTGACGCACAAATGAGCTTTCCTATCGGAACTCCTATTTCTTTTGCATAGCTTGCCGCAAGGATATTTCCAAAATTGCCGGTAGGTACGCAAACATCCAATTCATCACCCTCTTTTAGCTTGCCATCAGCCATCAATTTCACATACGCATATACATAGTAGACTATCTGCGGCACAAGTCTTCCTATATTAATAGAATTTGCTGATGAAAATACATAACCTTTTTCTTTTAATTCTGCTGCTAACTCTTTATCAGAAAAAATATTTTTTACTCCGTTTTGAGCATCATCAAAATTTCCCTCTATGGCTATAACAGAAGTATTTTTTCCTTTTTCAGTAACCATCTGATGCTTTTGAAAAGGACTGACCCCATCTTTCGGATAGAATACAATTATTCCTGTACCCTCTACATCTGCAAAACCTGCCAAAGCCGCCTTACCTGTATCTCCCGATGTAGCGGTAAGTATGATTATTTTTTCCTTAAGTTCATTTTTCTTAGCTGAAGTTACCATAAGGTGTGGCAGTATTGAAAGAGCCATGTCCTTAAAGGCAAGGGTTGGGCCATGAAAAAGCTCAAGATAGGTAAGTCCATCCGCTTCTTTCATTGGAACTACTTCTTCAGTATCAAACTTTTCATCGTAGGCAGAAGCTATACAGAACTTTAGTTCTGTTTCTGTAAAATCAGTAAAAAACAGTTTCATCACTTCATAAGCTATTTCCCTATAATTAAGCTTCCCAAGTTCTGCCAAGTTTTTATCCAACTTAGGGAATTTATCCGGCACATAGAGTCCGCCATCCGGAGCTATTCCTCTCAGTATAGCCTGTGATGCTGTGATTGTTTCCTCATTCCCTCTGGTGCTTACATATTTTATTTCCATCATCTTTTTACTATCTCTCTTTCTCTTTGATATTCTTCTTCCGCCATATCAAGGCTCTCACTATCTGCAAAATGTACTATTTTTGTACTCTCTTCTATGCTCATTCCCATGCTGCGACAGTTAAGGTAAACCTTAAGTAGTGTTTCATTCACTCCTTCTTCTCTGCCTTCACTTACTCCCTTATAATATAACTGACTAAGTGGCCCTCCTGTCATCATTTCCACCTACTTTCCCAGCTTTTCTCTTTGATATTCTTCTTCTGCCATATCAAGGCTCTCACTATCTGCAAAATGTACTATTTTTGTACTCTCTTCTATGCTCATTCCCATGCTGCGACAGTTAAGGTAAACCTTAAGTAGTGTTTCATTCACTCCTTCTTCTCTGCCTTCTTCTCTACCTTCTTCTCTACCTTCTTCTCTACCTTCTTCTCTGCCTTCACTTACTCCCTTATAATATAACTGACTAAGTGGCCCTCCTGTCATCGCCTCCACCTCCCTTTCATTCTTTGCTTTAAATTTGTCGATTATATCCTCACTACCCGACATTACGGAAAGGAATTTGAGCACTGCATCTACATGTTTAATTTCATTTTCATTTTCAGGAACATAGTACGGATTCTTCCTTATATGCGTAAAGTAATTCGCCACCAGCTTAAAATCACTCTTGAACCGGTTCACCTTCTCTTCAGGCAAAAATGCAATCTCAAACACATTAATTTTATAATCGCTTACGAATTCCTCTAAGCCCTCAGGAATTTCTAAAATCTCTTTCAACGATTTGGGTTGATTCCATCGTGTAAGTCCAAAGTATAGTACTATGGTTACCACCGGAGTAAGGCTGCCATTTACCCTGTCGCCCTTCTTAAGAAGCTGACTCCTGTAGGATGCTCCATCATATCCGATAATTCTTGCAGGCATCAGCTTTTCAACCCTGGTTTGGTTTTCAATTCCTATCATAAGAAGGCTTACTCCTCCTTCTTTCCAGTACTTACTTATATCTCGCTCCTGCTGATGTATCTTCCCATCTTCTGCCTTATAGGCAGAATTTACTACACCTTCTTCAAGTGAATCCTCTCTGACTCTTTCAACTCCGTCAAAGAGTAATGTATTTACAATATCTGCAAATACATCATTGTAATCTTCGAGTAATTTCTCGACACCATCAAAATTTCTCATCTTACATCTTTAATTAGTATATAAAGTAATAGTCAATAATATTATAACATATAATGAGAATGTTTTGAAGATTAAAATATACTCTTTCATACTCTTGTTATTTGAAAAAGTAAATTCCACATTAGTATGGATTTTACTTATTCCATACAC
>NZ_JBQNBU010000057.1:0-13099 GCF_052169795.1 Catonella sp.
AAAGCAAACTGCAATAAGTGTCTTAATTGATGTTTTCTTCATCTTTCCCTCCTGTTAAATTATAATTATGCAGATATCAAAAGAATAATTATTACAAGCTAAAAATATGTACTTTTGATACCTACATTTAAGTATAAAGCCTTGAGAAAAAATATTCAATGATATCTATGCCAAAAAAATGCAATAAATATGCACTTTTTTGGTTATTTTATATATTTTACATCTATATCCACCTCAAACATCCTCCGCCAGGGCATTATTAATTTTAATATTTTGAGATTATTACTTATTGATGATAATTCATTTTTTATAAATTCTTCAAGCTCAGCTTTAACTAATTCGCTTATTTTTCCTTCTTTATCTCTCACATCAAAATAATTCATTCCATATTCCGGAAGCCTCTCTACAACCTTTTGTCTTATCATAGAGCAAAATCCTAAGTCCTCTATATATCTGAGTCCTAAAAAATTCTGATGTCTTTCAGTTGTTCCAAAATGATAAGCGTCTACAGCTTCAGCAATAGCAGTACCTACTGTATTTGCAGAAGTATTCCATCCTGCATAGCCATCTACCTCCATCAGCAGATTATTTGCATTTAAAAATCTCACTATCTGCAGGTCCCCACCATTAGCATATGCATTGTCAGCTATAGTTACAATTTTACCTTCTGACAGTCTGTCTTTTATAAAATCAAACATTTCAGCTATATTCCGCTCAGCATAGTACTCAGGATACTTAGAAGGCTGGTTGATGGCTTCTTCCATATTACCTGCAGGTGCTGTGACAGCCATTATAATATCTGCCATTTCATAAGCTTCGGTAAGCTGGCAGCCTGCTGAAAGCACATGATACTTTAGCGTGCCTGAAAGCATATTTCCTTCATAAAGCGGAATTATACTTTTTGCTGCTTCTGTAGCGTATTTTAAATATATTTTAGGTTTTCTTCCCTTAAGAGTATTTATCATTCTGGAAATAAGAGTTAGCTCTACCTCATCTGCTCCCGGATACATAAGCACCTTATCCTCAAGACAATTCTTGATTATAGCCTTTCTTATATCTCTCTGGTCAATAGCCGCATAACCATATTTACAGGAATCATCCTGCGGTACAACGAGTGCATCTACAATATTTTCTTTTACCAGTTCAAGCGAAGCAAGATTAAGAGCCTTATTAACTTTACGCCTTGAAATATAGTCATTTAAATATTTTTCAGGAACTTTCTCTATAATTTCATCCAGAGGTAAAGTATTCTCCATCCCTAAGTGACTTTTATGCATGGCTGCACCAATTTCGTGAATTTCTCTTCCATATTCTTCATAGTAATCAGGTTCCTCATCACTGCTTGAATAACTTGGACACCTCATTATTATATTAAATGCATAAATAATAAGCTTAGGATTTGCTTTTCTTATATCCTTTAGTATATGAAGCCTTTCTTTTAACTTATCTTCCGTCTCATTATGTATTCTTGAAGGTACAAGTCCCCCATAAAGCAGGGTATCTAAAGATATAACAAGACCTGTGGCGTCCTTACATTCTTTTGTTAAAAAGCTATCTATCTCTTTAAGACCTGCAGGTATTTTTTTATCTCCTAACTTTTCAGGCAGAACTATGTCTATATCATCATGTAAAAAAAGCTTCTGTGGAAAAAGATAATTACAAGGTCTTTCATCTAAAGGTAATAAGACTATCTTTGTCTTCATATTACCCTCCTTCTATACTAATTGTTTGTAAGCAGCTCTGTATGTTCTCATTATCTCAAAGCCGAATTGTCCATAGAATTTAACCAGAATAGTCCAGTCTATATTTACCCTGTTAACTCCATTTTCTGCTGCCTGTAATAATGCTTCACGAAGCAAAAAGTTACCAAGTTGCCTGCCCCTTACATCTTCAGCTATTCCTATAGGGCCAAGACCACCATAACCTGTTTTTTTGCCATATTCATCTTTATAAGAGGTAAGTATGCAGAAACCAATAACCTTTTTCTCTTTTTTATTCCATAAAAGCACAATTTCAGAAGGCTCTTTGTGAGATTTGACGGCAGTATCTGCCTCATAAGCCCATCTGCCCGGAAATTCTTTGTTTAGAAAAGCCATAAGCTTGTCATAATCATTATCATATGTTTTCACTTCAAATTCGCCTGTAAAAGGAGAAACATCAAAGTTATCAATCTTATCATTATCTGTAACAAAGGCTTCCAGATCATAATGGCTTCCATCATTTATAACAAAGCCAAGTTTTGAAAAAAATCCCAGGTTTTCCTCGTTTGGATCAGGAATTCCAGAGAAAAAGTTATGAAATTCCTGACCAATACTCACCGATTTGACGCCTTGCTTCTTTAATTTTTCAATTACTTTTGTAACTAAAAGCTTACCATAACCTTTACACCTTTCAGCTTTAGAAACAGCAATAATGCTTATCCATGCTGTATCAGGATAAAGAGCATTTGATGAAAGCTTGGTACCTATAAATCCAATAAGCTTATTTGTATCTGCATTTCTTAATACAAAACATGCATTATCAAATCTGTCACTATCCTTTAAGAGTTTTTCAGCTAAATTAACCTTTGTTACATTGTATTCAGGCAGAAATGATTCTTCTGATAATTCTGCCATATCTTCTAAGTCACTCTCTGACATAATCTTAATTTCAATATTTTCCATAATATCAACCTTTCACAGCACCACTTACAGCTTCTATATAATTTTTCTGACAGAGCATAAAAACTATTAATACAGGGATTATAGATAATATAGTACCTGCCGCTACATAGCCAAATTTATAACTAAATGAGCCATTCAGATACTGCAAAGCTGTTGCAAGAGGATATTTCTCAGGGCTCTTAAATATGATAATCGGCCATAAGAAAGCATTCCAATTACCTATAAAGTCAAATATTACTACTGTAGATATACTCGGAATAATTCCCGGCAGCATAACCTTAAGCCAGGTAAGGAACTGTCCCGCCCCATCTATTTTAGCTGCATCTATAAGTTCTTTAGGTACACCGAGGTATGCCTGTCTCAAAAGGATAATGCTAAAAGTTTTGACCGATGAAGGTAGTATTACACCCATAACATTATCTAAGAGATGCATTTTGGATATTGTAAGGTAATTGATTATCATACCTGCGGCAGCCGGGATTATCATAGTTGCAACAAGAACTCCAAATATAAAATTCTTTCCCTTAAAATTCATGGTTGCAAGGGGATAAGCACACATTGCAGAAAATACTACATCAATCACAATAGCACCGACAGTAATAACTACCGTGTTCCATACATACTTATGTAACTGCATAAATTCCATTACACCTGTATAGTTTACAAGCGAAAAACTGCTTAGAGAAAAATTCAGATCATAAATATTTGCACCTGTCCTAAGAGATGACAGAAGCAGCCAGATAAAAGGTCCTGCACATACAATGGCTATTACAGTCAGAAGAATGTATGAAATTGTATTTGAAATGATTACTTTAGTTTTAATTTTTTTCTTAAATTTTACATTACTCATTGTTTGTCATACCTCCTCTCTTACCATAAACAAAAACTACTATACTTACTATACTTGTAATAACTGCCTGTACTGCTCCTACTGCAGCCGCATAACCAAAACGGAACTCTCCAAAGGCTTTAGTATATGAGTAATAATTTATTACCATTGTCGCATTATCAGGTCCACCCTTAGACAATACAAATACCACATCAAATACACCTATGGCTGAAATTACTGAATTTAAGGTACAGAGCCATATAAAAGGCTTAAGTTGAGGTATAATTATACTTGTAATAACTCTGAGTGTACCTGCACCGTCTATTCTGGCAGCTTCACCAAGTTCTGAAGGTATGCCCTGAAGTCCTGCAAGATACATCATCATATAATATCCAAGTCCCTGCCAAAGTGTGATAAACATAAGACAGAGCATGGCTGTTTTCTTATCATTGATAAATCCAAGAGGCTGTGTTATTAATCCTAAGTCACTTAGCAGAGTGTTGATAACTCCGCTTGAGTTAAATATAAATCCCCAGATTATGGAAACAGCAACCATAGAGGTAATAACCGGTATATAAAAAAGGGTACGGTAAATTCCAATTCCCCTTAATTTTCTATTTGCTAAAAGAGATAAAAGTATCGAAAGAATCTGTATAACGGGAACAACAGCAACAAAAATAATGGAATTTTTAATTGCAATTATAAATTCCCTATCATTAAACGCCTTGATAAAATTGCCTAAACCAACGAATTTGGTCTTACCTAAAACCGAATAGTCAAAAAACATGAGTCCGAGACTTGCAAATATAGGAATAATTGTAAAAAGTAAAATAATTATAAGTGCCGGAGCCATAAATGCATAAGCCACAGCAGTTTCTTTAGCCTTCCTTGCCTTACTGCTTTTTACCATATTACCTCCAAAATGGGGCTGTCGCACAAGGAAAAAGAAATGCAGGATATTGTGATTAACTAACAATAAATTTAACATATTTTGCAGTCTTTTCCTTTAATACGACAGCCTAATAGAATAAGTTTAAATCATACCAAAATCTTACTTGTTTTCAGCTAAAATCTTATTTACATCTTCTTCTGCCTGCTTAAGTGCACCCGCAATATCATCACCATTTATGATAGAAGCTTCATAAGCTTTATTGATCGCTGTCTGAATAGTTCCCTGATTAGCTATG
Organism: Catonella sp.; assembly: GCF_052169795.1. Lineage (GTDB taxonomy): Bacteria > Bacillota > Clostridia > Lachnospirales > Lachnospiraceae > Catonella. Next base: position 4,680 of record NZ_JBQNBU010000057.1, read on the forward strand.
CCAAGTGAGAAGTCCTGCGAAGTAAGACTTGCCTTAGCAGACATTGCACTTGCCTGTCCTTCAAGTGTAGCTGTATCAGAAGTAAAGAAGCTGTCTTCACTTGCCTTCTTGGTTGAAGGGAAAATAGAAACTGTCTTACAAAATGCGAGCTGATTTGCATCATTTGTTATATAATTAGCAAAAGCAATAGCTGCTTCCTGATTCTTGCTTGCAGTAGGAACTACAAGGTTCATAAGAGGATTACGGCTAAGTCCTGTGCTTCCGGTAAGAGGTGTGCTTACTGCTATGGTCTTGTAGATATCAGGAGCCTCATCCTTAATTCTTCCCAGTGAAGAACCGGAAGAACTTACTATAGCAAGCTTACCTGATTCAAAAAGCTTAAGCGCCTCATCCCAGGAGCCCCAGTTTGTTTTTGGAAGTACTCCCTTATCTGTATAAGTTTTATATTTTGTAAGTAAGTCTACAGCTGCCTGAGTATTGAAAGCTGCCTCTGTGCCGTCTTCATTTAAGATAGGTATATTTTCTTCAATTAAGAGATTGAAGAATTCATCAGGTTGGAAAAGATAAGCTTTGGTGTCATTATAGAACTTCTCAGCTTTCTCAAGAGCCTGGTCAAAAGTAGCAGGAGCTTCTATTCCGCCCTTTTTCATAAGATCCTGATTGTAGAACATAATGTCAGGTGAAGCATACCAAGGGAAAGCATATACAGAATCGCCTACCTTGGCTGAATTCCAAAGGCTCTCAATGTAGATGCTCTTCTGCTCTTCTGTAGCAGCTTTATTTAAGTCAACAAGTGCATCCTGTCCTACAAGAGTAAGTGCCATCTGTGTGTTAAAGTTAACTACATCAGGAGCAGTACCTCCTGCAACAGCAGTTACAAGCTTTGATTGTACATCATCATAAGGTACATCCACCCAATTTATAGTTACATTTGGATTGGCTGTCTGGTAGTCTGCTATCAGCTTATTGAAGAACTCTTCAAAATTAGCCTTAAGAGAAATAGTCCAGAACTCTACAGTTACGGGCTCTGCTGCAGCCTGCTTTGCAGAACCTGTAGTAGCAGAAGCACTCTTAGTACTTGATGTTGTTGCAGCTGCACTTGACTTAGATGCACTTCCTGAATTTGTCTTAGCTGCATTTCCACCGCAAGCTGTGAAAGTAGTGACAGCAACAGCAGCACAGGCTAACAAACTTAATAATCTTTTTTTCATTTCCCTTCCTCCTTAAAATTGTGATCAGGTCTTAACCTTTAATCTGATAATAACATCATTGTTTAAAATCTACAATAAAAACAGGCAATTCTGAAAGTAGATTTTTTATTAGTAGATTTTATACTAATTTTTGCTAAATACTTTCACAATTACCTATAGTATTACCAATGTTTAGCTGTAAAGTTTACAAATGTTAAATTAGCTTTTGCCCTCTTTTTCTTTTTTTATTGCCTTAAAATAATCATTGTTTGCCAGACAATAGAAGTAGATTATATCCATTATCATAAGTATTACTATCTGTTTGGAAATAATGTTTTCCATGCCCTTCTTATAGCTTAGTTTAATTGTTTCATCACAAAATTCCACATATCCGCAGGCTTCGTTTGCAGTTATAAGAACTGTATCAATTCCTTTTAATCTGGCTCTTTTTATAGATGCTTCCAGATTTTTGTCTTCCCCCTGCAGGTCGAATACAAGTACCACACTATCTTCACCTATTACAGTCATGGCAGGCTCTAAAAGTTCTGTTTTAGTTACTGTATTCATATCTATACCCAGTTTAAGGTACTTTAACTTAAACTTTTCAAATATAGCATTTTCAGGCTCAGTGCTAATGAAAATAACCCTTTTACCACTATTTAAAAGAGCTGCAATCTTTCTTATCTGGTTATCTTTTATCAAAGAAAAGTTTTCTTCTACTAGCGTAGTATAGCCTGTCCTCAGCTTATTTATCAGCTGGCCCGCTTTTTTCTCATCTGTCCCACTATTTTTCTCATTTTCTATGTCTTTTTCATAAGAAAAAATAAATTCTCTATAACCCTTATAACCACATTTTTTAGCAAATCTGTGAAGTGAAGCCTCAGACACATATAAAAGCCCTGATATACACTTGGATGAAAAATCTCTTATAGATTTATTCTTGATAAAAAACTCACCTATACTTCTTTCAAGCTGAGTCATATCTTCAAAATTCTTCTCAATATTTTGCTTTGTTTCATTCTGATAATATTCAAAAAAATAGTTATTCATTTTTTCTCCCACATCATTGAATGTTTTCAAGTATTACCTTTGCCAGGCTGTCAGCAACTCTTTCATTTACTGCTATACTCGGATGCCCTGCCGCACCAATGCCCTCGCTTGCTTTTTGTTGTTCCAGTTCGACAAAGAGTAAATTTTCATCTCCACTTTGTTCTTTATACTCTTTAACCACATCTCTTATAACCGGAAGTAATTCTGTGTCCATTACTCCGTAAGCTATAAATATCTTAGGCATAGTATAGAGCTTTCTTAGATTTATTATAAATTTTGTATATTCATTTTTAAATAACTTTATTCGTTCCTCCCTGCCTCTTATATAGCTGTTATCGTTTGTCCCAAGATTAATAACTATATAATCAGGTTCAGGAAAAGTATCACCTTCAAAAGGGAAAAAATTCTGTATTATTCCGTCTTTATTCGGCACATCAATCTCAGGCGGTATCCATCCTGAAATAATTCCATGACCGCTTCTTGCAAACACAAATACCTCAGAGCCTGTTTTCCTTGCTGTAAATATGGCTGAGGAACCAAGTATGTTTTCTTCAAAAGTGGTGAAATCACCCTCTCCGTCTATCCCATTAACACCATAGCCGGCTGTAATGGAATCTCCTATGAACAAAAGGCTTTTATCCATGGTTTCTGCCTTCTTTACGCTTACCTCATCTTCAAAATACAGATTACTAAGCCAAACATTCCCATACTGTTCCTCTGTAAGCTTTACCACTTCTATTTTATGAAGCTTTCCATCATTTTTCAGAAGCTTAATATCCTTTAACTCTTTAGTTACAGCTACCTTGGTTACATTTAAAATATCATCATCTACAACTATACCCACATACGGACAGCTATCCTTATCTGTCTCATTTTTAGGCGTAATGGTAAGCGTTATACTGCCCTTGCAGTAAAAAGAAATCCCTGTGTACGAGTCCCTAAGCAATAATTTATCTTCTTTTTCATTAGTCCTTCCGAGTAATTTAACCTTTTCAGAAAACATATTTTCTCCTTAAAAATAAAAATTTATAAACATCCCTAAAGCTAAAAATATTATCATAACGCTTCTTGCTACAAAAATGAGTGCTTCTTCTGACTTTGTGGCTTTCTCCAAAATCAGATTAATGGTTAAATTCATATAAAACAGCAGAATTGCAATTACAAATACCTTTACATCAGTCTTAAATAAAATAAAAGGTAATATTACAAATGTACATTTAAGACTTGCTATAAAAATTTCATTTAATACTACAGCTATTTCTTTAACTCCAGACAATTTAAGCCTTGCAAGTATTCCTTTATTTCTTATTCTGTTAAACTTTACAACCTGATTTATACTTATATTGATACTTACCAACAGCAGAAAAAATAAGGCTATATAAGATGAAAAATTAATATCCGAACTTATTCCGTCCGCTATTTCCCTGTTGTTTACCGAAATAAACAAAATTTCATTTGCAAGCTTTGTCTTAGCTAAACTTTTCTCATAATCATCAAAACTTATATTTTTCTCAAGCCTGATTCTATCATAAAGATTCAGATAAATATAATCACTTACAAGCTTGGTCGCAATCCTGTCATTTAAAAGGCTTACTCCCTGCTTAAAGCTGGTTTTCTTTACCTCAATAAGTCCGTTAAATTCTCCTTTAACAAAATTCTCCTCAAAGCCTTTTTTAATAATATATTTAATATCAGCCTCTTTATCTGTAATTTCCACTCCATTAAATTCACCTATACTTTCCACTGTTTTATACGAAAGTTTACTTCCATCCTCATCTACAATATTTACCTTAAAGCTTGTCGGAGTCTCTAAACTTTTCCCAAAAATATTAAGTGCAAAGGAAAAGGTAAATGAAACTATAATAAGTATAAATACCCATTTGTTAATCAATTCATTTTTAAGTTTAATCCCAGTATACACCTAATCACCTATCCCTATAGTCTTTGCTATGTTTATGAATATAATCAGAACCATCATATTTGCAAGCAATATTTTAGCTATAACGGTCAGGTATATTTCCACATTTGAAATACCTGATAATATAAGCCTTTGACGCATATTTTTATTTAGGATTTCACTATTTGCCAGACCTCCTATAGTTATTCCGATTAAAAATATGGCTGCAAGCAAATAATACCCTGTTTCAATATCTTTCTTATCAAATCCCAACACCCTATCTTCTCCGGTAAATATACTGTTTCTGGCTAAAGTAAGCTTTATATAGGCAGATTGAAGCTCATTAAATTTTTTCATTCTTTCATCTTCCGTCATTCCTCTTTCATACATTACATCCATATAAGCCAGTCCGGCATTTTGTGAGACATTGATTATATCTGTAAAGCCTTTTATATAGCTGATTATCAGCCTTGTAAAGTCATTGTTTTCATTTTTTGTATATATATTAATTTCAGCCCTCTTACCTTCATACAAGGTGTTTATTGTTCCCTTTTTGATATAAACTAAAAGCAAAGCTTCTCCGGCGTCTACCTGTCTCTTTCCTTCATCATAGTCGATTGTTACAAAGTTAACAATTTCAGCAACCTTGTTGTTTAATATTGAATTAATGGTAAGATTGGCAAGCATACTATTTTCTTCATTTGCAATAAGAACTTTGGGCTTTGCCATATCAGTTTTTTTCCACCAAATTACACATAATGCAATTATTAAAGCCATTAGAATAAGCAAAAACAAAGCTGATTTAAGCTTAATCAAGGCAAGCTTTGTCTGAATTAAAGATAATTTAATTATATTTTTAATTTTCATAGCTAAGCTCCAATTGCCCCCCGGTGAGCCTTCCTGACAGATTACATACTTCTTTCATAAATTCATCCTGATGAGAGGTAATTATCATTATCCTATCAGCCTTAATATTATTTATAAGTTCAATCACCTTATTTACTGTATTTTCATCAATTCCTACTATAACTTCATCAAGCAAAATTAGCTTTGGATTATTTGCAAGCCCGACAAGGAAATTTACCAGTCTTTTTTGTCCCCCTGAAAGCTTGTTTACTTTTTTCTTACATAGCCCTGCAAATCCCAACTCTTTAGCATAGTTTTCAAGTCTGATAAAATTATCTTTAGCATTATTCCCGTTACAAAAAGCCTTAAGATTATCCTTAACACTCAGGCTTTCAAATAATACTATATCCTGTGGTACATAGCCTATAGTTAAATCTTGGTCAAACTCTATTTCGCCCTCATAATCCTTATCAAGTCCTGTGATTATTCTAAGAAGAGTAGTCTTTCCACTTCCATTACTACCTCTTAGGGCAAGTGTATCTCCCTCTTTTAGAGAAAGATTAAGCCCATTTAAAATTTTCTTGTTGCCTATGGTTTTAGATAATTTCTCTATCTTAAACTCCATTCTTTCTCCCATCTGCCTAAGATTAAAGCACCTTGCATATTGCAAAGTGCTTTAACTTTTATACTATGATGTGGGTGTCAAAAGATAATAAATTCTCTTGCAAGCAAGCTTGCATCGAATTTTTATACTTTTGACACTTGTATCATACTATAGTTCAATTCATAAACAAATTATTATTAGTTACCACCCATTCCAGTCATAGCTGAAGCCTGCTTAAGTCCTGCTTCAAGCATAGCTGCGTCCTCACTGGCAAGACTTTCTTTGGCTGTCTTAATAAGGTCAGCTTCCATATTCTTGTAAGCATCGCCTGTTAAGATTTCATTAGCCTTACCAAGTAATGTAAACATAATGCTATTACTGTCAAAATTTTCTGTCAGACTGTCAGAATTAGAAGCATCAGCAAAGGTAAAGCCATCTTCACTATATTTTTCCATCGTTACAGCAAACTTTATATCAATACCCTGAACATTCATATTGCCATCAACCTTAACAATCTCGTCACCCTTAAATGTAAAGGTATATTTTATAGCCATATCTCCAAGCTGTTCAATGGCCTTGTTAAATTCTTCACTGGAATACGCATCAGCCATAGTATTTAGACTTGTTTCCCATTTATCTGTAAGCTGTTTCTTGCCCTCTTCTGCTTGTTTCTTAAAGTCTTCTTCTGAAAGTCCTGTAAGCTTATAATCTCCATTTTTAATCATAGTGTCAATTATTTTGTCAAACTTTCTGATAATAAAATTCTTTAAGTCTTCGTCTTTAGCTCCTATTTTACAAAATTCCTGAGAAAACTTAATGGAATCTGCATACTTAAGATTAAGCACTACTTTATCCGAGCCTTCTGCAACAAGCTTATCCTTAAAGGTATTTTTAATCAGTTCAAAATACTTAGAACTTGGTAACTTATTAATAAACTCATCTTTTTCATAAAGAATGTCGATATATTCTTTAAGCTTTATACCACTTATATCAAAACCTGTCTCTTCCTTAATCCGCTCTTTTAAATCCATATAAAGAGGTTTCTCAAGTAAAGCCTTTGAATATACCGTTGTTTCCCAAGGTCTGGCAGTAACCCCTGCATCTGCAAGTTCTTTATTATCATAAAGTACTGATACACTTGCACCTACAGCTAAAGGTTCTGTCTTAGTATTGGCTATTACAGAATACTTTAAGCCTATTTTAGGCAATATCTTTGATACAAAATCCATAAGCTGCTCATTACTTGATTTACATGAACCAGCAGGAATCTGTTCGAAAAGTTTTTTTACCTCTGCATTTTCTTTATCCATAGAAAACGATACATCTACTACAGCTCTCTGCTCCCTGTTTTCATACACTTTCATGTACCCTAGCATAAGTCTTGTAAACGGGTCTTTCTTTAACATAGAACTTGCAAATATTGCACCTCCTATAACAAGTGCACCGATAATAGCTAAGACTATAACTAAGGTACTCTTTGCAATACCTCTGTTATCCTTTCTTAAATTCATATCTTACCTCCCTTTTCTAGTTACCCTTTTAGGCATTTTCATTTACACAGCTATCTTAACACAATTCTATATCAACTTCAATCCAGTAAAAAGTCACTAATTACATAATTACTGATATCAAGTCCTCTTTCGGATAGTCTCAAAAACTCACCATTATCAAGCAGTAGCTTGTTTTTTATATGTTTTTCTATCATTTTCCCAAATATTTTTTCTACACTAAAAGTGAAATTATTTTTAAATTCACTTTTACTTACCCCTATGGTTTTTCTAAGTCCAAGAAACATAAATTCAGACATGGCATCATTTAAGTTTAACTTAATAATTTCTTCTCTAATATCCTCTATTCCTGCTTTTTTAATATATTCTTTAAGATTAGCCATGTTTTTATATCTTTCGTTTCCAAAAAATGATGAAGCCCCTACTCCAAAACCAAGATAAGGCACTCTGTCCCAGTATGAGGTATTATGTCTTGAATAAAATCCTTCCTTGGCATAATTGGATATTTCATACCTCTCATACCCTGCTTTACTAAATTTTTCAGATGTAAGCACATACATCTCCCTGTCTTCATCTTCGGAAGGTAATTCACTAAACAGAGGTGCATTTTCAGAATACTTTTTAAAAAATGGAGTACCCTCCTCAATTATAAGACTATAACTTGAAATATGCTCAGGATCAAGCCTTATAATCTCATTTAACGATTTTTCATAGGTTTTTATTTTCTGATTAGGAATTGCACTCATAAGGTCGATATTTACATTCTTAAAGCCCGACTTTCTGACCATTTCATAGCTTTCTAAAAAATCCTCATAAGTATGAATCCTGCCAAGAAGTTTAAGTTCATCATTATCTGTTGACTGAAGTCCAAGACTAATACGATTGATACCTGCTTCGTTGTATATACTGAGTTTTTCTATATCCACAGTCTTAGGATTGCATTCAATGGTGATTTCAGGGTAAAAATCATCTTTATAAAGCTGAAAATATGACCTGATTACATCCAAAACTTCCTTTATATAATCAGCTTTAATTATAGAAGGGGTGCCGCCACCAAAGTAAATTGTATATACCTGATAATCAGCACTAACCTTTTTTGATACTTCTTTTATCTCCCTTTTAAGTGCTTCTATGTAACTCTTCTTCTCATCTTCACCTGAGGCTAAAGAATAAAAATCACAATAATTACACTTCTTTGCACAAAAGGGGATGTGAACATATATTCCTAGTCTTTTCAAATTTTCACCTATATAAATTCAATATTATATCTGCCTCTTAAACTTCTTCTCCACATCAGCCTTACTCATAAATATCATAGTAGGTCT
>NZ_JBQNBU010000058.1:0-12512 GCF_052169795.1 Catonella sp.
AAAAGAAAAGTTTGTAACCTGATTTTTCTTGGCTACAAACTTATTATACGAGGAGTGGTAGAACTTATAGTTGAAAAATATAGCTATTTTAGTTGTTATATACATAAAATTTTAGAAAAGAGGTAAATAAAAATGAAACAGTGTCCGAAGTGTTCATCGATAATGGATGATGATGCTAATTTTTGTAATAGTTGTGGTGGAAATTTATCTGATGTTCAGGTGCAGCAGCCTTCACAGGAAATGGGAAATACTGCAACAGAAGCTCAGTATAACAAGCAAGGGAATCAGGTGTTTGTAGATTCTGAAGAACAAACAATTGCCTGTATAGGTTCAAATTATCTGCAAAATTTCCTTATAGGAGGTCAGATATCCAAGGGGATAGGTGTTCTTACTCAAAAGCGTTTTTATTATAATGGTAAAAACTATGCTGGAGATATTAAACAATTGAAATCCACTACTGAAGAAGGAGTGGTCTCGATAGAGGATATTACTTTCACAAGTTTTATGCATTCGAGAAAACCGGGCTATCTGATTACTGCAATATTTATATTACTTTGCACTTTAATTTTCGCTTATATTAACAGGTATGATATGGAAAGTATTTTTACATTTGGATTAAGTGCTGCGGCAATATTTTTCATATTATATTTTTGCATCCGCAGTACATTATTTACGGTTTCGTTTCCAGGAGGAAGTTTTGGTTTTGATATAAGTGCATATCCTATATCTGAAATCAGAGATTTTCAGCGTCAGCTCCACCTTTTAAAGGATAATCTTAAGGAGAAGGTAGTAAGATGATAAATGACACCAATATTACTATCTCAGGAAAAGAGTGCTTTTGCACTCTTTTTCCGGATAAAATTGTTATAAATGGAAATTATTATCGTTATGCAAATAATAAGAGAATTAAGGAGTCAGGGCTAATTACTGTAAATATTTGTAATGTAATGAGAGTAGGGTTTACTAAGACATATTCGAGACTTATGTTTTTGTTTCCTATGTGCTTTGGATTTACTGCACTTATAATTAAAGAAATTCCTGCACTTGAATATAAGATTGATATAATTCCGGGAATATATTCTGTAGGAACGGAGTTTTGGAGTCTGCCATATCAGGATACAATATGGAAAATATTTGCTATATTGTGCCTGCTCACAATTCCTTTATATTGGTTAAGCTATAGGAATGATTTGGAGATAAATGCAATTACAAATCGATATTTGTTACCAGCTAAGGGAGTAGATAAGACTAAAATTGCATATTTTCAATCAGAATTTGTGCGGCTTAAGAAAAATAGGAAGTAGCGAGTATTTTTGTAAGCCTGCTTATGTCAAATAAGTTATATTTTGTTTGAAAATTATATGAGGGAGGAGGATAAAGCTTATAACTGTTACAATATACTAAGTATCAAAAAATAACAATGAGGAGAGCAATTTGATGAACAAAGAAAATCTTGTAAAAATTATAGCTATTCTTCTTGCTGGAGCAGCCATAGGTGGTGGAATCGCTTATGCTGTAATGCCGAAAGGTAAAAAGCCAAAGGAAGATGCAGAGGATGAATATGTATACAAAAATAAGAATGACTGTGAATTGAGAAGAAAACAGTTCATTAGTTCAGAAATAATAACATGAATACAATATGCTTCCGCTTGATGGAGCTAAGATTATAATAAGAGAAGGATTTAACAACACTTCAGGCAATATAATTGCTTCTATAGATGCAGATTATGATGGAAATGTAAGAATAAGCCTGCTTCCCGGTATTTATACAGCTGAGATTAATAAAGCCGGTTATGAAGTAATGTATTATAATTTTATTGTAAAAACAAGCTCAGCTGAAAATACATATTCATTTTTTGCACCAAAAACATTAAGAGATGGTGAAGTTAAGGTGGTTTTAACATGGGGAAGTACCACTTCTGATCTGGATTCCTACCTGTTTACAGAAAGCTATACAAGAAATTCAAGTGTAGAAAATGAAGTTCAGCATGTGTGGTATGCAGAAAGAGAAGATGCTTATTATAGCAATTTAGATGTCGATGATACTGACAGCTATGGTCCGGAAACTGTCACTATTATGGATTTAAATGCCAATAAGTACTTTAAGTATGGAGTTGTTGATTTTACTAACTTTGCTTCGGATAACTATGGAAGTTATGACATGTCTTATTCAAATGCTACAGTAAAGGTATACTCTAAAGATGGATTAGTAGGAAGCTTCCATGTGCCGGAAGGAAAAAAAGGTATCATATGGGAGGTTTTTGAAATCCGAGGAGATAAGAAAATTGTTCCAACACAGAGATATTACTCAGGTTATAATGAAGTAAATAATTGGCTTAGTAAGTATAAATAAATGCAACAAGAATAGGCTATAAACAGAAACAAGGTCTTACTCTCGGAATGAGAGTAAGGTCTTGTTTTTGTTTAATAGGATTAGGGTGTCAAAGGTCACTGACCGTTGATATATATTTATATATTTGTACATTGAAAACTATAGATAATAAATGATTGGATTATAGTATTAAGTTTGATATAATTGGAACATAGATAATAATATTTGCAGCAGACAAATGTAAGTGGGGATATGAATAAATGAGTGAGTTGAAAAAGAAAATTAATTATACTGTAGTTTGTGTAAATGAGTTCGCAAACAAACTTAATATTGCTGAAAAAGAGGCTTTCGATTATCTGTATAAATATAAGGGAATTGCATTTATTAAAGAACATTATGACATAGAGCATACATTAAGCATGGATGATGCAATAGATGATATTATAATGATTTGTAGAAATAATGGGGGTAATTTATAAAGAAACTACAAATCAGTATTCTTTTCATACAGAAAGAGCAATAAGCTTACTCAAGAAGGAGAAGAATTAATTATGGATAAGAAAAAACAGATGATAGAGTATATGATTCAGAACTGTATAATAAGTTATCAGATACCGAAACAGAACTTTACAGGGAAAGCCCTGCCTACGTATATGGATTGTTTCAAGATGAACTTAACTTCGGACGTATAGTTCAGGCGGAAGTATGAAAAATATACAGTAAAGGTATATTCTAAATACAGCTTAGTAGGGAGCTTACAGGTTCCAGAAGGAAAAAGTATCATATGGGAGGTTTTTGAAATTCTAGGAGATAAGACTTTGTTGCTCAAATGTCAAAAGAGAAAGCAAGCATCAATGATTAGGTAACAGTAAAGTGCGAACAATTAAATTGTGCACAATCTAATAATGTACAAAATATAATTTGCCCCAAAATACGAACATGGTGACAGGTGTTTTGGTGTAGAGGATAATATGCAGAGGCAAGCAGATTAATGCTTATTATCTTCTTTGTAAGCGGATGAAGGCTGTTCAGCAACAGCATCAAAAAGAGTATTAGAGACAGGCTCGTTAGGCACAAAGGTAATTATGTCTTCAACCCTGCAATCTAATATTGAACATAAGTTATCAAGTGTTGCTGTTGTAATATGTGCACCTTTTTTTATCCGGCTTATTTGGGAATTACTTATTCCGTAGTAGACTGTCAGTCTGTATTGAGAAATATTTTTATCTTTTAATGTTTTCCAAAAATTATCATAACTAATCATTTTATCAACCTCAATTATAACTAAAACCTTATAAAATAAGGATATAATAATGACGAAAGTTCAACAAGGAATAACAATCGGACAATGTCTATAAATTGGGGTTATTGCAAATTTATGTTTTATAATTGAGTTTTAACATTAATTATAGTATAATAACTCATAATATTTTTGTTTAGTCGAAAATTTCTTATTTATATTTAGGCTTGAAAGGAGCGGTACAATGTCTAAGAAACCGGTAGTTCTTATTATAATGGATGGTTTTGGTATTAACGAAAGAGAAGATTACAATGCAATAGCACAGGCAAAAAAGCCTAATCTTGATATGCTTATGAAAACTTATCCTTGGAAACGTGGTTATGCAAGTGGTATGGCAGTAGGTCTTCCTGATGGACAGATGGGAAATTCTGAAGTAGGTCATATGAATATGGGTGCAGGAAGGATTATCTATCAGGAACTTACAAGAATTACAAAAGAGATAGAGGATGGTGATTTCTTTAAGAATGAAGCACTTCTTTCTGCCATAGAAAACTGCAGGGAGAAGAACAGTGCTTTACATATGTTTGGACTCTTATCAGATGGTGGTGTACACAGTCACAATACACATATGTATGGAATCTTAGAGCTTGCTAAGAAAGCAGGGCTTGAAAAAGTTTATTTACATTGTTTCCTTGATGGAAGAGATACGCCTCCAAAGAGTGGAAGAGATTTTGTAGCTGATGCTGTAGCTAAAATGGAGGAAATAGGAGTAGGTAAGGTTGCATCTGTTATGGGGCGTTATTATGCTATGGACAGGGATAACCGTTGGGATAGAGTAGAACTTGCTTACAAGGCTATGGTTTATGGAGAAGGAAATACTGCGGCAGACCCTGTGGTAGCAGTAGAAAGTTCTTACGGTTCAGATGTAACAGATGAGTTTGTTGTGCCTACGGTCATTGAAAGAGATGGCAAACCGGTAGCTACAATAAAAAATGATGACAGTATTATCTTCTATAACTTCCGACCTGATAGAGCAAGAGAGATTGCAAGAGCTTTTTGTAATGATGATTTTGACGGTTTTGAAAGAAAAGGTGGAAGAGTTAAGACTAAGTTTGTCTGCTTTACAGATTATGATGCGAGTATGCCGAATAAAGAAGTTGCGTTTAAAAAAGTTGATATTAACAATACTTTTGGAGAGTATATGTCAAGGCTTGGCAAGACTCAGCTTCGTACTGCTGAAACTGAGAAATATGCACATGTTACCTTCTTCTTTAACGGCGGTGTAGAGGAACCATACCCTGGAGAAGATAGAATTCTTGTTAAATCTCCTAAAGTGGCTACTTATGACTTACAGCCTGAAATGAGTGCTTATGAAGTTTGTGACGGGCTTGTAAATGCCATTAAGAGTGGGAAATATGATACTATAATCTGTAACTTTGCAAACCCTGACATGGTAGGGCATACAGGTGTCCTTGATGCTGCAATTAAGGCGATTGAGGCTGTTGATGCATGCATAGGAAGGGCGGTTGAGGCTCTTAAGGAAGTGGACGGTGCTATGTTCATCTGTGCAGACCATGGAAATGCAGAGCAGATGATTGACTATGAGACAGGCGACCCTTGGACAGCACATACAACCAACCCTGTACCTTTCATCCTTGTAAATGCAGGAGAGGAGTATGATTTGGCAGAAGGCGGAAAGCTCTGTGACATCATTCCTACTATGCTTGAGCTTATGGGAATACCACAGCCTGAAGAAATGACTGGAAAGTCGCTTTTGATTAAAAAATAGTTATGGAAAAGTACAGTGTAGTATTGTTAAAAGAATGCAAAATAGAAAACTATGTATCTGAAGATGATGCAAAAATCTTTGAAGAGAGCGTTGTTTTGTGTGAGCTTGAAGATGATTTTTTTGAAGAAACATCACCAGAAGAACTGTTAGAATATTTTGCAAAGAAAATACCAGCCAATAAGTATACAAATGCTTACGGAGAAGAAGTCTCTGTTGAAGTTGTTGCTGTAATTGATTATTTTAACTTATTTGAAAATGTAGAATTTGATAATTTTACGGAAATATACTGCAGGCATTTCATAGAGAAAAAATCGATGGTGGTGGCTGATGTTATAGAAAAATATTATCCTGACTTTTCCATAACGAAATGAAATAGCATATTATACAAAAATTGCTATAACTGATTAGTATCTGTGCAAAAAGAAATAAGTGAGCTTTATGTTTCACTTTGCACAGATACTTTATTTTTTAAAGTAAAATAAAGAGCTTTTTAGCAAATATCACCAAAGATGATTGAAAATGAACCTTTAATTATAGCAAGGTTTTGTAACAAAAAATAATGACAGTGGGCTTTAAATGTGGTAAAATACAATAAAGTGCAGATTTTTAATCGGCATAATTAAAAAGTTAGTATAAACTTATCTGAATAGGGCTTGAATTATAACTTAGAGTGCATGTTCTTTATGCACTTATTTGTGTATTAAGTCTTAATCGGAGTAACAACAGGAGGAAATTATAATGGCAAGAAAGTGGGTATATTTATTCACTGAAGGAAAAGCTGAGATGCGTGAGCTTCTTGGTGGTAAGGGTGCTAACCTTGCGGAAATGACAAACATTGGACTTCCGGTACCTCAGGGCTTCACTGTAACTACAGAAGCTTGTACACAGTATTATGAGGATGGAAAGAAAATCAATGATGAGATTATCAGCCAGATTGATGAGCATATAACAAAGCTCGAAGGCATCACAGGAAAGAAATTCGGTGATCATGAGAATCCTCTCCTTGTTTCAGTTCGTTCAGGCGCAAGAGCTTCTATGCCTGGTATGATGGATACAATCCTTAACTTAGGTCTTAATGAGGACGTTGTAAATGTAATGGCTGAGAAGTCAGGAAATCCTCGTTGGGCTTGGGACTGCTATAGAAGATTTATTCAGATGTATTCTGACGTAGTTATGGAAGTTGGTAAGAAGTATTTTGAAGAGCTTATCGACGAGATGAAGAAAGAAAAGGGAGTTACTCAGGACGTAGACCTTACAGCTGAGGACCTTAAGAAACTTGCAGGTCAGTTCAAGGATGAGTACAAGTCAAAGATTGGCAAGGACTTCCCTACAGATCCAAAGGAACAGCTTCTTGGAGCAGTGCAGGCAGTATTCCGTTCATGGGATAATCCTCGTGCAAATGTTTACCGTCGTGACAACGATATCCCTTATTCATGGGGAACTGCTGTAAACGTACAGTCTATGGCTTTCGGTAACATGGGTGATGACTGCGGTACTGGTGTTGCATTTACAAGAGATCCTGCCACAGGAGCTAAGGGACTTTTCGGTGAATTCCTTACAAATGCACAGGGTGAGGATGTTGTTGCCGGTGTTCGTACACCTATGCACATCAATGAGATGGCAAATAAATTCCCAGAGGCTTTCAAAGAGTTCAATGAAGTTTGCAAGACTCTTGAGGATCACTATAGAGATATGCAGGATATGGAGTTTACAGTTGAACATGGTAAGCTTTATATGCTTCAGACAAGAAACGGTAAGAGAACAGCTCAGGCTGCTCTTAAGATAGCTTGTGACCTTGTAGATGAGGGAATGAGAACAGAGGAAGAGGCAGTTGCTATGATTGACCCTCGTAACCTTGATACTCTTCTTCACCCACAGTTCGATGCTAAGGCACTTAAGGCTGCTACACCACTTGGAAAAGGTCTTGGAGCATCTCCTGGCGCTGCTTGTGGTAAGGCTGTATTTACAGCAGATGATGCAGTAGCTTGGGCTGAGCGTGGTGAGAAGGTAGTTCTTGTTCGTCTTGAGACATCTCCAGAAGATATTTCAGGTATGAAGTCTGCTCAGGGTATCCTTACAGTTCGTGGTGGTATGACATCTCACGCAGCAGTTGTTGCTCGTGGTATGGGTACTTGCTGTGTATCCGGTTGTGGCGATATCGTTATGGATGAGGCTAACAAGAAGTTTACTCTTGGCGGCAAGACATTTAACGAGGGAGATGAAATATCTATCGACGGTACAACAGGTAATATCTATGAAGGCTTAATCCCAACAGTTGATGCTACTATCGCTGGTGAGTTCGGCAGAATCATGGCTTGGGCAGATAAGTATAGAAGACTTAGAGTTAGGACAAATGCAGATACTCCTGCAGATGCTAAGAAGGCTCGTGAGCTTGGTGCAGAAGGTATCGGTCTTTGCCGTACAGAGCATATGTTCTTTGAGGCTGACAGAATTGCAGCATTCAGAGAGATGATTTGTTCAGATACAGTAGAAGGAAGAGAAGCAGCTCTTGAGAAGATTCTTCCATATCAGCAGGGAGATTTCGAGCAGCTTTATGAGGCACTTGAGGGAACACCTGTTACTATCCGTTTCCTTGATCCACCTCTTCACGAGTTCGTTCCTACAACAGAGGAAGAGATTCAGAAGCTTGCAGATGCACAGGGTAAGAGCGTTCAGGCAATTAAGGATATAATTACAAGCCTACACGAGTTCAACCCTATGATGGGACACAGAGGACTTCGTCTTGCAGTTACCTATCCTGAAATTGCTAAGATGCAGACAAAGGCTGTTATCCGTGCAGCTATCAACGTACAGAAGAAGCATCCTGACTGGAAGGTAGTTCCGGAGATTATGATTCCTCTTACAAGTGAAGTTAAAGAGCTTAAGTTCGTTAAGAAGGTAGTTGTAGAGACAGCAGATGCTGAAATTGCAGCAGCAGGTGCAGACCTTCACTATGAGGTAGGTACAATGATGGAAATTCCTCGTGCTTGCCTTACAGCTGATGAAGTAGCTAAGGAAGCTGATTTCTTCTGCTTCGGTACTAACGACCTTACTCAGATGACATTCGGTTTCTCTCGTGATGATGCAGGTAAGTTCCTTAATGCTTACTATGATACAAAGATTTTCGAGAACGATCCATTTGCAAAACTTGACCAGAACGGTGTTGGTAAGCTTATGGAGATGGCTATCAAGCTTGGTAAGCCTGTTAACGAGAAGCTTCACATCGGTATCTGTGGAGAGCATGGTGGAGATCCTTCATCAGTTGAGTTCTGCCACAAGATCGGTCTTGACTATGTATCCTGCTCACCTTTCCGTGTGCCTGTAGCAAGACTTGCAGCAGCACAGGCTGCTATTGCAGAGAAGAAGGCTAAATAATTAAATAAGATATGTTAGGTACAGAGGGCTTCGGCTCTCTGTATTTTTACATTAATTTGTAGTAAGTCATTAGAAGTTTAAATTTATCTAAAAAATGTAATATTACAAAAATTTGAAGACAATTTAAGAGAAAATAAAAATATTGATAAAATATGGAAACTCAAGGAATAAATTGATTAAAAAGATGTAGGTAATAGAATATAATTAGGTGAATATATCTACAAACACTTAATAAGTACTATTGTTAATTAAGATTTTATTATATTGATTTTTGTAAGAGCCTAAAACAAATTACGATATGAATAAGATTATTTTATACTGATTCTATTAAAAATGAAAGCGGGGAATAGTATCAAATGGAGAAAATGGCAGATTTTCTTACTATATTACGAACAGATCGGAAAAGAGAGATTAGTGGTTACAGAAAAAGAGGCTATTTAGTCCGCGAGGGATATAGGCTGGTAAGAAAAATTAGTATTGAAGATATGGAATTTGGGGTTCAAGTAAGTGCACAAGATTACTTTTTTTTCTTGATTGGTAATAATCAAAATGCATATTATTCAGTGTATGAATTGTATAACCTTTTACATTTAATGGCAGTAAGGGAAGGGAAGGACTATGTGAATAGTCTTTTACAAAAGCAGATTGATTCGAAATATAGATGTATCTTTAAATATGAGGATATTGAATATGAAATGAAAAAGAGTGTTATTCCTGATGAAAATGAGAAGATTGAAGTAGAAGATGGTTCTGAACAAGTTGATTACAAAACACTTTTTATATTGCTTAATCTGATACAAGAAAAAAGCAATTCATTGTTTGGAAGTAGAAGAAAAAATAAAGATTATAAAAATGGAATAATAAGGCTTTTGATAACTCTTATTGATGTAGAACAAAATAATCAAATATTAACAGAAAAAGGCTGGGTTTATGATGAGGAAGAAAAAAAATTTAAATATGACGGAAAAACAGTTCAATATAAAAATAACGAAAAATTCAAAAAATATTATTTGACGAAAGGAGAAAAAGACAGTATAATGTCTATAGAATCCTAGTATTCGTCGATGACGAAGTAGAAATAAGGAGTATTAAAAGTTGAGATGTGCTTAGTTGGTGGAAGAGTGAAAAAGAACTTAAGGGTTTGATTCCGCTCGCTATCCCGTTCGCCGCATAAGC
The DNA here is from genome assembly GCF_052169795.1 of Catonella sp. Taxonomy (GTDB): domain Bacteria; phylum Bacillota; class Clostridia; order Lachnospirales; family Lachnospiraceae; genus Catonella. Next base: position 9,913 of record NZ_JBQNBU010000058.1, read on the forward strand.
TCACGGGGCTCACTACATCAATTCCTTAATTTCTTTCTCACTGTAGGATTCTTTTTTATATAACATGAATGAATATATATTACTGGAACAGATAGAAATTGAACGTCCAATTGTTTTTCTTTGTGGTCCTTTTTATTTGAAAACCGATCAGGGAGATAGAAGAAATATTCTTAAAAAAGCAATATTAGAAAGATATAAGAATAATATTTTGCCACTGATAATTGATGATTTTCTTACAGTGAAGAACATAGATGATCCCCAAATAAGTCTTCAACTGATGGAAGAAATATGTGCAGATATTTCTGTAAAAACATACATCTTTATGGATACATTGTCTAGTGCAGCTGAACTAGGTATGTTTGCCAGTAGTGCTTTTGAAAATAAGATTCAAGTGTTAATACCAAAATCAGATGATATTTACAATAAAGGTAATGTCGGTTTTTTTGTAAAAGAAATAGCATTAAAATCAAAGCCGGATATGATAAAGGTTTTGGAATATCGACCTGGTATAAGGAGAAATGCGATTGCGACAGATTACATAGTAGAGTTTTATTCTTTTGTTAACAATAAACTACCTTTTAACATTAAAAGAGCCATTGATAGTGATGGTGATTTAATAAAATCCAATTCTCAAATAGCTTTAAATGTTATTGAGTCTACTGATATGCCACGGAATTCATTTGAAATTTGCTATTCGAGTAATAACAATCATTTGCAAATAAAAGTATCTATCAAGTTGCTTTTTTATGTTACTCTTTCTATACTAGCCTGTGAATACGAGAGTTTTTTTACTAACAAAGATAAAAAATTTGATGAAAATAATTTAAAAAGAATTGAGTTACAGACGCAGAATGCCTTTTTTAATTTGATTAATAAAAAGAATTCCTATAAAATGATAAAACCTTCAGGAATTTCGTTTCATACAATTTTGGAGCAAAAACAAAATGATAGACTTTTAAAGCATATCGTTAAGTTTTTATATGTTTTTAATAAGCACTCTGATTATGGTACAATACAATTATTTAAAAACCCTTTAGGTAAAATTATTAATCGATATTCTGCAGATGAACATTTACATGATGTTATTAATATTTGGCAAGAATCATTTGAGCTTATAAAGAAAATAAATAATGAACCTGACTTGTTTTTTGAAACAATACAGATAAAAACCTCAAGGAAAAAAAGAGATATTGTTAAGTACCGAGAAGATGAAAATGGTGAAAAAGCTCGAAAATTACATGAGTGGATTAGTAAGTGTTTAAAAAGAGTGTATAGTTTTAGTGGTAACTCGTTTGCATACAAACAAGGAGAGAGCATAAAAACTTGTGTTATAAAGCATTTAAGTAGTAATGGATTTATAAAATATGATATTAAAAAATTCTTTGATAGTATTTCTATTAAAAAACTTATTTCAAAAATGATGAGTGAGCTTGAGATGGAAAAAACAAAGCGCAGTCTTTTGGAAGAAATAATACTTGCTTGTTCGTATAAAGGAAAAATACCATTAGGTTTTGTTACATCACCACTTTTATCAGACATGTATATGAAAGATATTGATCTCGAATTAAATACTATAACTATAGGTTTAGGTTATGTATACACAAGGTATGCAGATGATATCTTAATATCGTCACATAAACCGATTCAGAAAACAGAATATGATGTCTTCAATTTATCTATAAAAAAATTATTGTTAAAAAATAGCTTAAAGATTAATGAAAAGAAAAGCAGGCACATTAATTTTGATGAAAGGCATACTTTTTTTAGATATCTTGGGATAAATATTATCCATAAAAAAGAAGGCAATTTATTGTCGCTAGGTAAGACATATATTAATAATGTTGCTAAAGAGTATATTGATTATGATAAAGAAAAAAAGAAAAAATCGAGTCAGCAAGACAGTTCAGAATACTTGTTCTATTCACGGCTAAGATTGATTGGGAAAATAGGCTTTATAAAGCAGATTGAAGGTGATGTAGGCTTAGAACGATTAAAACGACGTTTATATAAGTATAACCCTAATATAAACTTAAAAATATCTGGTAATATATAATATTTATAAAATAAAAGTGCGGTGGTCAAAAGTTTTTGTGAGAACTTTGTCCAATGTTGTGCATGTAGTTATCTAACCGAGCATGTGAATCTTTTTCTATAAATAACTATTAAGCGATAGGCCTTCTATGATAAAATATAAATCATATGAGGCCTTTTATTATGGCAAAAAGAGTAAAGAAGTTAGAACAAACTCTTATAATATCCAATTGCAAAAGAAAATTATTTGAATCTCTCACCCTTGTCTTTTTCCAATAAATAACAGTATAATCTTAATAAATATAATACCTATGAGGTGAATAATGAAGAAACGAAAACTATTTTGTGAAATTTCTCCATTTACATATGAAATTTCCTTATGGAAAGAAAGAATTAAAAGAAGGATAAAGGATTTTAAGAATTCAACTAAATTTGCAAAAGAAAAGCAGGTAGAAAAACTCCCAGTCCTTATTTACGAGCATAAGTCTTTGATGCGGAGAAGGCTTGGGAATGTAAGACAGGATTTGCAGGAAAATAAAGTAATAAATTTAAATTTAGCAGTTCCTAAG
>NZ_JBQNBU010000059.1:0-12042 GCF_052169795.1 Catonella sp.
TCATCAGCCCAATATAAAACAGAATCTACAATATATTTTTTAACCATAGACCTTTCAGAAGCTGTATCATTACCACAGCCTGAACCATTTGAATACTTGCCATCACTGCTTATTCTTGAAAAATATCCCGGAACAAGCACATTGAAGCAGAAATCACCTGCGTTATGCACATGGTTATAAACAACATCCATAACTACGCTTATACCGTTTTTGTGCAAAGTCTGAATCATCTGTTTAGCTTCCTTAACCCTGACTTCCCCTTTATAAGGATCAGTTGAGTAAGAACCCTCAGGTACATTGTAGTTTTTAGGATCATATCCCCAGTTAAACTGAGGTTTATCTAATTTTGTCTCATCTACTGAACCATAGTCATAAAATGGCAATATATGTAGATGAGTAATTCCAAGGTCTTTAATATGATCAATACCTGTTGGAATACCGGAAGAAGTTTTAGTACCTGTTTCAGTTAATCCAAGGAATTTACCAACATTTTTAATCCCTGAGCTTTTATCAGAAGAAAGATCCCTTATATGAAGCTCATATATGGTAGCATCTGTAATATTTTTTCCTGAATTTGGATCTTTATCACTATCCCAGCCGGCAGGATTTGTAGAAGACAAGTCAATTATCATAGCCCTGTCACCATTTACACCTGTAGTTCTTGCATAAGGATCACATGTTTCTGATTTTTTGCCATTTACCTCAACAGTATAAGTATAATACACACCATTTAAGTCACCCTGTTTTTCAGCTATCCAAGTACCATTTATATCAGATTTCATATCTATTGCTTCGATTAGGTCATCAGTCCCTGCTGTACCCGACTTATATAAATTAATCTTTACAGACTTAGCTGTTGGAGCCCATACCTTAAAAACAGTCTTATCCTTTGCCCAAACAGCACCTAAATCATCACCTGTATAGGTATATTCTTCTTCAAATTTTTGGGTAGAATAAAAATTAGGCATAATGATTTTATACTCATTTTTGTCATAAATAATACTGTAATTTCCACCTGCCTCCAAAGGCTTATCAAGTGTAATAGAATATAAATTATCACTTCCCTCTTCAACAGCCTTTATTTTAACCTCAGGCTTAATTTTAAATGCCTTCATAAGGTCATCTTTAACTTTACCAGTCATTGTAACAGCAATATTTACATCTCCATTATATTTTGCCTGTGAAACCTTGATTCCTGTTACAGCATCCTTGCTGTTCTTTTTCTCAAAGCCTTCTTTGCCTGATTCGACAAAAACATCTACTGTACCTGAAACCATGTCAGATAAATCAATAAACTGATCACCGTCAAAGTCTTTTTCTTCCCATTCACCCTTTCTTATAATAAAGCCTACCTTTGCAGCTCCCGCTGCAACATCCTTGGTTGCAATCATGTCTTTTCCTTCTTTTTTGAAGTCATAAGCCTTGCCGTCACCGCCCTCATCCCACATCCATACGTTCCAACCATCATACTTTCCATCTTTTCTGTGGTAATGCAGCTTAACAGTCAGACTGGCAGCCGCAACCGAAACCACTTCGCTTAAAGGCATAATTACAGATAAAATGCCTACTAGTAACACCATTAAAAATACCTTGATTCTTTTTTCCATAACATTCTCCTCTCTATATAAACCCTGATTATTTACACCATAGGTCATAGACATTTTATTCCACATGATAAACTGTTTTCTGTCTGTGAATATGGAGTAATATTACAAAATATCTGCAAATATTGTAATTTGGAGGTAACTATAGCTTGATTACAATATTTCACAAGATGTTTCGTGAATAATTTGGGTTAAATTATGTTCACATGATAACATTTGATACTAAGTTTTTCAAGATTTAACTTGATATATAGCCTTGTTTCATGTATTATCATTTCATATCAAAATTTAATGGAGGCAAGTAATGAAAAGAAAATGGTGGCACGAGAAGGTTGCATATCAGATTTATCCAAAAAGCTTTTTGGATACTAAGGGAAATGGAATAGGTGATTTAAGAGGTGTAATTAATAAACTTGATTATTTAAAAGATTTAGGAGTAGATATTATATGGCTTTCTCCTTGTTACCCATCTCCTCTTGCTGATCAGGGCTATGATATAGCTGATTATTATGATATAGATCCTCGTTTTGGCAGTATGGCTGATATGGATGAACTGCTTGCAGAGGCTAAAAAAAGAAATATGTATATTCTTATGGACTTGGTTATAAACCACTGTTCCGATGAACATGAGTGGTTCAAAAAGGCTATGAAAGACCTTGACAGTGAGTATGCAAAATATTTCTTTATAGAAGCCGGTGTAGATGGCAATCCTCCAAATAACTGGCGTTCCTACTTTGGCGGAAGTGCCTGGGAGAAAATTGAGGGTACTGATAAATATTATCTCCATCTCTTCCATAAGAAACAGCCTGACCTAAACTGGGAAAATCCAAAGCTTCGTGATGAAATCTATAAGATGATTAACTGGTGGCTTGATAAAGGACTTGCAGGCTTTAGAGTAGATGCCATTATGAATATAAGCAAGGCACTTCCTTTTACTGATTATAACTACCCTCCTGATAGAGAAGACGGCACCGTTATCTGTGCCAAAATGCTTGAAGATGCAAAGAATGTAGATAAATATTTACAGGAATTAAGAGAAAATACTTTTGATAAACATGATGCTTTTACAGTAGGTGAGGTATTTACAGACAGAACTGAGGATATTCCTATCTTCATAGGTGATGAGGGACATTTCTCGACTATGTTTGATTTTGAAGAAACAATATTCGGAAAAAGTGATAAGGGCTGGCATGCAGCAAAGCCTATAACCCCTGATGATTATAAGAAATGTTGTTTTACAACACAAAAAAGAGTAGGCGATTTAGGTTACATTTCTACAATAATAGAAAACCATGATGAGCCTAGAGGTGTAAGCCACTATCTTCAGTGCTGTGACATAAATGACGACTCCAAGAAGCTGTTGGGTACCATGCAGTTTATGATGAAAGGTCTTCCGTTCATCTATCAGGGACAGGAAATCGGTATGGAAAATACAGATTTTACAGGCATGGAAGAAATAGATGATATTTCTACTATTGGAGAATATCAGACAGCTCTTGAAGCCGGCTTATCTCCTGAAGAAGCTTTTAATGCTGTTAAGAAGTTTAGCAGAGACAATGCAAGAACTCCTATGCAGTGGAATGACAGCAAGAATGCAGGCTTTACAAGCGGTACTCCTTGGCTTATGGTAAATCCTCAGTATACTAAAATAAATGTAGAAGCTCAGATAAATGATGAAAAGTCAGTTCTTAGCTATTATAAAAAGCTTACAGCACTTAGAAAAAATGAAGCTTACAAAGAAACTATAGTCTATGGAGAGGTTGTACCTTATCTTGAAAATGAACATAATCTTATGGCATTTTACAGAAATGGTGAAAATCAAACTTTACTTGTACTTGGTAATTTTGATAATTTTGAAAAATTAGTCAAATTAGAGAAAAAGACTGCCGCTACTCTTCTCTCCAATATGGACAATGTAGAGTTTTTAAATGAAAATGAGATAAAGCTTAAACCATATCAGAGCGTGATTTTAGAAGTAGAGTAAAAACATTTATTCTACTGTACTATGTGAAATAATAGGTCTGTGACCTATGGCATGAATGATTTTGGTTTATAATCAAAAAACAGAGAACCCCTGATTTTGAGTTCTCTGTTTTTTGAATTATAAATTTACCTTTAATTATAAACTTTACTTTATAGCACCTTCCATCATACCCTTGATAATCTGCTTCTGTGCAAATAAGAAAAGGATAATTATAGGTATCATCGCAAGAAAGGCTGCAGTAAGTATAAGATCCCACTGCTTTACATAAGAGCCTACAAAGCTGCTTACTGCAACAGGAAGTGTTTTAATCCTACCATTTAAACCAAGCATAATTGAAGGAAGAAGGTAGTCATTCCATATCCAAAGTCCGTTAAGAATTAAGACTGTCATCTGTACAGGCTTCATAAGCGGGAAGATAATCTTAAAGAAAATCTGCTCATGCAGACAGCCGTCAATTTTGGCAGCCTCTTCAAGTTCCTTTGGAATACCTTTTACAAAGCCATGGAATATAAAGATTGACATTGAACCACCGAAGCCCAGGTAAGCAAAAATAAGTCCCGTATAAGACGAAAGCATAGGTATGCCTAAATAATTACTAATATTCTTAAATATAGTAAGGATAGGGAGCATAACTACCTGGAAAGGAATAACCATGGCTGCTACAAAAATAAGGAAGATAATTGCCGACCATTTCTTTTTTTCATTTCTACTAAGTACCCAAGCCGCCATACAGGAAAATACTGTAAGTAAAGCAAGTGAAACTATTGTAATTATAATAGAGCTCTTAAATGAACTCCAGTAATTAAAGTTTGCATTATTAATAACATTTTTCATGTTATCAAACATCTGCCCCCAGTTCTTAGGGAAATTAATAGGGCTTACCACTATATCCGCACTTGACTTTGCTGAGTTAATAACAACCAAGAAGAATGGAAATAATACAAAAATTGCAATTATTGTAGCAATAATCGTAGCAATAAAATTTCTATTTTTTTCAGGTTTCATTATAATTCCACCTCCTTCTTCTTACTTATAACTACCTGCGTAAGAGAAACTATGGCAAGTATGATAAAGAATATAACTGCTTTAGTCTGTCCTAGTGCATAATTATTTTTTCTAATTGCTGTATTATAAATATTCAAAGCTAAAAATTCAGTCGCCTGAACAATCTTAGCTCCTAACACTCTGGAAGGAGCACCGTTTGTAATAGAAATATTAAGATCAAACTGCTTAAATGAACTTACCAGTGTAAGGAAGGTACATACAGTAAAAGTATTGGCTATCATTGGAATTTTAATTTTAAAAAGTGTTGTTATTCCATCTGCGCCATCTACTCCGGATGCCTCCATTACTGATTTTGGTATTGTCTGCAAACCGGTTATGTAAATCATCATAATATAGCCTGCATACTGCCATGTACTTACAATAAGAATAGCTGCAAGTGCAAGGTTTGGATTTGTAAGCATTGATTTAGAGCCTGCTAATAACATAGTCATAACCTTATTAAAGATAAACTGCCATACATATCCGAGAACAAGTCCTCCGATAAGATTAGGCAGGAAGTATGCTGCCCTGAAAAAATCCTTACCTTTTATTTTGGAAGTACATAGAAGAGCCAATAAAAATGCAACTACATTTACCAATATCATATTTAATATTGTAAATATGGAAGTAATTACAAAAGAATATACAAAATCCATCTGCTTAAACATAGTAATATAATTCGCTATACCAACAAAATTCTTAGCTTCTACACCATTCCAGTCCGTGAAAGAATAGTAGATACCAAGTAAAAACGGAAGCAGAACTGTCACGAAAAAAGTAAATAACATAGGAAAAATAAAAACAATATTCACTATCTTTGTGTGATGCACATTAGGAAATTCTAATATTCCTAAAATTGTCATACACATGCCCACTATAAAAATAATCCCACGGTACTCATTCTTCCCCCCACTTAATACCATAGCTAATGAAATAACGGTAAGTATAATGCCTAGTACCGCAATTCCTCCAAATAATACTTTTCTTGTTCCACTCTTCATTGAAGCCTCCTTTTGAAAGCCTGTATCATCTTTTAAAAATATGGGCGAACGGAAAACCGAGCGCCCATATTAACATATTTTAATTACAGATTATTTATTATTTGCAATATAATCAGCAAGAGTTGTCTGCATTGCCTCTACAAAACCTGCCTTATCAAGATCTCCCTTTGCAAATGACTCAAATACTAAACCGAAAGCATTCTGAGCTATACCTTCAGGCATATTTGACCAAGCCCAAGAAGAAGTCTTACCTGCATCTACATAAGTCTTAAGACTTGTAGCAAGAGGTGCAGCAGGCACTATTTTACTGCTCTTATATGGAGAAATCATACCTGCATCCTTAACCAATACTGTCTGTCCTTCATCTGTTGTAGCAAGGAAATCTAAGAAATCTTTACAAACCTGTATATTCTTACTATCCTTATATACACACCACCAAGATGGGCAGTCAGCAAGAACATTTTGCATATCTGCCTTCGTGAAAGCAAGAGGTGCTATTCCACACTTAAAAGAAACATTGTACTGACTAAGTGAAGGATCAACCCAGTTACCCTGTGTAATAAATGCTGTCTTACCCTGAGCCCACTTAGCAAGCTGATCATCATAAGTACCTGAAAGAAGTACCTGCTGGTCTGCATACTTAAATAAAAGCTCTACCATGTCTGCAAACTCTGCAAGTCTTGCCTTATCAAACTCACCTGCCAAAGCCTTATCTAATATGGAGTTATCTCCTCTCTGAAGACCGCCGCTATAATAGTAACCTAAAATATGATTTCCTGTTGACCAAAACATCTGACCTGACTCAGCAGTTACAGAAGCTACAGCATCAAGACCAAGTTCAGCCTTCATAGAATCAAGTTTTTCAAAAGCTGCCTTAAATGCATCATAGCTTGTAAGTGAAGCCGGATCAATTCCCGCTTTTTCAAGAATGTCTGCATTGTAAGTAATACCATAGCCCTCAACTGCATAAGGAAAACCTACTAAAGTGCCATCATTTTTATCCTTATAGCCAAAGTCGGTATCACTTGCAAATTTACAATCGCTGAGGTCTGCACACTTGCCTTCCCAGTTCTTGTAATCACCATCACCACCGATAACGAACATATCAGGCATATTATCTGCCGCAAAATAACTCTTAATCTGTCCCTGAATATCAACACCGCCACCCATTGATTCAATAACTACTTCATGTCCTGTCTTCTCTTTGAAAAGCTTTGCAGCTGCCTGAAGCTGCTTGTCAATTTCAATTTTTCCATTTACAAGACGAACTGCCTCTCCATTGCTTGCAGGCGCAGATGATGTTGCTGTACTTGCAGCTGTTGAAGCTGCTGAAGCTGCTGACTTTGCACCGGAATCAGTTGTTGCCTTTGAACTGTTAGTACCGCCCGTACTGCCACATGCTACAAGCATTGACGCAGATAAGCCCAATGCTAAAAGTGATTTAAGATAGTTTTTTTTCATTTTTCTCTCCTTTAATGAATTTTTTTAGTTACCTTATAAACCAATTTTAGCAGAATAGTACAAAAATATCAAGTAAAATATCATTTTCCTTGTTGCAATATAACAACAAATTAACTTAATTGTCTAAAAATACCAAACATTTTTTAATAAAGAATCACAATAGACTCAAAAGGTCTTAATTTATTTTCTATTGTATTAAATTCTTTATAATTATTCACTAAAACCTTACCTGTATCTATTTCTTCAAAATTAAAGTCTCTTTCGTTCTCTGAAAAATTGCAAACTACCATAAGTTTCTGTCCATTCAGACTTCTTTCATATACAAATAAATCCTCATCATCAGGAAGAAGCAAATTATAATCGCCATAAACTATAATCTCATACTCTTTTCTGAGTGCTATAAGCTTTTTATAATAATTAAATACCGAATCTTCCCTTGATATCTGTTCTTTGGCATTTATCTTAGTATAATTAGGATTTACAGCTATCCAAGGTGTTCCTGTAGTAAAACCGGCATTCTCACTGTCATCCCACTGCATAGGTGTTCTTGCATTATCCCTGCTCTTATGACAAATCTTAGGGAAAAGCTCCTCTGCACTGATTACTCCTTTTTCAGTAAGCTCATTAAAAGCATTAATTGATTCAAGATCTCTAAAATCTTCCACCGAATTGAAAACTGTATTTGTCATACCAAGCTCTTCACCCTGATATACATAAGGCGTTCCCTGCATCATATGTAAACAGGTTGCTATACACTTAGCTGAAAGTTCCCTATACTCATCCTTTTCACTTCCAAGCCTTGATACTATCCTCGGCTGGTCATGATTACAAAAATATAAACTGTTCCAAGCCACCTCGTTAAGTCCTTTCTGCCATTTTGAAAGATTTTCTTTAAGAGGGACTAATGGCATTTTCTTAGTTGACCATTTCATCTTGTCTTCATCGTCTAAGCCCACATGTTCAAACTGAAATACCATGTTTAATTCGCTACCATCACTATTTGCATACTTCTCAGCCTCTTCAAGTGTTACACCTGCACATTCTCCAACAGTCATTATGTCATACTTAGAAAGCACCTTTTTATTCATTTCTTGTAAAAATTCATGTACCCTAGGACCATTTGCACAAGATTCAAAACTTCCATAAAGTCCACCATATGTAGGGCCATCAGGAAAACTCTGATCTTTTGAAATAAGGCTTATAACATCCATCCTAAAACCGTCAATTCCTTTTTCAAACCAACGGTTCATCATTCCAAATACCTCTTCTCTAACCTCATCATTTTCCCAATTTAAGTCAGGCTGTTTCTTTGAAAATAAGTGCAAATAATACTGTCCTGTTGTCTTGTCTAACTGCCAAGCTGAGCCTGAAAAGCAAGATCCCCAGTTATTTGGCTCTTTACCCTCTTTTCCATCTTTCCATATATAATAATCCCTTTTCGGATTATCTTTTGAACTACGGCTTTCTACAAACCACTTATGCTCATCTGAGGTATGGTTTACTACTAAATCCATCACAATCTTAATACCAAGACCATGGGCTGTATCAAGCATTTCATCAAAATCCGCCATGGTACCAAATTCGGTCATTATATCTTCATAATCACTGATATCGTAACCATTGTCATCATTAGGTGACTGGTATACAGGCGAGAGCCATATTACATTTATACCTAGTTCTTTAAGATAAGGTAGTTTACTTGTAATTCCCTTTAAATCGCCTATACCATCTCCGTTACTGTCACAGAAACTTCTTGGATAAATCTGATAAACAACACTTTCTTTCCACCAAGCTTTGTTCATTATCGTTTCCCTCCTTTTAAAATTCTTTTCCACCTATCACTTTAATATCCTTTTCATTAGCTGCAACAGCTCTGATAGCTGCCTCAAGTCCTCTTACAATGTCCATCAGTTCCATATACGGTTTATCCGGCTTGTTAGTAACCTGCTCTGCAATAAAAGGGACATGGATGAATCCACCCTTTGTCCCCTTAAACTGTTTATTTAAAATATATAGCACGCCGTACATAAGATGGTTACAGACAAATGTCCCTGCCGAATTTGACAGACTTGCAGGTAATCCTTCCTTCCTTATCTCTTCTACCATCGCCTTTACCGGAAGTGTAGAAAAATAAGCTGAATCTCCATCTTCAAAAATAATCTCATCTATTGGCAGGTGTCCCTCATTATCAGGTATTCGGGCATCATCTATATTGATTGCCACCCTTTCAGGCGTAATATCATATCTTCCACCAGCCTGCCCTACACAAAGTACAAAGTCAGGCTTTTCTTCTTCTATCGCTTTACCTACTATCCTAATAGACTTTCTAAAAACTGTAGGTACTTCCAGTTTAACAATATCCGTTCCATCAATCTGATTTTGTACAAGCATCACTGCCTCAAGTGCAGGATTTATCTTTTCTCCTCCAAACGGGTCAAATGCTGTAAGAAGTAATTTCATAGATAACTCCCTAATATTTAAATTGTAAACATATCAGCTTTTTCTTTCAATGACCTTGCAATTCCATTAAGTTTAGATTCAGCCTCCAAAACAATATTCATTGATTCAGCAAGTTCATCCATAGTAGCACTCATCTGCTCTGATGTAGCAGCATTTTCTTCTGAAATCTCAGTTAAAGATTTTCCTGATTTAACTAAACTTTCATTTCCCTGCCTTATTATTTCCGAAGATTCATTAAGTTCGTTTAATATCTCTGTACTTGTATCTACCATATCGGATATTTCAATAAACTTATCACCGGTATCTTTTCTTATTTTAACCTGCTTTTCCATTATTTCACTTACTTCTTCCATCATTTCAACGGAATTATCAGCACTGTCTTTTAACACTTCTATAACAACTTTTATCTCATTTGTAAACTTGGCTGACTGTTCAGCAAGCTTTCTTATCTCATCTGCAACTACAGCAAAGCCTTTACCTGCCTCTCCTGCCCTCGCTGCCTCAATAGCAGCATTAAGTGCAAGAAGGTTTGTCTGATCTGATATTGCCTGTATCATTTCAGAGGCTTCGGATATCTTAGAAGCACTTGTACTTGCTTCAAGTGTAACATCCTTCATTTTAGAAAATGCTTCTCCACTTTTTTCTCCTGCCTTTTTCAGCTCATTTATAAGATAAACTCCTTCAGTCTTATTCTTACTTATAACCATTAAAGCATTTTCTAATTTTTTCACTATATCAAGCATTAGTGCAAGCTTATCATTTATTACCTCAGAAGCTTTAGAAACAGAAGAAACATTCATTGCCTGCTCAGTTGCACCTTCTGCAATATTAAGCATAGCAACTTGTGAATCCTTAACTATTTTTTCAGTACTTCTAACTATATCAGACATATTATTAGATAATACCTCCGAAGCTTCTGCATCTTCTTTAAGTACAGAAATCATATCAGAAAGGTTAGCACGCATTTTTCTCGTCATCTCTAAAACTATATCTAATTCATCAGGCTTAGCAACATCATGCTCATGTGAACTTGAACTGGAAAAATCGAACTCCATCATACGGCTGGATATACTGGCAACTTTATCTAACTTATCAGATATTCTCTTTTTAAATATCAGACTTATTATTATGGATACAATTAAAGATATTAAAGCCTCAATAACTAATACAATTATAGCCCTTCCCTTAACTTTATTACTCTTAAGTTCTTCTTCGTGTAATATCTTATCCATATCATCTATATAATTGCCTGTACCTATAATCCAATTAAATGGTTTATACAATTCTACATAAGCTCTTTTTGGTACCGGTACTGCATCACCTTCCCTGTTAAAAGAATAATCCACAAAGCCTTCACCACCGGAATTAGCTATTTTAAGAAATTCCTCTACTATTTTAACTCCGTTAGGATCAGTCAAATCCTTTCTGTTAGTTCCCTCAACACTTTTACCTAACAACACTACATTAGTTCCATCAATAGTATCTGCCCAAAAATATCCATCATTCTCATACCTTGCACTTCTTATAAGATCTGCAGCTAATTTTTTTCCTTCTTCTTCACTAATTTTACCGGAACCAATAAGCTCATTAACAGGCTCTAACATAGATATTATAGTCTTTACTTCACTTTTTATCAAATTATCATAGTCAGTTAAAAATAATTCTGAAGATGATTCAAGCTGTTTTTTTGACTGCTTGTTTAAACTTATTATTGCCAATCCACCTAAAGCCAAACTCAATGCCACCGAGATTGAAACACAGGCGAGCAATATTTTATTACCTATTTTCTTATGTTTTTTCTTTACCATAAATACATCCTTTACTTTAATTAGCAAGACAGCCTATTATACCGTCCTGCCATTCAAAGTTCCTTTATTATAATTTTTATTAATCTTTACTGTGTCCTCCTTATACACAAAATATATTATACAATGTAAAAACATATTATACAACAATATATTTTGCATAATATGTTTTATTATATCAATTTTTTACACATTTAATATATATTATATTTATTCAAATATAATGTATATTATACAACCTCAAATGTTTTATAGTTCATACTCCATAAATATCACTAATGTCAAGCAATTCAACATTATCAGGTTTAGTAGCTTTTTCAAATGACTTTTGTAAATATTTAATTAAATTACTCCGGTAACTTAGTTTTCTTTGGCAAAGTATGCGTTCTTAGATACTCCTCGTATAATTCCGGTCTGCGTTCTTTGGTTCTTTTCAGAGCCTCTTCAAGCTTCCACTGTTCTATTTTTGCCTGATGACCCGAGAGTAATATTTCAGGAACCTTCATATCCATATAGGTTTCAGGGCGTGTATACTGTGGATATTCAAGAAGTCCGTCTGTAAATGATTCTCCTATCGCAGAATCAGTATTATTTAATACTCCCGGAACCAGTCTTGATATGGCATCTATCATAATAACAGCAGGTAATTCTCCTCCTGTAAGTACATAGTCACCTATGGAAAT
>NZ_JBQNBU010000060.1:0-12008 GCF_052169795.1 Catonella sp.
TAATTCCACCTTTTACGGAAACAACGCTCGGTGTCATGTCTGTTTTTTCAAACGAAGCAGTAAATTCGTTGTGAATTCCACCCTTTTCAATATTGATGAGAGGCCATGATGCATCCGGCGTAATGGTCATCGGAGCTGCCTTTTCTTTAGAATAATAATATTCCACATCACTGCTTCCACATTCTTCATCCGAACCTAAAATAAGCCTCACACCCTGCTTTAACGGAATTCCAAGTTCCTTAACCGCCCTTACTGCATAAACCGCCGCTATTGCAGGACCTTTATCATCACAACTGCCCCTTCCATAAAGGCGACCGTCTTTAATCACAGGATTATAAGGCTCAGTAACTGTCCAATCATCTCCGGCAGGAACTACATCAAGATGTGCTAATATATCTAACTGATTAGGCAGATCGAAAGAATCTGCTGTAATCACCCTGTTGTCATAATTGGTAATTTTAAATCCATATCCCTCAAGTAATCCGGTTGCAGACTTAAGAGCCTCATAAGGACCTTCTCCATAAGGCATTCCCGGCTTTTCCTCGCCTTTTTCACTATTTATTCTTATAAGATTCATAAGGTCATTCAACATTTCTTCCTTATGACTTTCAATATAATCATTAATTTCTTTTTCGTAAGCCATCTTTATTACCTCCAAAAAACAATCATAACTCTTTTATCATTTATTTTCAAGCCAAATATACAATACTAAGCATTAAATACTCCCATAATAGCCGGTATTAACTGCTTCTTTCTTGACACTATTCCTTTCAAGCTTGCTGCATCTTTATATACTTTTACATCAAAAGCTTTTTCCACTATTCTGTCACTTCCGTCACCAAAGCAAAGTAGCTTTGTAGACTCTTCTACTATATTTGTAAGCATGAAAAATACCATCGACATTCCATTCTTACCACATTCATTTTGAAGAATCGGTCTTATCTTCTCCTCTGCATTTGCAAGGGATTTTGCATCCATCGAGTTAATCTGGCCTACACCGAAAGCTATTTCTCCTGCCATAAACTTCTTGAAATCCTGATAGAAAATTTCCTCCGGTGCTTTTCCCGAAAGATTACTACCTGCCATAAACATATCATTTGCAAAATCTTCTATATTTATACCCGCAATATCCGCAAGCACAGTAACCGCTTCCTGGTCAAACTTAGTACAGGTAGGTGAGCGAAACATGAGGGTATCGGAGAGTATTGCCGCCGAAAGAAGCCCCGCTACCTTTTTAGGTATCTCAACTCCTTTTTCATTGTACATCTGATAAATAATCGTTGCCGTACATCCTACCGGCTGATTTCTAAACATCACCGGTCCCATAGTTTCAAGTGATCCTATCCTATGGTGATCAATTATTTCTAAAATTTCTGCTTCTTCTATATTGTCTACTGTTTGAGTCCTCTCGTTATGATCAACCAAAATTATCTGTTTTTTCCTTACATTAATAAGATTTCTACGGGAAATAGTACCAAGGCAGCGTCCGTCTGCATCTATAATAGGGAAATCACGATAACGGTATTTACCCATTATCTCCTTAATTGCATCTGTAAAATCATGCGTATGGAAGGTAACTATGCCTTCGCATTTCATCAGATATCTGACCGGTATGCTGTGGCTTATGAGAGTGGCTATGGTATAAGTATCCATCGGACTTTCTATGATGACACAGCTCTTTTCTCTGGCAGCAGCTATAACATCATCCCCGGCGGTATTGCCTCCACTTATTACTATACAGCTTGCATCAGCTTTTATCGCTGCAAGCTGTGTATCTTTTCTGTTACCAAGCACCACAAGGTCATCTGCTGCCATATTAGCCGCTAAAAGATTGGGGTCATCTGTCCCTATAATAACCCTGCCCTTAATAAAATATCCATGCTCATTTCCTAAAACCAAACTGCCATCCAAGGTGTCTGCCATCCTCTTATACTGAGTTCTTGCCTTAGAAAGGATATTTTCATCAGAATTTCCCATAAAATACTTCGCAATATCTCCTATGCCTATAATTCCCTCAAGATGCCCCTCACTATCGGTAATAGGCAGGGAGGCTGCCTTTGACTCCATCATCAACTCCCAAGCCTCTTTTATAGTAAGGCTTGCATCTGCAAACGGAGTTTCATGGATTTCCATGTCCCTTACCTGTGTGCCCGCATCAGGCATATATCCCGGTGGCTCAACCTCAAGCCTTTTTAAGATATATTCTGTTTCCTCATTAATCTGTCCTGCCCGTTTCGGAATATATTTAATTCCTCTGGAAGTCAGATTTTTAAGGGTTGCATAAGAAATAGCTGAACATATTGAATCTGTATCGGGATTCTTATGTCCGATTACATAAACCACTTTTTCTTCTTTCATAATCTCCTAACTTAGCTGAGCCATTGTCGTAATTACCATCATTACAAGGCAGGCAGCTATAAAAAATGCCATTCCATAGTTTCCGTAAACAATGCCCTTCTCTTCTTTCCTTGTAAATAGCGTTCCACCTGCATCCAATTCCACCTTTTTTCTGCTGCCAATAAGAAACACAAGTCCGACAACAAAAATAACAATCATAAAAATAGTGTATATAATTGATAATATCAGTCCGGTACTTAAGGCCTGTGAAATCACTGCTGTGTTGCCACTTTGCAATTTTTCCACCATATCACCTCCAAAATTATTTGCTACCTGAACCGCCACTACTGAGCCTAGAAAATTAATAATCATATGGAAAACTATAGAGTAACCTACTCTCCTGCTCTTAATATATATGTATCCAAAAATAAGCCCTATTCCAAATGCATAGAAAAACTGGAAAAGATTCATATGAAAAAGCCCAAACATAAGGGCGGAAAGAAACATGGCATTCCTCTCTCCATACTGTACAGTCCTGTCTATAAGAAGCTTTCTAAACACTATCTCTTCCATTATCGGTCCTAAGATTACAACAAATATCATTGTACTTAACATATCTGTATTCATAATAATCTCTGCTAAATTATTGTTTGAAGTTTTACCTAATGCTCCTCCTATAGATGTAGACATAACCGTTCCGATTACATTTCCAATATACATAATAGTTATGCACATACAGAAACACTTGATAAGAGTAATAATATCAATATTATTCTTTACGGCAGTATCTTTTGGAAGTTCCCTTATAATCAAAAGCATTATCGGAAATGCCACCAAATATAAGGGCAGAAATGATATTAGATATGTTACTATACCCGGAAAACCCTCTCCGGTCTTTACCATCATTTTCAGAATAGTCATTGAAAGCTGCTGAGCCACAATTGATATTACTACAAGTGCAAAAAATCCCCAGCCTATTATACCAAAAGTTTTTTTGGCTAATACCTTATTCAGAAGTCCTTCTCTTCTTATTTCCTCCTCCGCCTCATTCTCAAGCATTTCCGCAACATCATTCAGCTTATGAGTCAAACTGTCAAGATTTTCTGCAGCCTTTTTAAGCTCTTCCACCGTTTTTAAATCATCCTTTTCGTCATTTGTGCTACTCACTGTTTTTCTCCTCTCACTACAACTTTAACAGATCCAAATACTCCTTAAGTGCATCCGTCCAAGCCTTTATACCAAACTCAGTTTCTTTATGCATTTTTGCATTGGAAAGCACTGAATAATGTGGGCGTTTTGCTTTAGTCTTATACTCCTCCGATTTAATCGGAATAACTTCTACATCTCTGCCTGCCAGCCTCATAATTTCTTTTGCAAATTCATACCATGAAGTTTCCCCATCACACACTCCATGCCAAACTCCGTACTGCTTAGTCTGAATCAAATATATTATAAATCTTGCAAGTTCCATTGCACTTGTAGGCGAACCTGTCTGATCAGACACTACACGGAGAACCTTATTATTTTCAGCCAGCCTGAGCATAGTTTTTACAAAATTTTTACCCTCTCCATACAGCCATGCAGTTCGTATTAAAAAATAATTGTTAAGATTTTCACAAACCACCTTTTCTCCAAGAGCTTTAGTCTTACCATAAACATTGATTGGATTTATCTCCGCATCTTCTTTATATGGGATATTACCGTTCCCATCAAAGACATAGTCAGTTGAAATATGGACTAAGCATGCTCCAATATTTTTGACTGCCATCGCAAGATTTTTCACTCCCGTTTCATTTACAAGCCTTGCTTCTTCCTCATGATCCTCACAATCATCCACTGCAGTATAGGCCACACAGTTTATGACTGTATCAGGCATAAAGCTTTCTATTGCCGCCCTTACCAAATAATAGTCCGTTATATCTAAGGCTGTTATCTCTGCTCTTTCATCCAAAAGATTATTTTCATACATCCAGTTGTATAGCGAATTCCAAGAGACCTCATTCAGGACTGTGAGCATAAGTTTAAATTCAAAGTTCTGTCTGCTTTTAAGCAGTTCTTTAATAAGAGCCTTCCCAAGCTGTCCCTCTGCCCCTGTTATAAATATTCTCATCTTCTACCTGCCAAACTTTTCTTCACGGTTATAATATACTTCTGAATAGTATTTTTCATACTCGCCTGTCATTATGTCTTCCATCCATTTATTATTTTCAAGATACCAGTTAATAGTTTGTTCAATTCCTTTTTCAAAAGGTGTAAGAGGCTTCCAGCCAAGTTCATTCCATATCTTCTCAGGATCTATTGCATATCTTAAATCATGCCCCGGTCTGTCTGTCACATATTTAATCAAGGTTTCAGGCTGGTTTGTCGCCTTAAGAATTGCCCTTACCACCTCTATATTCTGCTTCTCATTGTGACCGCCTACATTGTAAACTTCACCAATCTTTCCATTTTCCAAAATCATATCTATCGCTATACAATGATCCTCAACAAACAACCAGTCTCTTACATTAAGCCCCTCCCCATAAACAGGAAGCTCTATATCATTTTGGGCATTATATATCATAAGCGGAATAAGCTTCTCCGGAAACTGATATGCACCATAGTTATTTGAACACCTTGATATGGTCACCGGAAGTCCATAGGTCCTATGATATGCAAGCGCTATAAGGTCTGCCGATGCCTTAGAGGAAGAGTAGGGACTTGACGGGTTGAGCGGTGTATTCTCCGTGAAAAATAAATCCTTTCTATCAAGAGGCAGATCTCCATACACCTCATCCGTAGATACCTGATGAAAACGCTCTATCCCATATTTTCTACAAGCATCCAAAAGTACTCCAACCCCTGTTATGTTCGTTTTTAAAAATTCATCCGGAAAAAGGACTGAGCGATCCACATGACTCTCTGCCGCAAAATTAACTATCTGATCCGGCCTCTCTTCTGCAAACAATCTGTATACAAAATCTCTATCAGCTATGTCTCCCTTTACAAATTTAAACTTATCATTTTTAAGTGCCTTCTCTAAGTTTGCCAAATTGCCTGCATAAGTAAGCTTATCTAAACAAATATACTCATTTTCAGGATGCTTCTCAAGTACATAGTATATAAAATTAGTACCTATAAACCCTGCTCCACCCGTAACTATTACTTTCATTTCTTCTTCCTCTCTATTCTAATAAACTTTCAGTTTTATATTTTAAAAGAAACAGTCCTCGGAAAGTTCTGAGAGCCTTGGAGCTGTCTCATCCTTATCCGAAACTATCACTTTTTTTATCTCATTTCCCGGTAATTTCCAGTCAATCCCTATTCTCTCATCATCATACCTGATTGCCCCCTCAGATTCTTTATTATAATAATTATCTGCCTTATAAGCAAATTCCACATCATCTGTCAGGGTCAAAAAGCCATGTGCAAAACCTCTCGGTATGAAAAGTTCCTTTTTATTTTCTTCACTAAGTTCTATCCCGAACCATTTTAAAAATGTAGGTGAATCTTTCCTAAGATCTACTGCTACATCATATGCAGTCCCTCTTAAGACTCTTACAAGTTTTGCCTGTGAAAACTCTCCTTTTTGAAAATGAAGTCCTCTGAGAGTTCCTTTCTTCTCCGAAAATGAATGATTATCTTGAACAAATTCACAATCTATTCCTATTTCTTCAAATTTCCTCTTTGACCAGCTTTCCATGAACCAACCCCTTCGGTCACCAAAAACTTTCGGTTCTATTACAAACAACCCATCTATACCTGTTTCTATTTTATTCATTTTTTATCTCTCCACCCACATATTTCTTAATTTCTTCTATATAAAGTTCACCTATTTCACTCATATTCATGTGAGTCCTCTTTATGTATCCTATATCCATAGTTACTTCTTCAGCAAGTTTTACTGCGATGTAATCACTTCCATTAAGCTCTTCACAAATAATCCCTGAGCATAGCGTAAAGGCATTCAAGCCAATCATAAGATTTAAGTTGGTAGCTCTGTCATTTGATTTAATTGTCTTTTTAAAATCATAGGTACTCAGTATTTCTTCTGCAAAATAAAATGAATTATTATCCCCCTGTTCAAAGGAAAGACAGGGATAATCTTGGAGTTCCTCTAAAGCAATTACTTTTTTTCCTGCAAGCGGATGATTTTTCCAAAGATATGCATATCCCTCGCAAGTGAAAAGATGTACAAATTCAAGCTGATTATCCTTAAAAATCTTCTTCAACACCTTTTCATTAAATTCATTAGTATAAAGTATTCCTATCTCACTCTTGCCTGTAACTACATCATGTATCACATCGTAAGTTCTTGCTTCTCTTATGGCAAACTCATATTTATCCATATCAAAGCCCTTTACCATCTCTACAAATGCCTTCACCGCAAAGGAATAGTGCTGTGCAGATACTCCGAACTTCTTTTTTATCTGCCCCGCTTCTATATACTTATCCTCTAAAAGTTCCACCTGATTAATTATCTGCCTTGCATAGCCTAAAAATTCTTCTCCCTCAGCAGTTATCACAACGCCTTTGGTAGTCCTTTCAAATATTGATATATGTACATCATTTTCAAGTTCCCTTATCGCCATCGAAAGGCTGGGCTGGCTCACAAAAAGCTGCTTTGCCGCCACATTCATAGAGCCTGTTTTAGCCACTTCTATAACATAGCGTAACTGTTGTAAGGTCATAAGCTGCCCTCCTAATCAGGTATCCATACTATAGTATAACATAAATAGTCATTATATATTATACTCAATATTTTTTTATTTTACAGCCTCTACTTATCTATTTAGCATTTTTCATAATAATATCATTAAATTTTGTAATTTTTTATATTATTGACCTAAACTTATAAAACAGACAATGATTTGTAACAATGAGACCTTGCTATTGATAAGTATAAATAAAAGACATAGCCTGTATTTCTACAAGCCATGTCTCCGATTTAATATATTCACTAATTAAGCCTTATTCAGACATTTTTCACAGGTTCCTACAAGCATCGTCTTAGATACATCAAGCTCTACCTTACAGTCCTTACGAAGGCGTGACATAAAATCATCCACAAAGCTATGCTCTAAATGGAAAATCTTTCCGCATAAATTACACTGCAAATGAAGATGTTCATTACACTCCTTATGCTCACCTGAATACTGATAAAATGCTGATTCATTATCCTTTCCTTTAAAAGCTAAGATGTCACCATTTTCAACCAACCTGTCTAAATTCCTATAAATAGTGGAACGGTTGATACTTATGCCTTCTTCCTTAAGTCCTTCTAAAATCTCAGCCACAGTCAGCCTATGATCATTATGTGCTTTTAAATAGGCAATAACTTCATTCTTCCCTTTGGAATTATACTCTCTTGCCATAATCCCCTCCAAAATTTATACTTTATATAAAAAGTTTACTTTCATTAGGCGGGTTTGTCAAGGCAGATAGGCATTTATTCCTTATATTTCCAATCAGTAAGAACTTTTTGTAAATTTGCCACATAAGCATCAATATCAGCTCCCATTACAAGGTCGCCTATTATATTTCCTTCTTTATCTACAAAAATAGTAGATGGCACTGCATAAAATCTTTTAGCAAAGGATGCAAGCGAGTCACTGAGTGTTAAATTTGTATACTTAACTCCTGTCTGTCCCTCAATATATTTTGCATTATCAATTCCGTCCTTCATTCCTTCAGGAACATCTGCCACAATTCCGATTAAATTGGCATTCTCAGGAAGGCTTTCATAAATCTTTTGGAGCTCAGGCATCTCATTTATACAAGGACCGCAGAAAGTTCCCCATACATTTACCATAGTTATATCTTTGTCAGCAAATATCTTTTCCGTTACCTCATTTCCATTGATATCGGTAGTCTTAAATTCAGGGAATTTTTCCTTTTTTTCATCTGTAGATGTAGCATTTTCTTCCTTCATAGCTGGTGAAACCTTGCTGTCAGTAACCTCTGATGATGAAGCTTCTTTACTTCCTGCTTCACTTGCAACCTTACTGTCATCCTTAGGTGCAGAAGCATTTCCACCTGCACCGGAGCAGGCTGTAACTACTAAAGAAGCTGCCAATATAAGTCCAAATAATTTTCTTTTCATAAAACCTCCAATATGATGCTTGCCACGTACATTGACCTTACTGCTTTCTGTAAATGACTGATTTTGATTTTTCGCAATCATATTGTACTCAATTTTACCTAGTTTGTCTATAGGTATTATTATATTATCACATATTTTACACAATTAAACTTATATATCACATCTATTCTTCCACATTATCCGCATCTTCTGTCCAGACAAGTATCCTTGAGAGTACCGTATCCTCTTCAATCAGTTCAAAATATGTATGCACCTTAATATCGTTTCCCCAAGCATCAGTTCCTGAAAAATCATAGGTGTAGCCATTATGTTCCTGCCTTAATCTTTCTGTATACACTGTTGTAGGGGCAGTATCCACTCCCCAGCCTCCTAAATAAGACCTTACTGTATTTACAAAGGGAGACACATCTTTTTCAGTAGGCCAGTAACGATCATAGTAATAGTCAAGAAAGTAGTCATAGTTTTTTCCAAACAGTTCAATTATTTCATATCTCATTCCAAGGCTTCCATCATCTTCAGCACCGGTTATTTCTGCAATCTTATCCTCAAAACTTCTTATAAGATTTTGATTATACGCATAGTATGTTTGCTCATTTCCTCTGCCTTTATATACTTCTATAATTGAATTCTGATAGGTCGCTACAGGCTCTTCCACGACTTCCTCTTCTTCATCCTCATAGCTTACCCCTTCATCACTTGCTCTAGTCGTATCCATATCACCTTCTTCCTCTTCGTCAGAGTAATCATCCTCATCACTTATGCTGCTGCTTTCATTATTATCATAATCTGGCGAGCCTGTATAAGAAGAAGTCTCCTCCTCCGGCTGTTCGCTTGCAAGCCCTGAAGATAGGGCTGATGATATTATGGAAGAACCGGTAGCTATAACCGGGTTATCATTCTGTACAGCCTTGTCACCTTTATCAGGCTTAGGAATTAAAATGGCTATAATTACAATAACTGCAATTCCTGCTAAAATATAATATTTATAAGCTTTTATTATTTTTAACAGCTTAGACTCTTTAGTTTCCTGTTTCCCCTCTTCCTGCTTAGACAGGGAATTTACAGCTTCAATATCTGATGGTATACAGTCTTCCTCAATTTCGACCTTCTGTCCACATTTATTGCAGAACTTAGCTCCGGCTATAAGCTCATTGCCACAGTGTTTACAGTTCATTTTCTCTCCTAATCCTCTTTATCAAAAGTATATTCACCAAAGCCAAAATTTACAGTAAGTTTTTTATTCTTCCAGTCAAAATTTGCCTCACAGCCAATCTCTCCAAGTGAAATTCCCAGCACCTCTGGTACTTCACCACTTATATAATAGGTATCTCCTGAAGTCTTTTTCCACTTCATATTTCCTGCGTAAGTTCCATAGACTCCCATCTGCAGCTCTCCATCTTCAAGAAATTTCATTTCAATAGGTGTATCTGCTGACTTCCATGTGCCTATTGGCAGTAAAAAGCGTTTTTCTACTTCCTTGTATCCAAAGTAGCAGGCTGCTACGAGTACTGCCAGTACTACAAGCTTAACAAAACCCGACTTTTTCCTTACAGGCTGGTTATACCTGACTTGGTTCCCTAAATTTGGGTTGTACTGATTATTAGGGTTGTAATTCATATTAGGCTGGTTATAGTTCTGATTATTATTTGCTACATTGTTGTACTGCATATTACCGTTTGGTGAAGTCGGCTGAACATTATTTATAACAGGCTGCTCAATTTGAGGCTTTATTACAGGTATTTCTCCTTGAATTTTACCTCCACATTTCCCACAAAACTTAGCATTATCTGCTATCTCATTTCCACAGTTTGGGCATTTCATATCTACTCTCCTCCATTTACCTTAGTTCCACAATTTGTACAGAAATCACTGCCTTTATCCACCTTCTGTCCGCAGTTAGTACAGAAAGTAAAATCAGGTACAAAGTTTTCATCTATTTCCATTGTCTTACAGCCACAATTACTGCAATATATACTGCCAAAAGGTATCTGACTCTTGCAGTTAACACATTCCATTAGCCCCTGTAACTGCAAATAATTTTTATAAAAAGCCTCTTTATTTGCTTTTGCCTTATTTACCCTGTCTATCAGGGTTTTGTATTCTGCGTTTTCTTCCTTTATTTCTGATAAATGTTTATTTCCTTTTTCCTCCAGCTCGAAAATAAGCTTACCGAGATTTGCAAGGTTCTGTCCTATTTCTGCCTCTGCTGAAGCTATGCTCTGCCTTGCCATTGCTAAAGGATCATTGTTAGCCTGTGGTCTTCCACCCAGCTTGTCCATAATTTTTATGTTATCTAAGATTCCCATGTTATACCTCTCTTTTTAATATATTTATATTTTTACTCTAATATCGTAAGAACTCCATTAATCAGACTAAAAGCAGGCAGTAAGCACCTTACATATGCTTACTGTCTGCTAAACCCAGGCTATCGGAAAATTCCATACTTAATTGGAACAACAACTTTTCCTTCCCTGTCTATAAATCCATATTTCCCATCTTTATACACCATAGCCACACCATCATGAAAACCATTTCCAGTGTAGTAATCAATATCATACTCTAAGTTAGTTATTGGATTACCATTATCATCTATGTAGCCCCACTTGCCATTTTTACCTTGAACAAGACATCTTCCATCATTAAATAAACCTGCATATATGTAATCTGATAAATCTACTTTTTTTCCTTCTTTATTTATAAATGAAAGTTCCTCTGGAGAAGCTGTAGGATCTGGGTGAACAAATAACACAGTACCTTTTTCATCAATATCCTTCCAACTTTCTACATATCTAAGAACCATCCATGAGGTTGGTGCAGGATTCTTTGCAGAATAAATTCTTTTCGCGTTATATGCATGTGTCATACGAGATACACTGTCATATATAAAGGGGATTACCACTTTACCTCTTTTATTTACGAAGCCCCACTTGTCATTCTTTTTGACTGCAGCTATGCCTCTTAGAAATCCACGTACCATTTCATACTTAATAGGAACAACCACCTTTCCTTTTTTATTTATGAAGCCCCACTTTCCATTCTTTCTGACTACAGCTAAGCCTTCGCTAAAATCTTCTGAGTAATCATACTTAAATGGAATTACCACTTTTCCCTTTAGATTTAAATATCCCTCCTTACCACGTATATTTACTCTATATAAACCTTCTGACACATCCCCTATGTAGTCATATCGCAGATTCTTTCTTATGTATGTTATCTCACCTTTTTTATTTATAAATCCCGTTCTTCCATTACTCTCGCTTACATCGGCAAAGCCATTTCTAAAATAACCTACTCCATCAAATTTAATTGGGATTATCACCCTACCATCTTTATCTATACATCCCCACTTCCCATCTTTTTTTGCCGAAGCCAAGCCTTCACTAAATAGCTCTATTTCATCATATTGTGGCTCAACAATAACTTTCCCATTATAATCCATAAGCCCATATTTATAGCTATCTTTATCAAAAATAGTAATTCTAGAATCCGACCAGTGCCTATGTAAATTATATTCTCTTTCTTCTGCTTTCACCCCCGATACAGGTGCTATAAGACCACATAACAGTATTAATAGCATTAAAAAAGAGAG
>NZ_JBQNBU010000061.1:0-11971 GCF_052169795.1 Catonella sp.
GATTAAACAATGCTCCTGATGTCAGTGATGCCCTTAAACATAAAATCATTGACACTGCGATTTCTATGGGCTACAAAAGCAATAAACTAAAATTAGGAGGCAGTGGAAAAAAGGTCTGTATTTTTATGGAAAATATGGATTATGAATCTTCAGGCCAGTTTGGTTTTGACATTGTAACCGGATTTAAGCAGGAGGCAGTTAAAGAAGGCTTCGAAGTCGCTCTCCTCCCTATTTCTCCTGTCTTTCAGGAAAATGAACGCTATGATTCTTTTATGTTAAAAAACGGATTTGCAGGCTCATTTTGTGTGGGTTTTGCCTTAGAAGACCCTTGGCTTAAAGATTTTAAAAATACAACAACTCCTACCGTACTTTTTGACAATTATATACCTAAAAATCCCAATACCTGTTATATCGGCACTGACAGTGCAGAAATAATGGAACTGATAATTTCACACCTTTCACATTTGGGACATAAAAAAATAGCCTTCCTCAACGGCTCAAAAAATTCTCTTATCACCGAACAGAGGATGGAAAGTTTCTATCAAAGTATGAAAAAAAGAAAACTTACCGTAGACCCTGACCTTGCGATCTACGCCTACTTTGTTGCAAGAGTTGCAGAAGACCATATAGATAATATTTTAAGGAAAGGTACTACTGCCATAGTATGTGGAAATGATGTAATAGCTTCAGGCGTATATACCGAGCTTATGAGTCGGGGACTGTCCATACCTAAGGATATAAGCGTTATAGGAATTGATGATATTCCGCTTGCTTCGCTTTTAACTCCTCCTCTAACCACCATCAGACAGGAGAGATCCCTGCTCGGACGCTCAGGGTTCTTTGCTCTTAACTCAATTATGACACACAACATGGCAATAAGCCGTAACCTCCTTCGCCCGGAATTAATACTGAGAGGCTCTACAGACTTTGCAAGCCGAACAGCTAAACAATGAACCTCTAAGAAATTGTAATTGAACAGGACTTTTAAGAACATTTTTTGTTAAAAAAGCCGTCTGATTCAACATTTAACCATGTTAATAATCTGCTTTAGTTGCCTATATTAAGAGCAAGCTCTCATATAGGCAAACTCAGCAGATTATCTTGTCAGACGGCTTTAATAAAATTATTTACTTATCTCTTTTCCATTTTCCATCAGGAACTTACCTACTTTATCATGCAAAAGCAAGTTTATAAGTTTTTCTTTTCCTACCTGTTTCTCATATTCTGAAAGTTCCATGCTTCGTTTAGCTCCACTACTCTCATAATACTTATTAAGTTCTTTGTTATATTCATCATCAGAAATATTTATTTTTTCTGCATCTGCAATTGCCCTTACCACAACGAGCTTCCTTGCAGAAACATAGGCCTGTCTTTTAACTACTTGCTCAAATTCTTCCTCAGTACTCTTAAGATTATTTTTAATAAAATCTTTCATTTCAATACCGTTACTTTCAGCAAGTTTGTTCCAATAATCCTTAAACTGACTTTCAAATTCATCTTCCAGATCCTTTGGCAATGCCTTAATTGCAGTTTCTGTCACTACCTTGTCAATAAGTTCACGCTTGATTTCTTCACCGGCCTCTTCTTTTTTACCCTCCTCAATACTATTTTTTATATCAGCCTTATATTCTGCAACAGTCTTAAACTCAGTATTAGCCTTAACCAGCTCATCTGTAAGTTCTTTAGGGGTATCTCCTAATATATAATTTATCTTAACCGTAAAAATCACTGCCTTACCTTTAAGTTCTTCGCTATGATACTCTTTTGGGAAAGTAAGGTTAAGGTCAACTGTTTCTCCGGGTTTCTTACCTACAAGACCCTCTTCAAAACCCGGAATAAAAGAACCTGAACCGATGCCTAAATCAAACCCGTTAGCAGTACCACCCTCAAATGCTACTCCGTCTTTTTTTCCTACATAATCAATATTTGCAGTATCGCCTTTCTTAATTGCTCTGTCTGTAATTTTATCAGGATAATTTTTAAGAAAAGCCTTAACTCTTTCCTCCACCTCAGCATCTGTAACCTCAGTATCCATTTTACTGTACTCTAGTCCTTTGTATTCAGCAAGCTTTTCTATATAATCTGATGGATTAAATTCTATAGCTGAGCCTGTAGCAGTTCCGGCAGTCTTACTGCTCACCGCAGAGCCCGATGCAGAACTTACACTGCTGCTCTTATTATTTCCCGAATTTCCTCCACAGGCTGTCAAAGCTACAACCACTGCACCTATTGCTGTCATTAAATAAACTCTTTTTTTCATTATTTAATTTCCCTTTCTTCATCCAAAAGTGATACGTTTATAACACGGTAAAATCCAAACTATAACGCATTTTGCAATTCTATCATATTTTCACAAAAAATTAAAGCTTAGTTTTGTGAATACTTTGTGTTTTAATTTTATATGATGTGGGTGTCAAAAGTATTTGACACCCATTGATACAGGATTGCTACAGCTTCGCTTCTCGCAATCCTTGCAAAAATATTCGTAATCCGCTCATTTTTTTGCAAAAAATGGCTACTTACTCATATTTTTTGCGTGTCAAAAGATAATAAATTCTTTTGCAAGCAAGCTTGCACAGAATTTTTATACTTTTGACACTTGTATCTTTATATAATTTTCATTATTTTAAATATTTATACCACAAAGCTAAAACGCTGCAATCTTACACCATGCAGCGTTTTTATTTTCCCTGTTATTAATTGAATCATCAAAAGTATAAAAATTCGATTATGGTTTGCAAAAGGATTTACTATCTTTTGACATCTACATCAAATTACTATTAATGTATAGCTGTTACAGTATAACCGCCTTTCTCAACAGCCTCTTTAAGCAGGCTGCCATCTACTTCTTTAGTAAGACTTACCTTCGCATTCTTATTTTCAAGACTTACCTCAGCAGTTACTCCGTCTATTTTGTTAAGAGCATCTGTTACATGCTTTACACAGTGCATACACATCATTCCTTCAATATCAATAATCTTCTCCATAACAACCTCCTGTTTTATAATTTTTTCATCTGTCCCTACATTTACAGCTACAACTTCTACCTCTTTACTATCAGCCACTCCCACTTTCCCGGTTTTAAACTTAGGCTTAAAAAGCCTTAATCTAAGAGAGTTACTAAGTACAAATACTGATGAAAAACTCATCGCAAGTGCACCTATCATAGGATTAAGTTTAAGCCCGAAGGCTGCAAAGAATACACCTGCTGCCACCGGTATACAAAGAGCATTGTAGAATAATGCCCAGAACAGATTTTCTTTAATCTTTTTAACTACTTCACCGCTTAGCTCTATAGCATAAGGCACATCCCTTAAATCACTGTGCATAAGGATAATATCCGCTGTATCCACTGCCACATCAGCTCCGGTGCCTATGGCTACGCCTATATCCGCCCTTGCAAGTGCCGGGGCATCATTTATGCCGTCACCTACCATCATAACCTTTTTGCCATTTTCTTGCAATAGCCTTATCTGTTCTTCTTTGTCCGCAGGCTTAACTCCGGCTACCACCCTGTTTACTCCGGTTTCTTTTCCTATGGCAAGGGCTGTACGCTCATTATCACCTGTAAGCATAACTACATCTATACCGAGTAAATTAAGCTCACTTACCGCCTGTCTGCTGCCTTCTTTTATCACATCAGCTACAGCTATTATTCCAAGCAGCTCTTTTTTTGCCTCACCCTTTGCAAAGTAAAGCACTGTCTTTCCTAAGTCATGAAGCTTCTTTGCGGTACCTGAATAAATATTTTCATTTATACCCAGTTCCTTCATATAGGCTTCATTACCTGCAAATATGACTTCTTCTCCAACTCTGCCGGCTATTCCCCTGCCTTCAACCATTTCAAGACTTTCAGCACATTTTATTTCAATGTTTTTCTCCTTAGCATACTCTATAATTGCATTTGCAAGAGGGTGTGAGCTTGCACTCTCAAGTGCAGCCGCAAGAGAAATAAGCTCCTTTTCATTTACAGTATTGGTAAATATATCCGTAACCTTTGGCTTACCCTCAGTAATTGTTCCTGTCTTATCTAAGACAACCGTATCTATCTTATGTGCCACTTCAAGGCTTTCCGCTGTTCTTATAAGTATGCCCTTCTCCGCTCCCTTACCGGTACCTGCCATTATTGCGGCAGGAGTCGCAAGACCTAGAGCACAAGGACAGGATATAACAAGGACTGCCACAGCCATATTAAGTGCAAAGGAGAAGTCCCCCTTTATTATAAGCCAGCTTATAAAGGTAACAAAAGCAATTCCCAGTACAGCCGGTACAAAAACTCCGCTTATCTTATCCGCAAGTCTTGAAATAGGGGCTTTAGAGCCTGCAGCCTCTTCAACAAGTGAAATTATCTTGTAAAGCGCAGTATCTTCGCCTACATTTGTTGCCCTAAAGGTAAAATACCCTGAGCGGCTTATGGTTCCACCAATTACCTTATCCTCTGCCACCTTTTCCACAGGTATACTCTCACCTGTAACCATAGCCTCATCCACAGCACCGTTGCCGCTTACTATAACTCCATCTACCGGTACTGTTTCTCCTGCCTTTACAACTACTATATCTCCTGTTTCTACCTCTGATACCGGAACCTGTATTTCTTCACCGTCTTTTAGTACCGTAGCTTTATCAGGAATCAGATTTACAAGCTTGCTTATAGCCTCGGTAGTCTTTTTCTTACTTCTTGCCTCAAGATATTTGCCAAGTGTTATAAGAGTAAGTATGGTTCCTGCCGAATCAAAGTAAAGATTCATACCAAACGGCATAGAAGACTTCATATCACCTATGGATATAAAGTAAGCCAGTGAATATAGAGAATACAAACTATAGGAAAATGAAGCTCCTGAGCCGATTGCAATCAAGGTATCCATATTAGGGCTTCTCTTAATAAGATGTTTTATGCCGCTTATAAAAAATTTTCTTCCTGCAAAAATAATGGGAATAACCAAAAGCAACTGGGTAAGTGCCAGCAAAAGTCTTCCTCCATCTCCCATAAAAGTACTCGGAAACGGAGCATTAAACATACCACCCATTCCAAAGTACATCAGAGGAATTAAAAATATAAAAGAAATTACTGCTCTTTTTTTAAGTTCTTCTGAAAAATCTTCTACTACGCCTGTAGAATTAACTTTGCCTGCTGTCTTTTCTTTCTTAAGCACATTTGCCCCATAGCCTGCATCTGTTACGGCTTTGATTATCATTTCATCTGTAAGACCATCAGAAAGTTCCACCGTCATCTTATTTTGCATAAGATTGACATTTACATTATCTGTGCCCTCAAGCTTTTCTACAGCCCTCGTTACAGCCGCTTGGCAGGCTGCACAGGACATACCTGTTATATTATAGGTTTCTTTTTTCAATTTCCACCTGCTTTCTATATTGATAGCATATCATCTTCCCAAAATCAACCAGACTTATTATATTTCAAGTCTGAGGTAATGTGTAAAAAGCACGTGCTTTCACACACTTCACTTGTAAGCTATGCATCCCTCAGAGAGATTTTTAATCTAACAGGAAATTTTAGCGTAATTTCCTACAAATTAAAAATGTCCTTATTTATAGTTGTCCTTTAGAAAATGTATATGCCTACAAAATTTCATTGTACACAATTTATTTATATAAATTTTAACCCTCCTTAACTAAAAAGTCAAGGAGGGAAATCTTTTA
Source organism: Catonella sp. (assembly GCF_052169795.1). Taxonomy (GTDB): domain Bacteria; phylum Bacillota; class Clostridia; order Lachnospirales; family Lachnospiraceae; genus Catonella. Next base: position 5,662 of record NZ_JBQNBU010000061.1, read on the forward strand.
TAGATTTAACCAAAGTTAAAATTTTATTTTGCACCAGGCTTGCCAAGAAGTCTGAACATGTTTGCCTTATAGAACTCTACACCCGGCTGGTCAAACGGATTGATGCCAAGCATATAACCGCTCACACCTACTGCAAACTCAAAGAAGTAGAAAAGCTCACCAAGATGGAACTCAGTCTGCTCAGGTATTTCAATAAGGAGATTTGGTACATTTCCTTCTACATGAGCTGCGATGGTTCCTTCCATAGCACACTTATTTACATAATCCATGGTCTTTCCTGAAAGATAGTTAAGACAGTCTATATCGTTATCTGCACTCTTAAGTGTAAAATCTCTTCTAGGCTTCTCTACCTTAAGTACAGTTTCAAACATAAGCCTTGAACCGTCCTGAATGAACTGTCCCATAGAATGAAGGTCTGTAGTGAGGTCAACTGAGGCAGGGAAGATACCCTTCTGATCCTTACCCTCACTCTCTCCGTAGAGCTGCTTCCACCACTCTGAAACAAAGTGCAGACTCGGCTCATAGTTAGCAAGGATTTCAACATTCTTGCCTTTTCTATAAAGAATATTTCTAACTGCTGCATAAAGAAGTGCAGGATTCTCTGCATAGTCTTTGTTTAAGCAGGTCTCTCTAAAATGTGCAGCACCTTCCATAAGCTTATCTATATCAGCACCACTTGCTGCTATAGGAAGAAGTCCTACTGCTGTAAGCACTGAGAAACGACCACCTACATCATCAGGAATTACAAAGCACTCATAACCCTCTTCGTCTGAAAGTGTCTTAAGTGCTCCACGAGCCTTATCTGTAGTAGAATAAATCCTCTTAGCCGCACCCTCCTTACCGTATTTCTTTTCAGTAAGTTCTCTGAATACTCTGAATGCAACCGCAGCTTCTGTAGTTGTACCTGATTTGGAAATTACATTTACAGAGAAATCCTTGTCACCGATAAGGTCAATAAGCTCTTCTATATAGGCACCGCTCATGCTGTTGCCCACATAATAAATCTGTGGTGCTTTACGCTGTTCTTTAGATAAATCATTGTAAAAACTATGCTTTATAAAGTCGATTGCAGCCCTTGCTCCAAGGTAAGAACCACCGATACCGATTACAAAGAGGATATCGGAATCACTCTTAATCTTTTCCGCTGCCTTCTTTATCCTAGCAAATTCTTCTTTGTCATAGTTTACAGGAAGGTCTATCCAGCCAAGGAAGTCCTTTCCGTCACCATTTTTTTCTGTAAGACGTTTAGCTGCATCTAAAACAGCTGGCTTAATACTCTCTATTTCGTGTTTACCTATAAATTTCTCTGCATTTTTATAACAAAATCCTATTGTATTCACTGTAAATTCTCCTTATTTTTTATTTGCTTATAAAATTAATCAGCCGTTATCATTCATCATAAATTCAATGAGTTTCTTTGTATCCTCCGGTTCATAAGCTACTATTTCCATTTCAGGTATTGTGCCTGATGAAAAGATATTAGCAAGGGAAACATACTGCGAAAGCTTAGACTTAAGGTTGAGACGGTCTCCCTCATTTGTTACCAGCTCCACCTTGCCACTGCATTTATCAACTAACTGGAAGAACTTTTCGATATTATTGATATTTGTAATCTTCATAATATTTCCTCCTATGAAATATAATATACTGCTTAGATTATCATACCTTATTGAGGATTTGTCAAGATAGGTTTATAATAACTATTGAAACTAAAAATAGGGAAGGAAGATTAAAATGAAATTAATAAGTTTGAAATGCCCACACTGTCAGGGAACATTAGACATAAAAAAAGAAGAAAGGGGCGGTTTTACCGTCTGCCCATTTTGTGGAACTAAATTTTTCCTCGAAGAAGAACAGCCTAATATAAACCAAACAATCAACATTAAAGAAGTTCATATCGGCAATACCGGTAAAAATACAGCACCGAAGGATGAAAGCCCAAAAAATATCACTGCTGCATTAAGAATGGTTATATTTATCGTATTTATATTTATATTTATTAGCACTGTTATAGCTATCTTCACTTCTATTTTATCTCAACATAATATAATTTATGACATAGGCTCTATGATGCCAAGTGAAGTCTTAACTCCTGAATCTGCTTACGAATATCGCACTGTTCCTGAAAGCAAAGCCGTAAAGGAGTTTGTAGAAATTGTTTTTAAAAAACCTCTGTCTGAGATTACAAATGCTGAATATGCCTCTATTAAATATTTAAAAATACGCAGACAGCCGGTTAAAAGCATTTCATCTAAAACTGCCGACACTCCCTGGCTATTTACTTATGCCAAAAAAACAGGTGAATATGGTACTCCAGTCAAACCTGATACCATAACAATCAAAGGTACGGAAACGATTATAGCAGAGGATATTCAGGTATTTACAGGTTTGGAATCATTAGATTTTAGCAATGAATCTGATATAAATCCGGTCGTTCAATACGATGCTGTAGATTTTGGCAATCTTAAAAACCTTCATTATTATACAGGTTCATCAGGCGAATCCCTTAAACGCCTTCCTCTATTCTATGACATGGAAAACATCTACGGACTTGGAAGTACCTATGTAGATGATGAAGAATATCTGACTGAGCTAAAGAAGTTTACCAAATTAAAAACCTTAAGTCCTAGAAATATAAATAAAAAATTCGCTAAGGATTTAACCTTTCTCTCATCCTTCCCTGACCTTGAAAAACTCAGCCTTAGTTTTTCTTCAGGCGAAACTTGGGATTTGGCAGGACTTTCTGCTCTTACCAAATTAAGAACACTTAGCATAAATGGTTTTGATACCAAGTTCGAGCATTTTAATGTATTTTCCGGAATGCCACAACTTGAAGAAATTGCTTTTGATGATGTAAAAGATTTGAAGACTCTTGACTTTGTTAAAAATATGCCAAACTTAAAGAGTCTTTCTATAGAAGACTGCCCTATTATAAGTCTAAACGGACTTAAGAACTCCGTCTCCCTTACAGAGTTATCTCTTGATGGCTGTCATGATTTATCGGATGTAAGTGCCTTAGCTACCTTAACCAGCTTAAAATCTCTTGACATAGCCTATATTTGGAATTTTGACCTTAAATATCCAAAGCTTAATAAACTTACTGCTCTAAGCAATGTAAAAATAGAATCCGGACATTTAGACATAATTTCCGGTCTTAAGTCCATAAAAAAACTGTTCATCTACGAAACCTCAGACTATTATTCCTTTAAACCTCTATTGGGACTTAAAGAACTTACAGAAGTCGAACTTCAAGGCTATAACTGGGCACAAAAAGAGGATATGGCACAATGCTTATCAAAACTTCCAAAGCTTAGAACTCTCGTATTTGGCTATGACTGCCTTGCACACTATGGTGATTATACAGATATATTTTCACTGCCTCAGGTTACAAAACTGCAAATCCAACCTTATGATACAGGCTCAAGCTACATAAATCTATCCATAAAAAGATTAAAAAAGAACAGTGTTCTAAAAGAGCTTGATACCGGTGGGGCTGAGATTTATAATCTCGATACCGATAGCGGAACTGTAGAAAAATTAGGAGTTTATGCTAACAAATTCCTATCCTGTTTCCCTAAATTAAAGAAACTAAATGTTTCACATTCTCATATTCAAGATTTGGAATTTGTAAGCAAAACACCTGATTTGGAGGTTTTAAACATCTCCGACAATTATGTCACTGACATATCTAAGCTTTTAGAATTAAAGAAATTGAAAAGTTTAACTTGTGATAAGGGACAAATTGTAAATTTAGATTTACTACCTAAAAAGATCCAGGTAAATGAATAAGGCTATATTTAAGCTTCAACTTTTACCTGTTTATTGTCCGGACATCATACCTGTCAGTCACAACTTGATCTTTTATTCCTTCACTCACTAAAAGCCTATTATCATTGGTAAAGAGAATTATATCAAAATTGCTCCCATTTTCTTTCCAATATTTTATCGCCCCATCCTCCCCCATAATGAAGAGGCTGGTTGATAGTGTATCAGCAAGCGTTCCATCCCTGCTTACTATACTCACAGACTTAAGTCCGCTATCACTCGGCCTCCCGCTCCTTGGGTCTAAAATATGATGATACCTGACTCCATTTTCTTCAAAATATCTCTCATAACCGCCTGATGTAATAACTGCACTATTTTCAATTCTTATTGCAAGCATATATTCTTCAATCTGATTAGGATCTCTTATTGCCACATTCCAAAGAGAACCATCCGGTTTTTTATTAAATCCAAATACATTTCCGCCAAGATTTATGATAGCAGATTCCACACCTTCTTCTGTTAAAACTTTAACAAGTTCGTCTGTAATATAACCCTTTCCTATACCACCAAAATCTATCTTCATCCCTTCATTCTTAAAGGAAATCTCTCCTGTAGGTTCATCAAAAATAATCTTATCCGAGCCGACATTTTTTAGCTTCTCTTTTATTTCCTTATCTGAAGGCACTTTATAATTCTTACTCGTAAATCCCCATAGCTCCATAAGAGGGTAGATGGTTATATCAAAAAGACCGTCTGTCTTTCTATTAAGTTCCAAGGACCTTTTCATAAGCTCTGTACCGGTTTTAGAAAGTACTGCTTTACCACTTTTATTTAATATACTTACTTCACTGGTTTCTTTTCCTGTACTAAGCAGTTCATCCAACTCGTTTATTCTGTTTTCAAGCTTTTTTAATACTTCATTTCTCCTTCTACCATAAACTTTAAGTGTAATTACTGTATCTAAAGCAAAGAGTTCACTTTCAGAGGCTTCCTCTCTTTCGCTGTCAGAAGCAGCACTTAGCTTTTCACTGCCTGTTCCTTGGCTACCTACTACAATATTATCACTTTTTCCCATACCTGTATCAGACTTGCTGCAAGAGGCAGAAAATGCTACTGTTAGAGTAAATATTGAGAAACAGATAATTTTTTTAAATACTTTATTCATTTTAAAACTCCAGTATAATAAATTTTACATCAGTCACAAAAATCCTTTGCAGCAAGCTCACAAAGGATTTTACACTTTTATACTTGTTCCCAAATTATTTACCACATATCAGCTAAATCATAAATAAGTTTTTCAGTTTTTTCCCAACCAAGGCAAGGATCTGTAATTGATTTACCGTATATGTGCTCATTTTCTTTCTGACAGCCATCTTCAATATAACTTTCTATCATAAGTCCCTTTACTATCTTCTTTATATCCCCGGACACATTTCTGCTGTGTAGTACATCCTTACTTATACGAATCTGCTCCATAAACTGCTTACCTGAGTTAGCGTGGTTGGTATCTACCACAATAGCAGGATTGGCAAGATTCCGTTCAGCATAAAGCCTGATTACCTCCTGCAAATCCTCATAATGGTAGTTTGGAATATTTCTTCCATATTTATCCACCGCACCACGAAGTATGGTATGGGCAAGAGGGTTGCCTGTAGACTCTACTTCCCAGCCTCTATAAAGGAAGGTATGGGCACTCTGGGCTGCAACTACAGAATTCATCATTACAGTAAGGTCGCCACCGGTTGGATTCTTCATGCCTACTGCCCCTTCTATACCGGAAGCAGTGAGCCTATGCCCTTGATTTTCTACCGACCTTGCACCAATTGCCACATAATTAAGTATATCTGACAGATATCTGTGGTTTTCAGGATAGAGCATCTCATCCGCACAGGTAAAACCGGTTTCATTGATAGCCCTTATATGGAGATTTCTGATTGCAATTACCCCCTTAAGCATATCCTCACCTTTTTCAGGATCCGGCTGATGGAGCATCCCCTTGTAACCTGTCCCTACAGTTCTTGGCTTATTGGTGTATATTCTCGGCACAATAAAGATCTTATCTCTTACCTTTTCCTGTACTTTTGCAAGTCTTGAAATATAATCTATAACAGGATCTTCATGGTCTGCAGAGCAAGGTCCTATTACAAGGAGCATTCTGTCATCTTCTCCGGTAATTATATCACTGACAGCCTTATCTCTCTTTTTAACTATTTCACTCATTTCTTCGGTAATAGGATACTCAGCCTTAAGTTCCTTTGGCACCGGCAATTTTCTTTTAAAATTCATATTCATCTCCATAGCTTTTTCCTGCCTTTATTCTTAAATATTAGGGTATCAAAAGATAATACACCCAATTATCCACACCTAATGTCAGTTTATTATAACCTGTAAAATGTAATATTTTCAAGTCTTACAATAAATTAAAAATTAGAACAGTGTATATGTATCAGTGTTGCACAAATTTTGTCTATTCTGTACATTAAACTTTCCAAACTTTGTGCACTTTGTCATTGTCTGAAAATTCAAAATATATTATAATATCCTT
>NZ_JBQNBU010000062.1:0-11900 GCF_052169795.1 Catonella sp.
TCCAAGTGCTTTAGCTGTTTTTATGGCATTGACAACATTTTTAGAGTTACCGGAAGTACTTATAGCAATAAGACAATCTCCCATATCTCCATATCCAAGCACCTGTTGTGCATAAATCATCTCAGGTGCTACATCATTCATAAACGCTGTTGACAGAGCAATGTGATTAGTTAATGAAATTGCTCTAAGCGGCATTTGCAGCTTGTCTGAAAGTTCACCTAGCTTAGCCTTTAATTCTCCACTTATTGGTCTTTTTTTATAGAAACCTTTCATCAGTTCCCCTACTATGTGGTCACTATCTGCAGCACTTCCACCGTTGCCACAAATTAAAGCTTTACCTCTATTGTTATACATTTCTTTCAATAAATCATAAGCATTATTAATATCATCCTTACAAACTTTAAGAACAGGATACCGTTCAATTAAATTATTTAAATAATCCATTATATTCCTTTCCCAACACATCCAAGCCTACCGTTATAGCTGCGTAATCCCCTATTTGTTCTCCAAGCTTGGCAGGAACTATATTACACACACTTTTCGATTGCTTAAGACTTTCCTTATTAATGACTTTCTCCATAGAACATCTTAAAAGTATTTCTTTTCTTGCAAATATACTGCCAATAACAATAATTTCCGGATTCAAAATATCAATCAAAATCGAAATCCCCTGTCCCAAACATCTTCCAACCTCTTCAAAAATCAAAAGTGCTGTTTCATCTCCCAAATCAGCAGCAACACCAATTTTTTTAGCAGTTATCTCATCTAATTCTTCAATTGATTTACAAAAGCCTGTTGTTTTACCCTTCTTAAGAATTATTTCTGCATAATTCCTACCAAGCTTTGCTATACCTCCTCCACTACAAAACCCCTCAAAGGATCCCTCCTTCCCATACCCTACCGGTCCCTCATCATCAAGTCTAATATGTCCTATTTCTCCTGCATTACCATTAGTTCCCTTATAAAGCTTATTATTAAGTATCAGACCTGCACCCAAACCTGTTCCAAAAGTCATAAAAATCATATTCTTATAGCCTTTACCTGCGCCAAATTTCCATTCCGCCACAGCACACGCATTAGCATCATTTTGCAAGCCTACAGGAATATTAAACATATCCTTAAATGGTTGAACAATATCCACTTTATCCCACAAAGGTAAATTAGGCGGACTAAGTATAAGTCCTTTTTCTTCCTGCAAAGGCCCTCCACAGGATATGCCTATTGATTCCAACTTATCTCCCATAAATAAGGTTAGGTTTTTCTCAATTATCTCCTTATATATTCCAGTCATTTTTTCCGGATTATTAATCTCAGTATTAATTTGTTTTTTAAAAATAAACTCTAGCTCTCCATTATTTTCTCTGGCAAAACTGACTGCACTTTTTGTTCCTCCTATATCTATTCCGGCTATCATTCTTCCTCCTAATCATTTATTCGAATTCTCATAAACCTCAATCCAAGGTAAATCCCCGGGCATCTTTGCAAATTCATCTTTATAGTATTCCATCATTCTTCCATCTACCCCAATCCTCACTACTCTATCTGCTATTGTAAGGGCATCTGCCATATTCACTGCTATAATTACCAAAGTGATTCCTTTTTTTAAGAGCTTTTTTTGTAATTCCCACAATCTGTATCTGCTATTCAAATCTGTGCTTCTATAAGGCTGTTCAAGAAAAGCAACCTTAGGTTTCCTAAGCATAATTCTTCCGTAGATAAGCTCCAGCTTATCTATAGCACTTAGCTCCAATAATTCTTTATTAAATATATCATTTCCAAATTCTCTTATATACTCTTCAATAACCAACCTTTTTATTTTTTGGTTCCAAAATCTTTTTTCCAATTCACCATTAGTTCCTATAACAAGGTTATCAAATATTGATAAATCATCAAATATCATACTCTGAACAGCTACACTTCTTATAAAGGCTATCCTGCTGTCGGAAAAAGATATTTCTTTACCATATAAATAAAAATTCCCCTTTCTTTCACCTTTTAACAATTCTATAATTTCATCATATATACTAATGTTATGATTTTGTATAACCAAACATTCTCCTTCATAAATACATATATCAATCTCATTATTTTTTCCCAGCTTCTTCAATTCTGCAAGTACTTTTTTATTTTCTTTAATATATGTTTTTTTTACTTTTTTATCTACTTTCTCATAATAATCTGTATACAAAGTTTTAGACGGTCCTTTAATCAAATTATCACCTTCAAGGTAAACCACAATTGTTGAGCTTATCATTACTGCAACTTTTTTGCATACCTGCCTAAGCTCCTCAAAATGAAGACTTATGTAAACAAATGAAATCCCCTTACTACTATAATACTCCAAGATTCTTTTAAGCTTCTTAAATTCTTCTTCTCCTATTGTCGATGCAACTTCTCTAAGTATTATAAGGTGGCTGCCTGCAATTATTCCTTTTAATATCTCAACCACTACCTTTTCATATGCACTAAGCGATTCTACCAAAGCATCAGGTGAAATATCTGTCCCAATTTCTTCAAAAAAAGGTTTTAACTGTTTTTTAAGCAGCTTTTTATCTAAAATTTCTTGCTTAAATCCCTGTCTCAAAACAAAAATATTGGTAAGTACACTTTGTTCCTTAATAAGAGACCTTCCATTTTGAACTACAGTAACCCTATTTGTGCTGCCTGTACTGCCTTTCCAAGAATTCACACATCTATCCATATAATAAACATACCCATAAAACAGCTTTGAATTATGCTGTATGATCTCTATCAATTCATCCAAACCATATAAATCTATCGGAAGCAGCCCTAGTATTTCTCCTTTTAATACACTCAAGTTAAAATTTTTTAACATAGTTACATCTTCTTTTTTGTATGTAACCTCATTTATTCTTAGAACTTCGTAAACCATTGTATAACTCTCTTCCAATTTCTTTCTTATCCTCAGTAAAAGGTATAAAAATCTCAACAGTAGTACCTATATTCTGCATTGAATATATATGTAGTCCATATTCCTCGCCAAACAAAAGATGAATTCTATTATTCACATTTGTAAGGGCAATACCCCCCATTTCATCTTTAAATGAATTTATAACATTATCCTCTTTTAAGCCAAGCCTTTGATTTAATTTTAACAATGTCTTTTCATCTATTCCCACTCCATTATCACTAACTTTAATTAAAATTCCCGTGCTTTTCCTAGTTAATATAATTTTACTAATTCCTGTTCCCAGCTTCAGCTCAGTACCATGAATAATACTATTTTCTAAAACCGGTTGAAGTGTAAGCTTCGGAATTAAACAATTTCGAATAGCTATTTTATCTTCTTCATCTTCCTCAATTTCTAATTTAATTCTATCCCCAAATCTGTATTGTTGAATTTTAAAATATATTCTACAATTGTCTAATTCATCTTTAATTTTAACCAAATCTTCAACTTTACTAATTGTATATCTAAAAAAAACTGCTAAAGCCTCTGTCATATCCGCAATTCTATCATTTCCTGCAATAATCGCCTCACTCCTTATTCCATCTAAAGTATTATATAAAAAGTGGGGATTTATCTGATTTTGCAAAGCTCTGTACTGTGCCTGACGCTTTGAAAAGTCCAAATTTTTGTTTTTCTTAAATATATTATAAATTACATTCCAAGACATCTCTATATCCTTACACAATTTTATATCTAAGTTATTTATATCTTCTGTAGATATAAATCCTTCATTAAATCTTTGAAGCTGATTTTTCATTTTAGTATAAGGTATAATTACAAAAAAATTTATACATATAATAAATCCAAAAAATGGCAGTAATAACAATAAAACTTCAAATAAGGGACTTACTCTATTTGCAATTCCCTTAACCAACAAATATATTAAAAGTACTGCAATATATATAAATAAACCGCTTATAATAGCAGCAATATTTTTACTTAAATAGACTGTTTTCTTATTCTTTTTCTTATCCATATAATTTTCTATACACAGATGGCTTTACACCTGTGACTTTCTCAAAAGTTTTGTTAAAATGCTTCACATCCAAATATCCAACCTCTTTACAAATGGAAGAAATAGAGGCATTAGTTTCTCTTAACAATTCTTTTGCGGCTTCTATTCTAATAGCTATAAGATACTTATTAAATCCTACTCCAACCTCTCTTTTGAAGATTGTACTGAAATAAACCGGAGTAAATCCTGCTTTTTCACTTGCCGCTTCAAGAGTAATCATTTCCTTGTAATGACTGTCTATATATTTTTTTGCAAGCTTAATAGGATGTGATTCTATATTTCTTCCTACATCCTCCTCAGGCACTTCCTTTTCATCTAAAATTTCATACTTTACTCTAGTATCATCATATCCATTTCGAATTTTTTCACTTAACTTCTCTACTGCCTCATTTAATTCTTCTTTATTCACCGGCTTTAACAAATAATAATCAGCCCCTTCTTTTATAGCAGTTTGTGCATATTCAAAGCTTGCATATCCACTGACAATAATTATTTTTATTTTGGAATTGATTTCTTTAACCTTAGTAATAAGTTCCAATCCGTTACACCCGGGCATTCTTATATCTGTAATCAAAATATCAATATTATCATTAGTTATAAATTCCAGTGCTTCAATTCCATTAGAAGCTTTTCCAACAACTTCAACACCAAATTTTTCCCACTCTCCAAGTGAATAAATTAGACTACACACTCTTTCCTCATCATCTGCAATCACTAATTTTATCATTTCCCCACCTTATCAAGCCTGAATTTATTTAACCCAAATTATGCACAAAACATCTTGTGAATAATTGGGGCGGTTAAAGTAACATATTTAGTTTATAACAATTTATCAATTCTTGCAATAACACAAAAGGGGGGGGATATCATAATGACATCCCCCCTTCCAACAATCTACTATGCTGTCTTTTAGCCTAAGGTTAAATCTTAGTTAATATTTTCTGCAGTAAGCACTGATACACCTGTATCCTTAACCTCTCCACCAAGGCTCTCACCATTTAATGCCTTAACACAAGCCTCAACACCAAGCTTACCCATCACATCAGGATTCTGTGCCATTGTACACTGTAAAAATCCATCTTTAATAAGCCCTTTTATAGTATCTGATTTATCAAAGCCAACACCAATTATATTCTTATCGCCATTAGCCTTTATAGCATTTCCGGCACCTGATGAAGAACCTTCATTAGCACCAAAAATACCTACAACATCCTGTGTTAAATAATTTTCAGAAATAGACTGTGCTTTAGCTGCATCACCATCACAATACTGTGTTTCAAGAAGCTTAAATTCACTTCCTTCAAAAGCCTTGCGGAAACCTTCTTCACGCTGAAGAGTTGAATTAGTTGAAGTATTTACATTTACAATTCCGATGTTTCCACTTGTAATACCCTTAGCTTTTAACGCATCAAGCATCTGTTTTCCTGCTACCTCTCCAGCCGCCTTATTGTCTGTAGAGAAGGTTGCCTCTGCCGGAACATTTGCAGGTGAGTCAACATACACAATCTTAATTCCGGCATCTGCCGCTTCTTTAAGTGCTCCGGAAGCTGCATCTTCGCTATTAGCTGCAACTATAATCGCATCAAAACCACCTGCTACAGCATTATTTATGCACTCAATCTGCTTAGCATCATCTTTTACATCAGGAGCCATAAATTCAAGCTTTACCCCTAATGCCTCTGCTTCAGCCTTAGCTCCTTCATGTAAAGTTACCCAATGCTGGTCAATGGAATCCATTGTAATTAAAGCAACTTTATAATCACCTTTGGCCTTGCCATCCCCGCCTGTACTTGCTTTACTTGCTGCAGCACTCATTTTTGATGCTTCTTTATTAGCAGAAGACTTTGTATCTCCTGACTTTCCACATCCAACCAGTACGCTTCCGAGCATTGCTCCAATGCAAAGTGCCGCAATCAACCTTTTTTTCATAATACATTCCTCCTTAGATTTGTATATAATAAACCCAATTATTTAGGTTTACTTACTTTTTTTAACCCTGCTTCCTTTTCTAAGAACAACATCCAGTAATACTGCAAAAGCAACAATCACTCCAATAACTATACGCTGAAGTCCAACCTGTGCTCCAATCATATTTAGTCCATTTTCAAGTATCTGCCACAGCCCTGCACCTGCAAAAGTTCCAAGCAATAGCCCTGAACCTCCAAGAGGTGAAACTCCACCAATTACACCGGCTGCAACTCCATACATTTCATACATATTTCCGGCATCCATATTTCCCATTCCTGCCTGCGCTGCAAGTATAAATCCTACCATAGCTGAACAGAATGCACTTACCAAATATACCTTTATGGTTGTTGCCAATACATCCACACCTGACAGTCTTGCGGCATCTACATTCGATCCAATTGCATATATATGTCTTCCTGTTCTGGTCTTTGATAATATAAAGAAAAATAAAGCAAAAATAATAAGTGCTACCCAAAATGTATTAAATATACCTATAGTTTTTCCATAATAAAATATTTCCTTAAAAGCTTCTCCCGTTTTTTCACCAACCCCACTTGAAATGTTGTCTGTATTCCTATTGTTATTAACTATATAAGCAATACCCCTTGCTACAAACATAGTTCCAAGTGTAGCTATAAATGGTGGGAGCTTGAACTTTCCAACTAAGATTCCATTTAATACTCCAACTACTAAACAAGCTGAAACTGTTATAAGTATTGCAAAAACAGGATGTACCCCAAAAGTCATAAGTGTTGCTGACATCATAGCACTCATACCAACTAACGAACCTATAGACAAATCAATATTTCCTGTTATCATTACATAACTCTGACCAACACCTATAATGAGATATTTAGACATTGAACGCAGTAGGTTAAGTCCATTTTTCATTGATAATACTTTAGGATTCATAGCTCCAAACACAATATAAACTATTATAAGACCGGCAAATGCCGTAAGGGCAGCCCTCATTCCTTTTATTTCAAGAAATTTATTAAACCATGTTTTCTTTTCCATTTTCTCCTCCTATAACTAAGCAAGTTTATTCTCAAAAGAAGTCGCAAGCTTTAGAATCATATCCTGACTCGTTTCCTTAGCAGATATTTCACCTGTAATTCTTCCATCGCACATTACAATAATTCTATCTGCAATTCCCATAACTTCAGGCATTTCTGATGAAACAAAAATCACTGCTATACCCTGTCTTTTAAGTTCATTCATAATATTGTAGATTTCAACCTTTGCCCCCACATCTATACCTCTTGTAGGTTCATCAAAAATCACAACTCTAGAATTTCTTACCAACCATTTACCAACTACTATTTTTTGTTGGTTTCCTCCAGACAAAGTATCTGCATTTACTTCTACATTAGGAGTTTTTATGGTTAAATCTTTTACTGCCTTTTCACAGAGTTCCTGCTCAAGCTTACTGTTTACTACTCCAATTTTATTACATATCATGTCAAGATTAGGGAGACCTATATTTTCTCTTATACTTAATTTGGTACATAAGCCATCTTTTTTTCTATCCTCCGGTGCAAGGACTATGCCAGCTTTAATCGCATCCTCAGGCTTATTAATAATCACTTCATTACCATCCAAAAATATTTGTCCGCTTTCCTTCTCATCAATTCCAAAAATTGCTCTAGTAGTTTCTGTTCTGCCTGCACCCATCAAGCCTGCAAATCCTATTATTTCTCCTTTATAGGCTGAAAAATTCACATTACGTACCAGCTTGCCTGCATTAAGGTTTTTTACTTCAAAAATCTTTTCTCCTCTTTCAACTTCTATCCTTGGAAATTGCTCTGTTATTTCACGTCCTACCATGCCTGCTATGATTTTATCCATAGTAAAATCTTTAAATTCACCATTTGTAATAAACTTTCCATCACGCATTATAGTAATTCTATCAGTTATATGCGATAACTCTTCCAGTCTATGAGAAATGTATACTATACCACAGCCATCTTTTTTAAGCTTATGAATTATTCCAAATAATTCTTCAATCTCTCTAGATGTTAGTGCTGACGTAGGCTCATCCATTATCAGTATTTTGGCATTTACTGATAATGCCTTTGCTATTTCAATCATCTGTTGTTTTGATACCGGCAAATCTCCAACAACCTGATTTGGATCAATATCAACTCCAAGCATATCCAAATATTTTTTTGCTTCTTGCTGCATCTTATTATTTTTTAGCACAAACTTTTCTCTAAGTTCCCTGCCTAAAAACATATTTTCTGCAACACTTAGATGCTTACACATATTAAGCTCTTGATGAATAATTGCAACTCCGGCATCTCTTGCAGAGCTTGGCAAAAGAGTTTCATATTTTTTAGAAAAAATTTCTATGCTTCCTGCATCTTTTGTGTATACACCGCTTAATATCTTCATCAGTGTAGATTTGCCTGCACCATTTTCACCAAGCAAAGCCATAACCTCACCTGACTTTAATTCAAAGTCTACTTGGTCCAATGCTTTTACACCAGGAAAGTTCTTGCATATGCCTTTCATAGAAACAATAACTTCGCCCATAATCCACCTGTCTTTCTAATTCAATCTTTATACATATTATGATACAGTAAATTTACACAAAGATATATGGGGTATTTTTTATTATTTTAGGGTATTTTTTATTATTTAATGTGATTTATTATTATTTGTATTGGTAATTTATCATAATATAGTTTAAGAGACAGTAAACCAAACAGTCCACTGCCTCTTTAATTATCTCTTTATTTATAATATTTTATTCACTAACAACAAGCCTTCCGTCTGTCTCATCTACTTTAAGTGTAGTTCCTGCTGCTATATCTTTCTTTAT
The DNA here is from genome assembly GCF_052169795.1 of Catonella sp. Taxonomy (GTDB): domain Bacteria; phylum Bacillota; class Clostridia; order Lachnospirales; family Lachnospiraceae; genus Catonella. The sequence continues at coordinate 8,779 of NZ_JBQNBU010000062.1, forward strand.
TATCTCTCTTGCAATCAGAGTTTCAACCTCAGACTGAATAAGTCTCTTAAGAGGTCTTGCACCATAGTTTGGATCATAACCTTTTTCAATTATATAATCCTTTGCAGCTTCACTCACCTCAAGCTTAAGATTCTTGCCACTAAGTCTGTACTTCAAGTCCTCAAGCATGAGGTCAACTATCTTACCAATATTTTCCTTCTGCAAAGGCTTGTAAAATACTATTTCATCAAGTCTGTTAAGAAATTCAGGTCTAAAGTTTGCTTTAAGAAGATCATTTACACTGTCAATTGCTTCTTTTGAAATTTCTCCATTTTCCTGAATTCCCTCAAGTATATGTACAGAGCCAAGGTTTGAAGTCAGTATAATAATTGTATTCTTAAAATCAACCGTTCTTCCCTGTGAATCTGTAACACGACCATCATCAAGCACCTGTAAAAGTACATTGAATACATCCGGATGGGCTTTCTCTATTTCATCAAAAAGAACTACTGAGTAAGGCTTTCTTCTGACTGCCTCTGTAAGCTGACCGCCCTCCTCATAGCCTACATATCCCGGAGGTGCTCCGATTAGCCTACTCACGGAGTATTTCTCCATGTACTCACTCATGTCTATTCTTATAAGGTTCTTTTCATCATCAAAAAGTGACTGTGCAAGTGCCTTTGCAAGCTCTGTCTTACCTACACCGGTTGGTCCGAGGAAGAGGAAGGAGCCTACAGGCTTGTCAGGATCTTTTATACCTGCTCTTGAACGAAGTATCGCCTCAGATACCTTGGTTACAGCTTCATCCTGTCCTATAACCCTTTCATGAAGTATTCCTTCCATATTAAGAAGCTTCTCTCTTTCTCCCTGCATAAGCCTCGTAATAGGAATTCCTGTCCAGCGACCTACTATTCTTGAAATTTCCTCTTCACTTACATGGTCTCTAAGCAGGCTATTTGAAGCCTTACCATTATTCTCCTCTGCAAGTTTTTCTTCTTTTTCAAGTTCTGCTTTAAGGTCGGGAAGTCTACCGTATTTTAGCTCCGCCGCCTTATTAAGGTCATACTCTCTTTCAGCCTTTTCAATAAGTGCATTTACCTCACCTATTTCCTCACGGAGCCTCTGAACCTTGCCTATGCTGTCCTTCTCATTTTCCCATCTTGCCTTCATTTCGTTAAAGTTTTCACGAAGGTCTGCCAGCTCTTTTCTAATATCTTCAAGATGAGCCTGACTTAGCTTGTCATCTTCTTTCTTAAGAGCAGCCTCTTCTATTTCAAGCTGCATTATCTTTCTGGATATATCGTCCATTTCAGCCGGCATAGAATCCATCTCAGTTCTTATAAGGGCACAGGCCTCGTCTACAAGGTCAATGGCCTTGTCAGGAAGGAATCTGTCCGATATATATCTATGTGAAAGAGTAGCTGCAGCTATAAGGGCAGCATCCTGGATTTTAACACCATGGAAGACTTCGTATCTCTCTTTAAGTCCTCTAAGAATCGAGATTGTGTCTGCAACTGTAGGTTCATCTACAAGCACAGGCTGAAATCTTCTCTCAAGTGCGGCATCCTTTTCTATGTATTCCCTGTATTCGTCAAGGGTAGTTGCACCTATACAATGAAGCTCTCCTCTTGCAAGCATAGGCTTTAAGAGGTTACCGGCATCCATAGCACCGTCTGTCTTTCCGGCTCCGACTATGGTATGAAGTTCATCTATAAAAAGGATGATTTCACCTTCTGATTTCTTTATTTCGTTAAGTACGGCCTTAAGCCTTTCTTCAAATTCTCCTCTGTACTTTGCTCCTGCTACAAGAGCACCCAGATCAAGGGAGAATATCTTCCTGTCTTTAAGTCCCTGCGGAACATCGCCCTTTACTATTCTAAGAGCAAGTCCTTCAGCTATAGCTGTCTTACCGACACCCGGCTCACCTATAAGTACAGGGTTATTCTTTCTTTTTCTTGAAAGAATCTGGATTACATTTCTTATTTCATCATCCCTGCCTATAACCGGATCAAGTTTATTATTTCTTGCAAGTTCTACCAGATCCTGCCCATACTTAGCAAGTACATCATAGGTGTCCTCCGGATTCTGGTTTGTAACCCTCTGATTACCTCTGACTTCCATAAGGGCATTTAGAAAATCTTTTTCGGTTAAGTTAAACGTAGTAAAAAGCTCTTTAAGCCTTCTGTCAGGCTTTTTAAGCAGACCTAACATAAGATGTTCCACAGATGTATACTCATCTTTCATCTTGGTTGCCTGAGCCTCAGCTTCATTAAGGGCTGCATTGGTTTCGTTTGAAATGTAAATCTCTCCGCTTACATCTCCGGTTACCTTAGGCAAGCCGTCAACTATATGTTTGGTCTCTGCAATCAGGTTAGGAAGCGACTTGCCCATCTTGGTGATAAGTCCGCCTATAAGTCCTGATTCCTGTGTAAGTAAAGCGTACAAAATGTGAGACTCTTCTATATAAGGATTGCTGTTATCCCTTGCCAGAGTTCTGGCAGCTTCAAGAGTCTCCACAGATTTTGCTGTAAGTTTTGAAGTATTCATATTGCCTCCTTATGCTACATACACACCACTTTCAAGGTAAACCTTATAAGAGGTGTGAATCATTTTTTCTATTAATTCTTCGTCCTCAAGGTGCTCAAAATAAAATTTAATACATTTATCAAGCACCTTTATATACTCTCCTATAGCTGCCGCTATATCATTTTCACTGAGTTCATGTTCATCAGATACCTTTAAGAAGCCTCTTACATATTTGGCATTTTCAAGACTCGCCGGCACTCCTTCCGTATGAACTCTATGAAGATATTCATTCTCCATACACATCCATCTTGCAAAAAAAGCCTCGACCGCATCGGTAAAATTCCTGCTGCTTGTTCTAAAGGAAACCTTCAGCCTGCCCACTATGTCCTTTGGCTCTCTGAAAAGCTCAATCGTATAATTCACCATAGGACGATATTTATATCTTATCGGGCTTCTTAGGGCAAACATAGAGTCCGATGACCTGTCTAATATCTGATAACAGCTCTCTGAAAGTATATTTTCAAGCTGCGTAAATATGTCTCTCATCCTCATTTCCGGAGTTACAAAATTTACACTTTCTGCAAGTATCTGGTTAATAAGATTGGAGCGGTTGGTAT
>NZ_JBQNBU010000063.1:0-11872 GCF_052169795.1 Catonella sp.
ACGGAATGGTAGCAAACATCTTAAGTATGATGCCTAATGCTCCCATAAGTCCACACAAAATAACTGTCTGCAAGTCCCTTAGTTCCTTAAGTGACCTGCTAAAATTACTCGGTAAACCTACGATTTCTCTTGCAAAGTTTGCAGGAAATTTTACAATCCCCTGAAGCTCTGCCAAAACCACATTCTTCTTTACTGCTTCTTTTTCGTTCATCATCTTAACCTCCTTTGCAGTTTATCCTTACTACAAAAGAGCATAGTTATGGCATACTCTTATGTAACAGCGGGATGCGGAAATTCCATCGCAAGCCTTATGCTCTTCGTTCCACCGGCAACTCCCCGTCCGACAGACACTTTACGCTGAATTTCCTACTCTGCTTTCTGAATTTTTATTTATACCGGCACTTATCCGGTACATAAGTTAGAGTATAAAATAGAAGATAAGCCCTGTCAAGTGGTTAAAAACATACAAAAAAGCCCCTACCCGACAGACTTTTCTGCCAAACAAGGACCTCTGAGTGCGTCTTCAGGGGCTCGAACCCTGGACACCCTGATTAAGAGTCAGGTGCTCTACCAGCTGAGCTAAAGACGCATATGCTTTTGTTGAACGCAAGAAACATTATATACTAATTCAAGAAAAAATGCAAGAAAAACTTTAACAAAAAATTGCACTATTTTTCTTGCACTTTTTCGTCTTTTATTGTGTATTTTAATCAAAGAATCTTCTTCGCTCTTAATTCCTTAAAAAAATCACTCATCATTTTGGAACATTCTTCTTCAAGTACCCCTCTTGTAACCTCAGCCTTATGGTTAAATCTGTCCTCCTCAAGCAAATTAAAGACAGAGCCTGCACATCCCGCCTTTTTATTCATAGCCCCTATAACTACTCGCTTAACCCTTGACTGTACTATAGCTCCCGCACACATCTGACAAGGTTCAAGAGTTACATAGAGGGTACATTCTTCAAGCCTCCAGTCACCTATCTTTTTACAAGCCTTCTTTATAGCCATCATTTCTGCATGGGCAAGCGATGTATGGTCTGTATTTCGTCTGTTATAGCCTCTTGCGATAATTTTTTCATCTAAAACTATAACACAGCCAATAGGGACTTCTTCTAATTTTCTTGCCTTTTCAGCCTGTTTAATTGCCTGTTTCATCCATTTTTCATCTGCCTTCATATGTACCTCTTCCTATGAAATATAATATAACCCAAATTATTAGCTAATAATTTGAATTTATATATTGACTATTGGCTTAATATCAGATAATGTTTAAACTATATGTTCCATTTAAACTACTATACATAGGATAGGTGATTTCAATGAAAATTGCAATAATTACAGACAGTAATGCTGGAATATCTCAGAAAAGAGCAAAAGAACTGGGAATGTTTGTACAGCCATCTCCCTTTTTTATAAATGACAATCTTCAATTTGAAGATGTTACTATGACTCACGAGGAATTCTATGCAGCACTTCTTGATGACAGCATAGATGTAAAAACCTCTATGCCTTCTCCCGGTGATATGACAGATATGTGGGATGAGCTTCTAAAGACTCATGAACAGGTAGTATTCATACCTATTTCAAGCGGGCTTTCAGGCTCATATTCTACTGCTGCCATGCTCGCCGAGGATTATGATGGAAGGGTAGAGATTGTAGACAACAGAAGGGTATCTGTTACACAGTATCAATCTGCTCTTGATGCACTTGAGCTTGTAAAAATGGGCAAAAATGCAAAAGAGATAAAAGAATATCTTGAAAAAACAGCTGACAAGTCTTCTATCTATCTTTCACTTGATACACTTAAATATCTTAAAAAGGGTGGACGCATTACTCCTGCTGCAGCTGCTATAGGTACCCTGCTGAACCTAAAGCCTGTTCTCCAGATTCAGGGGGACAAACTCGATGCCTATGCAAAGTGCAGGGGTAAGGCTCAGGCTAAAAAGACTATGATAGAAGCTATCAAAAAAGACATGGAAACTCGTTTTAAAGAGAGTGCAGACAAGCATAATCTCCACCTTGCTCTCGCCTATGGCGGCAATCTTGAAGAAGCCTTGGCTTGGAAGGAAGAGGTTCAGACAGCTTTTCCTGAATATGAATTTGAGCTTCATCCACTTTCTCTTGCCATTGCCTGCCATGTAGGAAACGGAGTACTCGCAATTACCTGTACCGAAGGAATGGATACTACATTGGTTTAAAATAAATTACAGCTCTGAATAACAATAGCCAAGTAAGTTTGGATATTTATTATTCAGAGCATTTTCTTTGTAGAACTGTTATTCTCCCCAATAATCAATACTATCACTAGTCCTTAAACTTATATGAAACATCTTCCGCATAAAGTCTTCATGCTCATTGTAAATATCCGTTATATAGACTATATTATCTTCTATTCTATAAAATACATAATTTTGTTCTGTATGAATAAACCTATACGGAGTGGGTAAGTCTATCAAAGCTTGTACAGCAGCTCCCTTTCTCGGATTGTCTTGTAAACCTCTTATTTCCAACATAATTTTTGTTATAATTCTCTTGGATACAGATGAACCATATACATCTGCAATATTCTTTCTAATTGCTTGTAGTTTTTCTCTTGCATCTTGAGAATATTTCAGTTTGTAATTCAAGACTAACTTACCCCCAGTTCTCTTTCTAATTCATCAGCATCAACCCATCCCTCCTTTTCTGCTCTTTCCTCTGCTTTTTGCAACTTGGAGAATAAAGCAAATGCTGTTTTGTAACGATCAAGTTCATCAATTTCTGACATAGTAAGGATACCATACTTGCCATGACCGTTTCTCGTAAGATATACCCTATGTGTTCTATCTACTTCATTCAATATTTCTGTATAATTTCTTAATTCGGATATTGGCTTGATATTTGGCATAATAATCACTCTCCTTTAACATCATTATATATATTTACTGTTAATTTTGCAATAAATTCACAGGTGAATTTCATCTCATTTTCTTTCTTAAAATGTATAGCCTGCCATTTATCCACTTTTTTCTCTTATAGCTTGATTTTCCTCCAAAAATAGCTTAACATTACTCTTTGCATACATGAATATTTAAGAAAGGAAGAAAAATAAATGAAATTTAGTGAAATGCCCTATACAAGAGCAGATATTGAAGAAGCTAAGGCAGACTTCGCAAAACTTATGACAGACTTTGACAACGCAAAATCCGGCGAAGAGCAGTTTGAAGTACATAAAAGGTACTATAAAATTGCAAATCGTATATACACACAGATGACACTCGCAGAAATTCGTCACTCTATAGATGTTACTGATGAATTTTATAGTAAAGAAAATGACTATTATGATAAGAATGGTCCTGTTCTGCAATCTTTATTTGTAGATTATGGTAAAAAGCTCTATAACTCTGAGTATCGTAATTTCTTAGAAGGTAAGATTGGAAAAGTAGCTTTTAAAAATCTTGAACTCGCAATGAAGTCAGTGGATGAAAAAATAGTACCTCTTATGCAGGAAGAAAATGCTCTTAAGAGCCGCTATGACAGGCTCCTTGCCACTGCTGAAATAGACTGGAACGGGGAGACACTCAATCTCTCCCTTATGTCTCCATACCTTAATAACTCTGACAGTAAAATTCGTGTTGAGGCTTGGAAGAAATACACTGAATTCTTCAGTAAAAATAAAGAAGAGCTTGATGACATATATGACCGCCTTGTTAAAAACAGAACTGCACAGGCAGAAAAACTCGGTTATGAGAACTTCATACAGCTTGGCTACTATAGAATGAACCGTAACTGCTATGGCAGAGAAGATGTCAAAAACTTCAGAGAACAGGTAAAGAGAGATTTTGTACCATTTGCAGAAAAACTACATGACAGGCGTAGAATCAGGCTCGGACTTGACAAACTCCATTTCGAAGATGAGGGTGTGTACTTTAATAACGGAAATCCGAATCCAATCGGCACTCCTGATGATATACTTGCTGCAGGCAGAAAAATGTATAATGAGCTTTCTCCTGAGACAGCTAAGTTTATTAACTTTATGTGTGATAACGAGCTTTTCGATGTACTCGGAAGAAAGACTAAACAGACAGGGGGATATATGACCTATCTTCCTGATTATAAATCTCCATTCATATTTGCGAACTTCAACGGAACCGCTGATGATGCAGATGTAATGACACATGAGTGTGGCCATGCTTTTCAGGGCTTCTGTATGGTAGATGATCCTATTAATGAGCATGCAGACATTACTATGGAAACTGCTGAAACTCACTCTATGTCCATGGAGTTCTTTACCGAGCCTTGGATGGAGCTTTTCTTTGGTAATAGGAAGCAGGATTATATAGATATGCATCTTGAATCTGCCGCCGCCTTCATTCCTTACGGAACAATGGTAGATGAATTTCAGGATATAGTATATTCAAACCCGGGACTTTCTCCAAAACAGCGTAATGAAATATGGCGAGAGCTTGAAATGCAGTATAAGCCTCATCTTGATTATTCAGGGAATGAATATTACAGTCTCGGAGGTTTCTGGCAGAAACAGCGTCATATCTATGACTCTCCGTTTTATTATATTGACTATGTGCTTGCACAAACCAATGCTTTCCAGTATAAGGTGATGATGGATAATGACTACAAAGCAGCATGGGAGAGTTATCTTAAACTTTGTAACTTAGGTGCAAAGGACTTCTTTACAGGACTTGTAAAACAGGTTGGTCTTAGAAGTCCATTTGAAGATGGAACTCTGAAAGACATGGTAGGAAAACTACAGAGTACCTTAAAATTATAATTTACTAAACAGCCATAAAGGAGGGGAAGTTCATGCACAGTTTCTTAAAAGCAGTCGGACTTTCTAATATAAAATCCAGAAAAGATTTAGATAAAATCTTAGGACTGGTCATGACTCACCCTACCGCTACAAAATCAATCGTTTCATCTGACAATAAAAAAATAGTTGAAAAAAGTTTTGATTTTTCTGATAGGATGGGAATTACAGTCCGAGGAGAATATGATGAAAAAGGATTTTTCCACTTAGAATATTATTATCCATATCTTATAGGGTCAAAACCTTGTTGCTATCAGGAAATAGATATATACAAGCGTATAGACAATGACTCCTATACAGGAATGTGTGATGACTTGCATTTTGGAACATCACTGATATTTTACTTGCAAAATTCCTTAGATTACTTATCTGCACAAAAGAACTCCGACTTAAAAAAAGACCTTTCGCTCACCCTTTCAGGACTATCTGCTTCCGGAAGAATACTTCTTCCCATAAACAAGAGTCCTGAGCAGATAAAAATACAGGCAGAGCACTCTGCCGAACATGATTACCTGCTTGCTGCAGCAAAAAATGGTGACGAAGAGGCTATAAATACACTTACACTTATTGATTTGGATACATATTCTATGATCGCAAGACGCATACAGACTGAAGATGTGTACAGCATAGTTGAAACCAGTTTCATCCCTTACGGCTCCGAATCAGATAATTACACAATACTCGGAATCATTAAGGAAGTAGTCCCCCATGTTAATTCACTTACAGGAGAATGCTCTACGGAATTGCTGATTACCTGTAACGGTTTTGACTTCTACATAGCTATTAACAATGATGACTTACTCGGAGAACCATTACCCGGCAGACGATTTAAAGGGCAGATATGGCTACAAGGATTAGTAAATTTTGAAAAAGCGAAAATTTAATTTAGAGAGGAAATCTATATATTATGAAAAATGAAAACAATCAGGAAAATGGTCTTGATCCCTTTGGACGGGACAACGAGAGAAGTACTTTCTCCGGCAAACTTGGATATGTGCTTGCAGTAGCAGGCTCCGCTGTCGGTCTTGGAAACATTTGGCGTTTCCCTTACCTTGCAGCTAAATACGGCGGAGGAATCTTCTTGCTTGTCTACCTCATCCTTATGGTTACATTCGGATATGTACTTATCGTATCAGAAACAACACTTGGAAGAATGACCAGAAAAAGTCCTGTCGGTGCTTTTTCTTCTTTTGGAAAATCAGTTCCGTTTAAGATAGGCGGTTGGGTAAATGCCATCATTCCTATGCTTATCATTCCTTATTACAGTGTAATAGGCGGCTGGGTATTTAAGTATTTATTCGAGTATCTGCGTGGAAGCACTGATGCTCTTGCTGAAGATAGTTATTTTACAAGCTTTATTACAGCAGGTGCAAGTGTAGAAGTATGGTTTTTAATTTTCTCACTTGTTGTTCTTCTTATTATAGTTGCAGGTGTTGAACATGGAATTGAAAAGGTATCCAAGATGATGATGCCTGTCCTTGTTATCCTTGCTATTATAGTTTCAATCTACTCCGTAACCAGACCGGGAGCTCTTGAAGGAGTTAAATATTTCCTTATCCCTAACTTTAACAATTTCTCTTGGATGACAGTGGTTGCAGCCATGGGGCAGATGTTTTACTCCCTTTCAATCGCAATGGGTATCCTATATACCTACGGATCGTATATGAAAAAAGATGTAGACATCGAGCAGTCCACATCTCAGATAGAAATTTTTGATACTGCCATAGCCTTCCTTGCAGGACTTATGATAATACCGGCAGTATTCTCCTTCTTTGATGGAGATCCTGAGAAACTTCAGGCTGGTCCTTCACTTATGTTCATTACTCTTCCTAAGGTATTTGCAAGTATGGGAATGGGCAGGATAATAGGTATAGTATTCTTCCTCCTCGTATTACTTGCAGCCCTTACAAGTGCAATCTCACTTGCCGAATCCTGTGTATCTACAATCCAAGATCAGCTTGGCTGGAAGAGAAATATAGCAAGTGTGGTTATCGGTATCATCATAGTTGCACTTGGTTCACTTTCAGCACTTGGCTTCGGTATGCTTGATTTTGTACAGATACTCGGAATGGGTGTCTTAGACTTCTTTGACTTCCTTACAAACTCACTCATGATGCCAATTGCAGCTCTTTCTACCTGTATACTCATAGTTTATGTGATTGGGGTGGATAAGATAGTTGAAGAGGTTGAACAGTCTTCTAAGTTTAAGCGTAAAGGACTTTATAAGTTCTTTATCAAATACTTAGCTCCTATATGTATACTTGTTATTTTGGTAAGCTCACTTGCCAGTGTATTTGGTTTGATTAAATTCTAAGCTTTCACAGAAACAGCCACTGTAAACTAAACAGTCTACAGTGGCTTATTTTTATGTAATCACACACTTATTCTCTTGCAATAACATATTTCTTATTCATAAACAATTTCCATAATACTAAATTAGCTGCCATCATAACTACAATTCCTAAAACCTGCAATAAAATTGTATTTAAGAAAAATATATGGAGAAACCCGGCTCCACCCAAAACAATCATATTTATTAAAAACATCATCATATTGTAGCCTGCATTGTTAGTGGCAGTCTCTGTTGAAAATGGTAACACCCAGCTGCTTATACGTATTTCAAAGCTTGTGATAAATATAAAGGCAATATAAGCTAAAACTATATCCGGAAGGACTTTTATTCCGCAAACAACAAAAAATATTGCCGATAAAATAATAAATACCGGAGTAATATAGCGAAACAGAACAATTTTAACTCCCGCCCTTATGCACTTACTGAGATTCTCTATAGGCAGTACCTGATAAAATAACAGACTCTCTTTATTGCCGGACTGGCTTATAATTGTATAAAGAACCGATGATGTAAGTCCAACCGAATACAATAACGCAAGAGTCCATCTGCTTTCCCTTACGGTTGTCATAAGACCTGTAAAGCCACCGGAGCGTGAAAGCTGTGATAACAAGATTATAAAAGGCAATATAAGTGCATTGGCAAGCTGTGGATAGAGCTTTAACTTTATATCCCTATTTCTTGAAATCTGTATGAGCACAAGCTTCATAAAAGCATTTTCCTGCTCATCTTTTGAAAGCATCTTACATAAAAACATGGAAAATGTAGAGAGGGATTTATTTTCTTTGGCTGTTTCTGTCAGTTTGTCAAGCTCACCTTCAAACTCAGGCATTACTTTCCTCTTATATACAATTTCAAGCAGAACTAAGGCTGCTACAGCCATTCCTGCAAGTATATAGTAGTATCCTGCCGATGTGGCTGCAAAAAACACAGCTAATATACCTGCAAACCAGGCAGGTGGTAGTATAATGAAAAAAGGAGAGAAGGTCAGCTCTGCCTTTGCAAACTCAGCAAAATTTATCACTCTGGGAACAATCTGATATGCAAGTACCATAGCTATTGTCATAAATACCTGAAAACCGCTGAGTATGTCTTTAAGCTTCTCTCCCGAAAATACCTTGAGAAGCAAATAATAGATGGTTCCTGCAAGATGAAGGCAGAACACAGTAATAACTACAGACATTACCACAAACAACAAGCCATATAAAGCTCCATGGAAAATAAAGGCCGTAATCATTGAAGGCAACATCATAGAAAATGCAATAGTTCCTATATAGTAGGCTATATGTATATTTTTGGCTGTATTTATTTCATTATGCCCTATCGGAAGTGCCCCGTAAAATGATTTTTCTGTTGTATCCAAAAGCACCGCTGAATATTCGCTTATATATGCTGAAAACAAGATAAAAATAAGCATAGAAAATCCCAGCATATTTCCACCGAATATATTTGGCATAGACTGCATTGCAGCTATGAATAAACCTATAAACAAGTAAACGAGGCAGGTTAAGAGCATCGACCTTTTAGGTTCTTTTTTTAATTTCTCTGATTTTTTCTGTGTGCCTATCGGTATCCTTCTGCTGTCCATGATAAGCTTTAGTTTAAGCATTTCCCGGATGTGATTGTAGTTTAAGTCTTTACTTAAAAACGGTTGTACACACTTATCAACAACCTTTAATACAAGCGGTTCGCTATTTTTCATTTTCAATAGTCTCACCTCCGGTAAGGGTATCTACAAACTTGGCTGCAAGGTCATGTCCTGAAGTAAAACCTGTAAGATTGTTGAAAATATCTTCCATACTGCTGCCGTTACTGTTATTTTTAAGTTCTTCAACTGTCGAATCTGCAATTACTGCCCCGTCCTTAAGGAGGATTACCCTGCTGCTCATCTGTTCAACCACTTCCATAATGTGGGAGGAATAAAATATAGTCTTGCCCTGTCTTGTAAGAGTTTTAAGAACCTCCTTAAATACAGCCACACTGTTTGTGTCCATTCCGTTTAACGGCTCATCTAAGAATAATATATCAGGATTGTGTATCAGGCTTCCTATGATGGCAATCTTTTGCTTCATACCCTTAGAGTAGCCTGAAATACGAGTTGTAAGTGCGTCATTTATATTGAAAATCTCGGCTAACTCCTGCATTCTGTCACGCCAGTTACTAAGCTCATAAACGGAAGAGAGGAAGGAGATATACTCTTCTCCTGTAAGGCTTTCATAAAGAGAAAGAATTTCCGGAACATAGCCTATCTTACGCTTATAACTTACAAGGTCTTCTTCGATATTCTTCCCAAGCACCTCTATTGTACCTGAATAATTTCCCAGAATTCCAAGCATAAGTTTTACAGTAGTAGACTTTCCGCTTCCATTTGGTCCAATATATCCTATAAGTTCGCCTCTGCCTGCTTCAAAGCTTACATCATGAAGGACATGATGCTCTCCAAAACTCTTATTTACATTTGTTAACCTCAGTACAGTCTCCATAGTATTCTCCCTCTGTGATAATGTTTTGATTGTTAATATTCTATCATAAAGGGACGAAGTTATTATGTGATAATTTATGAAGTTTTACTTACAATTTTCTTTCATAAGCAGAAACAGTAGAATTTTTTATCTTGACTTATATTTGAAAATGACTTATTATAATACTGTAACAGCGATAGAAAACCAGCTGACTCAAACGAACCCCCGAAGGTGTCGCTTCGGGGGTTCTTCCATTTACAATTAATCTGTAACTTTATTCTTTTATGCTTTCTACAATTTTCCTCATACAACTTTCTACAGAAGTAGTATCTGCTTCGACAACCACATCTGCATATTTTTCATAAAGCGGACAGCGTTCTTCATAGAGGTCTTTTAAGGTTTGACCATCTTTTAGGGCTACTCCTCTGTCCTTTAGATTGCCAAGCCTTTTTTCTACCTTTTCATAAGGTAGTTTGAGATAGACTACAGTTGATATTTCTTTTAAATGTTTCATAGCATTTTTACAATATACTGCACTTCCACCTGTTGCGATAACTGATTTCTCACAGTTAAGCCCTGCATTTATTTCATCTTCTACCTGAAGAAAGCCCTCAGTACCTTTTTCTTCTATAATTTCTGAAAGAAGTTTACCTGTTTTCTCCTGTATCACAAGGTCACTGTCTACAAACCTGTAACCCATTACCTTTGCAAGCACTACTCCTACAGTACTTTTCCCTGCTCCCGGCATACCTATTAATGTTATATTATTTTTCATCTTCAACAATAACTCCTACCAAACTGCTTTTACAAGTTATATACATCTTTTATTTTCTTTTACCTGTTTTATTTTTGCCTGTATCTGATTTTCTTCTATTATCTAACTGCTTTCCTGCAAATTTATTCTTTTTATCATTTGGTGCATTAACTTTTTTTGTTTTTACTTCTTTATCAGTATTTTGTGGTTTATTACCGGCTTTTCCTTCTTTTCTGATTGAATATCCAAAAGTTCCCAGTTCTTTTCCAAGCTCATAGTATCTTCCATGTGAATAGGCTATCAAATCTGCTTTCTTAAGATTGAATCTACCTTTTTCGTCCAGATATTTTTCAGCCACCCTTACATTTACAACATCGGCTAAAAAGAGGCTATGGCTTCCAAGCTCCATTATCTCCCTTACCTTACACTCTATATTTACAGGACTTTCTGCTATGGCTACAGCCTTTATTTTCTCAGAGGGAAGCTTTGTAAGCTTCATTTCCTTAAACTTATCCACATCCCTGCCGGACTTAACACCACAGTAGTCTGTAGCATAGGTAAGCTCTTTAGTTGTAAGGTTTACCACAAACTCACCGGTTTCCTTTATAATATCGTAAGAATAGCGTTCAGGTCTTATAGATACAGAAAGCATGGGCGGATTGGTACATATAGTCCCCGCCCATGCAAGAGTTATAATATTGCTGTTTCCTTCCTTATCAGTAAGACTTACCATGACTGCCGGTAAGGGATAGAGCATATTGCCTGCCTTCCATGATACCTTTTTCATATTTAAATCTGACTTTTCATGAGTATCATTATGATTTTTTCTACAGGTAGCCCTATTCCTGTTTTCCATTATCTTTTTCTTCATATCATTTTATATCCATATATAATTTATTTTTGCAAGTCATTTTTTATCTGAGTAGTAGATATTTCAGGAGTTCTTGGAAGGTATACTACATTACAGTATTCTTTTAAAAAATCAAATTTACCCTTCCAATCATCTCCCATAACAAAGGTATCTGCCTTATACAGTTTCACATCTTCAATTTTTTGTTCCCAACTCTCCTCGGGGATTACAAGATCCACATAACGGATGGATTCAACCAACTGCTTACGCTGTTCATATGAAAAATAACATTTCTTGCCTTTTTCATTCCAATTAAATTCATCCGTAGAAATTGCAACTATAAGATAATCTCCATATTCCTTTGCCCTTCTTAAGATATTGACATGCCCATAGTGAAGCAAATCAAAAGTTCCGTATGTGATTACTCGTTTCACTATAGAATCTCCTCCAATCTGCATTCACAAAGCTTAGGGTCATATCTTTTTCCACTCTCGGAGCGTATCAATTCAATAACCTCCTCATCCGTTAACACTCCTACAATTTCCTTATGTGTTTTCAAATAATAAATATCATAAATTATTTTAAATATTCTGATTGAAAGCGAAATTTCCTCTCCTGCAGTTCCATATTTCTCTCCACTTCCATCCCAATTT